>NZ_JBEOYD010000050.1:0-70390 GCF_040296885.1 Streptomyces sp. NPDC001980 | reverse complement strand
GGCGCGTACTGCGGGCGTCCAGGTCACGCGGGTCGGGCAGGCCCGGCTTGGCCCGTCGACGGAACGTTCCGTCGACGGGCGCCGTCCACACACGGATACCCTTGACATGTGACCGACGCCCAAGACACCGCAGCAGACAGTTCACTGCGCACCACCGGGGGCACTCCTCCGGACGAGGCCGGATCTTCTGTGACGGGGGCGCCGATCCCTCTGCTGGAGCCCCGTGAGGGCATTCCGCCGGTGGTCGTGGACGAGGCCGTGCTGGCCGGGGTGATCGCCGCCTTCGCCGCCGGCTCCGGGCCCGTCGCCGTCGACGCCGAGCGCGCCTCCGGTTACCGCTACGGTCAGCGCGCCTACCTCGTCCAGCTGCGCCGCGAGGGCGCCGGGACCGCACTGATCGATCCCGTCGCCTGCCCCGACCTGTCCGGCCTCGGCGAGGCGCTGGCCGGCGTCGAGTGGGTCCTGCACGCGGCCACCCAGGACCTGCCCTGCCTGCGCGAGATAGGCATGACGCCCAGCAGCCTCTTCGACACCGAGCTGGCCGGGCGGCTCGCCGGGTTCCCCCGGGTCGGGCTGGGCGCGATGGTCGAGGGCGTCCTCGGGTTCGTGCTCGAAAAGGGCCACTCCGCCGTCGACTGGTCGACCCGGCCGCTGCCCGATCCCTGGCTGCGGTACGCGGCGCTGGACGTCGAGCTGCTCGTCGACCTGCGGGACGCCCTGGAGAAGGAGCTGGACCGGCAGGGGAAGCTGGAGTGGGCGCGGCAGGAGTTCGACGCGATCGCGGCCGCGCCGCCGGCCGAGCCGCGCAAGGACCCCTGGCGCCGCACGTCGGGGATGCACAAGGTGCGCCGGCGCCGACAGCTCGGGGTGGTGCGGGAACTGTGGGAGACCCGGGACCGGATCGCGCAGAAGCGGGACGTGTCGCCGGGCAAGGTGCTCAGTGACGCGGCGATCGTGGAGGCGGCGCTGGCGTTGCCGCCGAATGTGCACGCCCTCGCGGGACTGAACGGCTACGGCCACCGGATGGGGCGGCGGCAGCTGGAGCAGTGGCAGGCGGCGGTGGACCGCGCCAAGGCGCTGCCTGACACCGCGCTGCCGCAGCCGGGACAGCCCGTGACGGGGCCGCCGCCGCCCCGGGCGTGGGCCGACAAGGACCCCGCCGCCGCAGCGCGCCTGTCGGCTGCCCGGGCCGCGGTCTCGGCGCTGGCCGAGGAGCTCACGATGCCGCAGGAGAACCTCATCGCGCCGGACACCGTGCGCAGGCTCTGCTGGGAGCCGCCGCAGGTGGTCGACGCGGAGACCGTGGGGGCCGCGCTGGTGGGGTACGGCGCACGGCCCTGGCAGGTGGAGCAGGTGACACCGGTGCTGGTGACGGCGCTGTCCGCCTAGGCGGACAGCCGGCACAGGGCGTCGGCGGCCGTTGCGCCTCGCCCACTCACTCCGGGACTCCTTCGCCCTCCGGGCCTCCTTCGGCCGGTTCGCCCTGCGACGGTTCCGGTTCGGCCGGGTCGGTCCGGTCGGCCGGGCCTTCCAGGAACGCGGTGTAGAGGTGTCGGCCGCGGTCCACGGAGAAGTCGATCTCGGGCAGGAGGTCCGGAACCGCGATCGCGGTCACCAGGTTGCGGTACATGCGAGAAATCCGCGCCTCGACATTCCGCATGTGCCGGTCGAGGGTGTTCGACATGAGCACCACTCCGGCCCAGTTCCCCGCGATTTGGTGGGCCTGCTGCTCGGCATCGACGAATTTCTTCAGCTCGCCGCGTCGCCGCGCTTCGGCGAGCTGTCCCGTATTGAAAGCGATCCAGTCGGGCCACGGCGTTCCGTAGGTATCCGGCGCATTACTGTGGAACGACAGCTTCAAAGCGGCCTGAAGTGCATTCTCGTGGGAGATCCGGTAGGCCAGGATCATTCCGATGTCGACCACTTCCTGGAGCATGATCCGCTGTTCCCGCAGGCCGTCCATGGTCAGTGCGTTGTGCATGATGGCCGTCGCCACTTCGATCTTTCCGCCCGGGAAATGCCGGTAGAAGGCCCCCTTGCTGGTCCGTGCGGCAGTGATGAGGTCACCGACCGACGTTCCTTCGTAGCCGTCCATCACGAAAAGCGCGCCGGCGGTGTCGAGGATTCGCCGCCTGGTGTCGATGGCGCGCTGTTGCTGACGTCGCGGCCTGCGCGGGTTGCTCATTCGATCTCGCCTTCGAGGCCCATTAACGGGTTCATGACCGAACGGGCTTTGTCCGGGACAGCTGCGTACGCATTTCGGAACACCCCTTCACGTACGCGCTGATCAGCGTCCAGATACTACCCCGGAGGTCGGAGCGGGCGAGGGGCTTGCGGAACTGGGGAAAGACGGTTCCGCGACCCGTCGCGGAGCGGTGGACACCGCCCGTGGCCGCCGCTTGCTTGACGTCACCAGGCCCGGGTTCCAGACTGGGGAAGCCAGAACAGACCGAGTGGTCCCTTCTAGCCGAGAGATCCTCACGACAATATGGACATTACTCCTCTTTGGGAGATGCTCCTTGGCTGCCGTGAGTACTCAGCCGGCCACGCGGTCCGGACAACTGCCTCTCACATCCGGTAAGTTTCCCGGTAGTTCGAGTAACCGGCGCAACGTTCCGCCGGGACAAGGGGGAAGCGGCACAGAAGAGACCACTTGGTCCAAACAGGCCCGGTGCCACAGGGCCGGGGCAGTCGGCCGGACGCCATACGGCAGTGCCCTTTCAGACACTTTCACCGGCCGAGCGGCGAGCCGAACCGTGGCCCCGCCCCCGCCCACACCCGCTCGGGAGTCCGCCGCCATGACCACCGCCCCCGCCTCCTCCGCCACCGCGGCCGTGCCACGGGCCGATCCCGCCGCCGGCACCGCGGCGGTGGTCGCCCCGTACGAGGAGGGCGGGGAACCGTATCAGCGGGCCTTCGCGCGGAACGGCTGGCGGACCGTGGCCGTCCTTCCGGAGCACCGGCTGCGCCCGCCGGCGTACCGGAACGCGACGCCGCCCGCCGGGTACGAAAACACCGTCGTGCACCGGGGGCTGCGGCAGACGGTCAAGGCGCTGCGGGCGTTGGGGGTGTCGGCCGTGGTCGCCGGCGGGGCCGGGGGCATCGAACTGGCCGAGCGGATCGCCTGGCAGCTCGGTCTTCCCGGGGCCGATCCGGCGTCCTCGCCGCTGAGGTACGACCGCGGCGCGCAGGCGGCCCGGCTGGCCCGGCTGGGGATCCCGGCACCGCGGGGCATCCGTACCGCGCGTCCGGCCGACGCCGTGGCCTGGGCACGGTCGTACCCCGCGGCCGGCTACCTGCTCGCCCCGGCGGTCGCCGGCATCCCGGTCGACGCGGTGGAATGTGCGGACGAAGGCCAGATCAACACGGCCTGGCCGGCCCTGTGGCACGCGGCCGCCCGGCACTCCGGCAGCCCGCACCTGGTGCTGACCGAGCTGCCCGGCCGCCGCCGGTACACGGTCGACACCGTCACCCGCCCCGGCCCGGACGGACGGCCCGAGCACGTCGTCACCGGCCTGCGGGCGGACGTCCCCGCCGGACCGCGCACGCCGGACAGCCCGCCGGCACAGACCCTCGCGCGCTACACGATCCGGGTGCTCGACGCGCTCGGCGTGGTGTGCGGTCCGGCCGGCGTCCGCCTCGCGTACGGCGACGACGACCCGGCCGGTCGCGGACCGCTGCTGATCTGCGCACTCGCGGCGCCCGTCATGGCACGGGCCGACGAGGCACCGCGTCCGGCGACCGGCCGGCACCGGTCCGTCGGCGTGCCGGACCTCCGCCCCCCTCCCACCATCCCCTTCTTCCGGGACCGTTCATGACCCGGCGGCCGTCCGTACGCGTACCCCACCACCCGAGAGGAGCCCCTGTGCTCACGTCACCCGCACCCCGGTCCCGCCCCGCCCGCACCCGGCGGCTGCTGGCGGGCAACACCCGCATCTTCGAGCTGGGCACGCCGCGGAGCGAGGGGTCTCCGCAGCATCCATGCCGCCCCGGTGTTGCGCGCCGTACGGGTCTGCGGGTCCGATGCGGCTGGTCGCGCCCACGCGGCGGAGCCGCATGTCAAGTACAGCCCCGCGCCCCTGTCGGGGCGCTGCAGTGGAGGCACCCCGGCATGTGACCTTCGCCGCTCCACCCTCCAGGACTGGGCAGTCACGTTACTCATAAGTAGCATGGGCCCTGAGCGCGCGCTCAGCGCATCGCAGCAGTGCCATCCCGCACCCTGGAGGAGAGCCAATCGTGCCTCGTACCGTCAGGGATGTCGTCTTCGTCGACGGCGTCCGTACCCCGTTCGGCAAGGCGGGCCCGAAGGGCATCTACCACGAGACCCGTGCCGACGACCTCGTCGTGAAGGCGATCCGGGAGCTGCTGCGCCGCAACCCCGGGCTGGACACCAAGAAGATCGACGAGGTCGCCGTCGCCGCGACCACGCAGATCGGTGACCAGGGTCTGACCATCGGCCGTACCGCGGGCATTCTCGCGGGCCTGCCGACCTCCGTGCCCGGCTACTCCATCGACCGCATGTGCGCCGGCGCCCTGACCGCCGTCACCACGGTCGCCGGTTCCGTCGCCTTCGGCGCGTACGACGTCGCCATCGCCGGCGGCGTCGAGCACATGGGCCGGCACCCGATGGGCGAGGGCGTGGACCCGAACCCGCGGTTCGTCAGCGAGAAGCTGGTCGACGAGTCGGCACTGTTCATGGGCATGACCGCGGAGAACCTGCACGACCGGTACCCGACGATCACCAAGCTGCGCGCGGACGAGTACGCGGTGCGCTCGCAGGAGAAGGCCGCCAAGGCGTACGCCAACGGCAAGATCCAGGCCGACCTGGTGCCGATCTCGGTGCGCCGGACGAACCCGGAGGGTGGTGAGACCGGCTGGGGTCTCGTCACCGCCGACGAGCCGATGCGGCCCGGGACCACCCTGGAGAACCTGTCGGGTCTGAAGACCCCGTTCCGCGTGCACGGGCGGGTCACCGCCGGCAACGCGGCCGGTCTGAACGACGGTGCGACCGCCTCGATCATCGCCTCCGAGGACTTCGCCCGCGAGAACAACCTGCCGGTGAAGATGCGGCTCGTGTCGTACGCCTTCGCGGGTGTCGAGCCGGAGGTCATGGGCTACGGCCCGATCCCGGCCACGGAGAAGGCGCTCGCCCAGGCGGGGCTCGGCATCTCCGACATCGGTCTCTTCGAGATCAACGAGGCCTTCGCCGTCCAGGTGCTGGCCTTCCTGGAGCACTACGGCATCGCGGACGACGACGAGCGCGTCAACCAGTACGGCGGCGCCATCGCCTTCGGTCACCCGCTGGCCTCCTCCGGCGTGCGTCTGATGACGCAGCTGGCCCGCCAGTTCGAGGAGCACCCGAACGTCCGCTACGGCCTGAACACCATGTGCGTCGGCTTCGGCATGGGCGCGACGGTCATCTGGGAGAACCCGCACTTCGAGGGGGACAAGTGAGCACCACCGCCGAGCTTCTGAAGCAGGCCTCGGACCTGTTCCCCGACGAGGTCGTCACGTCGGCGCACGTACGCCACTTCGACCTGCCGTCCGGGGCCGGCCGCTTCGCGCTGATCACCCTGGACAACGGCCTGGACCACACCAAGCCGACCACCTTCGGCCCGGCCTCGCTGGCGAACCTCAACACCGCTATCGACCAGGTGGAGAAGGAGGCCGCCGAGGGCACGGTCGTCGGCGTCGGCATCACCGGCAAGCCGTTCATCTTCGCGGTCGGCGCCGACCTCAAGGGCGTCGAGCTCCTCAAGGAGCACGAGCACGCGCTGGCCATCGGCAAGGGCGGCCACGAGGTCTTCAAGCGCCTCGCGGGCCTCGCCGTGCCGACCTTCGCGTACTACAACGGTGCCGCCATGGGCGGTGGCGTCGAGGTCGGTCTGCACTGCACGTACCGGACCGTCTCCAAGGCCATCCCGGCGTTCTCGCTGCCCGAGGTCTTCCTCGGTCTGGTCCCGGGCTGGGGCGGCTGCGCGCTGCTGCCGAACCTTGTCGGCGCCGACAAGGCCGTCTCGGTCATCATCGAGAACAGCCTCAACCAGAACAAGCAGCTCAAGGGGCAGCAGGTCTTCGACCTGGGCATCGCCGACGCCCTCTTCGAGGGTGCCGACTTCCTTGAGCAGTCGCTGATCTGGACCGCCCAGGTGCTGAAGGGCGACATCGAGGTCGAGCGCCCGGTGATCGACCGCGGCGAGGCCTGGGACCAGGCCGTCGCGCGCGGCCGTTTCATCGCCGACAGCAAGGTGCACGGTGCGGCCCCGGCCGCCTACCGCGCCCTGGACATCATCGCCGCCGCCAAGAACGGCGACCTCCAGCAGGGTTACGACGCCGAGGACCTGGCCCTCGCCGACCTGATCATGGGCGGTGAACTGCGCGCCGGCATCTACGCGTTCAACCTGGTGCAGAAGCGCGGCAAGCGCCCGGCGGGTGCGCCGGACAAGAACCTGGCGCGTCCGGTCACCAAGGTGGGCGTCGTGGGCGCGGGCCTCATGGCCTCGCAGCTCGCCCTGCTCTTCCTGCGTCGCCTGGAGGTGCCGGTCGTGCTGACCGACATCGACCAGGAGCGCGTCGACAAGGGTGTGGGCTACGTCCACGCCGAGATCGAGAAGCTGCTCGGCAAGGGCCGCATCAACCAGGACAAGGCCAACCGCCTCAAGGCCCTGGTGACGGGTGTCCTGGACAAGGCCGAGGGCTTCTCCGACGCGGACTTCATCATCGAGGCGGTCTTCGAGGAGATCGGCGTCAAGCAGCAGGTGTTCGCGGAGGTCGAGGCGGTCGCCCCGGCGCACGCGATCCTCGCCACCAACACCTCCTCGCTGTCGGTGACGGAGATGGCGTCGAAGCTCAAGAACCCCGAGCGGGTCGTGGGCTTCCACTTCTTCAACCCGGTCGCGATCCTGCCGCTCCTGGAGATCGTCCGCGGCGAGCAGACCGACGACGCCTCGCTGGCCACCGCGTTCGCCGTCGCCAAGAAGCTGAAGAAGACCGCGGTTCTCGTGAAGGACGCCCCGGCGTTCGTCGTGAACCGCATCCTCACCCGCTTCATGGGCGAGATCCAGAACGTCATCGACGAGGGCACCCCGGTCGAGGTCGCCGAGAAGGCGGTCGAGCCGCTGGGTCTGCCGATGTCCCCGCTGGTGCTCCTGGAGCTGGTCGGTCCCGCCATCGGCCTGCACGTCTCGGAGACCCTCAACCGGGCCTTCCCGGACCGCTTCACGGTCTCCCCGAACCTCGCGGCCGTCGTCAAGGCCGGCAAGCGCGGCTTCTACGTGTACGACAGCGGGAAGCCGGAGCTGGACCCCGAGGTCGCCGCGCTGCTGAAACAGGGTGACGTCGTCCTCAGCGAGGAGCAGGTCCGCGACCGCGTCCTGGACGCCGTCGCCCAGGAGATCGGGCTCATGCTCGACGAGGGTGTCGTCGCCGAGGCGCAGGACATCGACCTCTGCCTGATCACGGGCGCCGGCTGGCCCTTCCACCTGGGCGGCATCACGCCGTACCTGGACCGCGAGGGCGTCTCGGAGCGCGTGAACGGCAAGAAGTTCCTGGCCCCGGGCGTGGCTTCGGTCCCCGCGTAACGGCCACAGCAGTGGGAAAGGGGCCCTCCGCACCGCGCGGAGGGCCCCTTTTCACGTGCGGTGCGGAGGTCAGACCTCGCGCCAGGCCTCAAGGGCCAGGCCGGGCTCGTCCTTGCGGCGGGTGAGCAGGAGCCGGCCGGTGGACGGGGACAGGCTCGCCGCGGTCACCCGGCCCGCCGCGTCCGTGGTCAGGGCGACCCGGGCGTCGGCCGGGAGCTGCGGTCCCGACTCGGTCCACCAGGCGCCGGCCTGCTCGTCCTGGGTCGGATACGCGGCGAAGGCCACCCGGCCGCTCGCCGAGCGCTGGGCGAGCAGGGTGCAGTCGTACCCGTCGAGTTCACAGCGGACCGCGGCGACCGGGCCGGGCCCGGCGGAGGGCAGCAGGGCGTACGGCTTGCCGCCCGGACGCCAGGCGCACAGGTCGCCGGACTCGTCGGTGTAGTAGAGGGTCGTGCTCTCGGCCGAGGTGGCGAGGGCGGTGAGGGTGCCCGGCCGGACCGGGGCCTCCAGCGCCTCGAGGAGCACGGGCGGCTTCCCGGCTTGCTCCTGACGCCAGTGCACGAGTCCGCCGGGCACGGCCGCGTACACCTCGACCCGCCCCGACTCACCGGTCACCGCCGCGAGTCCGTCCTCGACCAGCCGGCCCTTCAGGTCCCGCCACGGCTCCCAGCCGCCCTTCGCCTTCTGGGCGACCATGCTCAGCCCGCGCCCCCGGTTACGGACGAAGACATGGGCGCGGCCCGCCGCGTCCACCGCGACGGCCGGGGCTCCGGTGACATCGCCCTTCTTGCCCGGGTGACCGATCGGCTGCCAGTCCAGGGGGGCCAGATGCGGCCGGTAGTGGGTGGAGTGGACGAGCCCCGACTCGCCCTTCACGGTGGGCCGCCAGGCGACCAGATGGGCGTACCCGTCGACGCCCTGGCCCACCGTGAAGCCCGGGTGCAGCCGCTGGTCGCCGCCCATTGTCCGGGGAGCGCCCCAGGGCGCGCGCGGTCCGCGCTCCGCCCGGCACAGCACGGCTTCGCCCGACGGCAGATAGACACTGAGCCGGCCGTCACGGCCGCGGAGGAGCCAGTCGCCGTTCACCGCTTCACTCTAAGCGGGGCCGTTCGGAGCAGTGGGGCGGCCCCGGGCGTGCGAGGCTTGGGGCATGGAAGACGAAGCTCCCCTGCTGGTGATCGTCGACGGCGCGAACGTCGTCGGGTCGCGGCCGGACGGCTGGTGGCGGGACCGCAAGGGAGCCGCCGAACGGCTGCGCGACCGGCTCGCCGAGCAGGGGCTGCCCGGCCGCCCGACGCCGGTGGAGCTGGTGCTCGTCGTCGAGGGTGCGGCCCGCGGGGTGACGTCGGTGCCCGGGGTACGGGTGGAGTCGGCACCCGGCAGCGGCGACGACCGGATCGTGGAGCTGGCCGCCGAGGACCCCGGCCGGCCCCGGCTCGTCGTCACCGCCGACCGTGAACTGCGGAGCCGGGTGACCGAGTTGGGCGCCGAGGTGATCGGGCCGAGCGCCCTGCTGCACTGAACTACTCCCCCGGCACCCTGACGTACAGCACCGCCCCGTCCACCTCGCCCGCCTGCTCGTAGCCCGCCGCGAGCAGTCTGCGCAGGCTCGGGACGCGGTCGGGGCCGTACGGCTTGCCGCGGGAGTCGTCGATCACCAGGGCCGGTGCCCGGTCGGCCAGTTCCGCGCGGAAGACGGGCCAGGTGCCCGCGACGGCGTACTTCTCGCCGACCTGCGGGCCGTCCCGGCCGCCGCTGAAGTTGGTGAGGAGGCCGGCGGTGAGGTAGCGGGTGGCGGGGGTGCGGTCGGCGAGCCAGTACGTCTCCGGGTGTATGCCCCAGACCAGGACCCGGTCGCCGGGCGCGGTACGGCGGTCGAGGGTGAGCGCCAGCCGCTGCGCGTGCGCGAGTTCGGGGCGGGGGGCCAGGACGCCCCAGGTCAGGAAGAGGGCGCAGGCGCAGGCCGAGGCGAGGACGGCGGCCGAGGTCCGTTCCCGCGGCAGGATCTGCAGCGCGGCCGTGGCCAACAGGGCGAGCGGTGGGGTGAGTTGCAGGAAGTAGTGGCCGAAGAAGTGGAAGCCGAGGGTGACGGCGGCCGCCGACGCGGCCAGCCACAGCCACAGGTCGGCGGCGCCCGTGCGGGCGATGCGCAGGGCCCGCGCGATGGGCGGGAGCAGGCCGGCCGAGGCCGCGCCGAGGATCGCGCTGTTGGTCAACGCCCGCGCCAGGACGTGGAGTTCGGATCCGGTGAAGGAGGCGTAGGCGCCGGACCCGGTGACCGTCCAGAAGGCGAAGCCGGCCGGGTCGGTGGCCAGGGCAGCGCCCAGCACGGGCAGGGCCGCGCCGGCCGCCAGCCGGAGCAGGCCCGCACGCGGGCCGCCGTACCGGTTGAGGAGGTAGAGCACCGGCACCAGAACGGCCCCGCCGGTCTGCTTGGTGAGGAAGGCGCAGGCGACGGCGGCCCCGGCCGCTCCCCAGCGGCGGCGGTCGGCGCACCACATCGCGGCGGCCGTGCAGGGCAGCATGAACACCTCGAAGGTGGCCGCCTGCGCGTCCTCGGGGTTGAGCCCGACCGAGACCAGCAGGTACAGCGCCCCGGCGGTACGGCCCGAGCGGTCGCCCCAGCGTCGCCGGGCGATCGACGCGAGCAGGGTGGCGGTGGCCAGCTGGGCCAGTACGGCGAGGACCCGGACCGGGGTGAGCGACCCGGACCCGAAGACCGCGAAGGTCCCCTCGTACAGCCACGGCAGCAGCGGCGGCTTGCGGTCCACGACGGTCTCGTACAGCTGTCCGCCGCGCGCCAGTATGCGTGCCTGTACGGCGAGATAGCCCTCGTCGGGGTTCCACAGCGGCCGGAGGAAGGACGGCACCCGGGTCACGCAGGCCAGCACGGCGAGCAGGGGCAGCAGCCGCGTCCAGTACCCCTTCCCTGCGACTACGGACCGTGGCGGGGCGAGGGGCGCGAGAAGCATGGGGAGCACGCTATCCGGCCCCGCAGTCCCACCCGGACGGGACATACGGGGCCGGAGTGGCGAGACTGCCGGTCACGGAGCGTCGGCGGGTGCCCGCTCGGCCTGGGCGAGGCGGCTGTGGGAGCGGCCGTAGAGGAAGTAGACGACGAAGCCGATGACCATCCAGATGGCGAACCGCAGCCAGGTCTCCGCGGGCAGGTTGAGCATCAGCCACAGCGAGGCCAGCACGGACACGATCGGCAGCACCGGCACCCAGGGAGTGCGGAAGGACCGCTCCAGGTCGGGCCGGCTGTTGCGCAGGATGATCACGCTGATCGCGACGATGATGAAGGCGAAGAGCGTGCCGATGTTCACCAGTTCGGCGAGTTCGCTGAGACTGGTGAAGCCGGCGACGATCGCGATGACGACGCCCAGCAGGATGGTCGGCCGGTACGGGGTGCGGAACCTCGGGTGGGTGTGCGAGAAGAAACGGGGCAGCAGGCCGTCCCGGCTCATCGCGAAGAACACCCGGGACTGGCCGAGCAGCAGGATCATGCACACGGTGGTCAGGCCCACGGCGGCGCCGAAGCTGATCAGGCCGGCGAACCAGGGGTGCCCGGTGGCCTTGAAGGCGTCGGCGAGCGGGGCGTCCACGGACAGCTCGCTGTACTTCTGCATGCCGGTCACCACGATGGCCACGGCCACGTACAGCAAGGTGCAGATGATCAGGGAGCCGATGATGCCGCGCGGCACGTCCCGCTGGGGGTTGCGGGTCTCCTCTGCGGCGGTGGCGACGACGTCGAAGCCGATGAAGGCGAAGAAGACGACGGAGGCGGCGGTGAAGATGCCCATCACGCCGAAGTTGGAGGGCGCCCACCCGAACATCAGCTGGATCAGCGGGGCCTTGAGGTTGCCGCCGGCCGGTACGGGCTCCTTGTGCGGAATGAAGGGGCTGTAGTTGCCGCTGTGGATGAAGAAGGCGCCGGCGATGATGACGACCAGGACGACGGCGACCTTGATGGCGACGACGACCGAGGTGACCCGGGCGGAGAGCTTCATGCCGACGACGAGGATCGCGGTGAGGACGAGGACCAGGGCGGCGGCGAGGATGTCGAAGCCGAAGCCGTGGGCGCCGTCGCGGCCGCTGAGGTACTCGGGCAGGTGCCAGCCGGCGTTGTCGAGCAGCGAGTGGATGTACCCCGACCAGCCGACGGCGACCACCGCCGTGCCCAGCGCCAGCTCCAGCACCAGGTCCCAGCCGATGATCCACGCGGGGAACTCGCCGAGCGAGGCGTACGAGAAGGTGTACGCCGAACCGGCGACCGGGACGGTGGAGGCGAACTCGGCGTAGCAGAGCGCGGCGAGGCCGCAGACGACGCCGGCCACGACGAAGGACAGGGCCACGGCGGGCCCTGCGGTGTTCTTGGCGGCCGTGCCGGTCAGGACGAAGATGCCGGTGCCGATGATGACACCCACGCCGAAGACCGTGAGGTCCAGGGCCGACAGGGACTTCCTGAGCGCGTGCTCCGGTTCCTCGGTGTCCTTGATGGACTGTTCGACGTTCTTGGTCCTGAAGAGGGTACTGCCCACGTGCCTACCTCCCACGTTTGTCGTCCTCGACATGATCGAGAGGGCCGGGGGGTGCGTATGCCCCGGCAAGGGCAGGTTCACGCAGATGGGTCGGTCTCGCCACCGGAGAGGTGAGCGAGGCCGACCCATTGGGGTGGTTTGGGTTTCGTCGGGGGCTACCGGCCCGGTGGGGGCTGGTCGCGCAGTTCCTCCCCCAGCCTTCGGCCGGGGGACCCCCAGCGCCCCTGAAGGGGCGTCTCAGCCAGGGCGTTTCAATCCCTGGCGGACTCCACCGAGTCGACCTCCGTCGTCGTACCGTCCAGCTTCGCGACCAAACCGGTGACCTGGCGGGCGATGTCCGGGGCCGTCAGGCCGATCTCCGCCATCACCTCGGCCCTCGACGCGTGGTCGAGGAAGCGGGGCGGGATGCCGAAGTCTCGGAGGGGGACGTCGACGCCCGCGTCGCGCAGGGCCTGGGCGACGGCGGAGCCCACGCCGCCGACGCGGATGTTGTCCTCGACCGTGACGACGACCCGGTGGCGCTCGGCCAGCGGGGCCATGGCCTCGTCGACCGGCTTGACCCAGCGCGGGTCGACGACGGTCGTCGAGATGCCCTGCTTGTCGAGGAGGCCGGCGATCTCCAGGCACATGGGGGCGAGGGCGCCCACGGAGACCAGGAGCACGTCCGGGGTGTCGGTACCGGGCTCGCGCAGGACGTCCATGCCGCCGACCCT
Source organism: Streptomyces sp. NPDC001980 (assembly GCF_040296885.1). Taxonomy (NCBI): domain Bacteria; kingdom Bacillati; phylum Actinomycetota; class Actinomycetes; order Kitasatosporales; family Streptomycetaceae; genus Streptomyces; species Streptomyces sp. NPDC001980. Next base: position 57,556 of record NZ_JBEOYD010000050.1, on the reverse strand, counting down.
GCCGACGGCGGCCACGGCGGGGCCGACCGCGCCCTTCGAGAAGCGGACCACCGTCGGGGCGTCGTCGACCTCGACGGCCTCGCGGAGCTGGGCGCGGACCTGGTCGGCGTCGCGCGGGGCGGCGAGCCTGAGGCCGGGGACGACCTGGAGGATCGACATGTCCCACATGCCGTTGTGGGAGGCGCCGTCGGTGCCGGTGACGCCCGCCCGGTCCAGGACGAAGGTCACCCCGCACTTGTGCAGGGCCACGTCCATCAGCACCTGGTCGAAGGCGCGGTTGAGGAAGGTGGCGTACACGGCGAAGACAGGGTGCAGGCCGGCCGTGGCGAGGCCCGCCGCGGAGACGGCGCCGTGCTGCTCGGCGATGCCGACGTCGTAGATGCGGTCCGGGAAGGTGTCCGCGAACTTCTTCAGGCCGACCGGCTGGAGCATGGCCGCCGTGATGGCGACGATGTCCTCGCGCTCCTTGCCGAGCTCGACCATCTCGTCGCCGAAGACCGAGGTCCAGTCGGCGCCGGAGGCCTTGACCGGCAGGCCGGTGTCGGGGTGGATGGGGCCGATGCCGTGGAAGCGGTCGGCCTCGTCCTGGAGGGCGGGCTGGTAGCCGCGGCCCTTCTCGGTGAGGCAGTGCACGATCACCGGGCCGCCGAACCGTTTGGCCCGGGCCAGCGCCGACTCCAGGGCCTCCATGTCGTGGCCGTCGATCGGGCCGACGTACTTCAGGCCCAGGTCCTCGAACATGCCCTGCGGGGCGATGAAGTCCTTCAGCCCCTTCTTGGCGCCGTGCAGCGTGTCGTAGAGCGGCCGGCCGACGACCGGGGTGCGCTCCAGCAGGTCCTTGCCGCGGGCCAGGAACCGCTCGTACCCGTCCGTCGTACGCAGGGTCGCCAGGTGATTGGCGAGGCCGCCGATGGTCGGGGCGTACGAGCGCTCGTTGTCGTTGACGACGATGACGAGCGGGCGGTCCTTGGCGTCGGCGATGTTGTTCAGCGCCTCCCAGGCCATGCCGCCGGTCAGGGCGCCGTCACCGATCACGGCGACGACGTGGCTGTCGCGTTCGAGCAGCTGGTTGCCCTTGGCGATGCCGTCGGCCCAGCCGAGCACGGTGGAGGCGTGGCTGTTCTCGATGACGTCGTGCTCGGACTCGGCCTGCGAGGGGTAGCCGGACAGGCCGCCCTTCTGCTTCAGCTTCGAGAAGTCCTGCCGGCCGGTCAGCAGCTTGTGCACGTAGGACTGGTGGCCGGTGTCCCACAGCACCTTGTCCTTCGGGGAGTCGAAGACGCGGTGCAGGGCGATGGTGAGCTCGACCACGCCCAGGTTGGGACCGAGGTGTCCGCCGGTCTTGGAGACCGCTTCCACGAGGAAGCTCCGGATCTCCTCTGCCAGCTGGACCAGCTCCTCGGGGCTGAGCCGGTCCAGATCGCGCGGTCCCCTGATACGGGTCAGCAGCGGCACCCGTGCCTCCTTGCAGTAGAGCTGATCGAGCTGTTGCCGGGCTCGTCGAGTCTAATGTTCCGCCCGGGCGGAACGACTCCGGCCCTTGGGTCATGGGTCACGCGATCGGCTGTACCCATGATGAGCCCCACCTATGACACGACTGTGCCCGGTGCCTTTTCAGACACCGGGCACTTGACTTACCTGGGGGCGCGGGGAACTGCGCGATCAACCACGACGGCGGTGAAGCCGCCCGCGCACCGCACCCCCCACGGCGCTAGCCGCGCCCCGCCGCCTTCTGGCTCTTGCGGGAGACGGAGTCGATGACGACCGCACCCAGCAGAACACCACCGGTGATCATGTACTGGATCGACGTGTTCATGTTCAGCAGGTCGAGACCGGTCTGGATGGACTGGATGACCAGCATGCCCAGGAGGGCGGACCAGACGGTACCGCGGCCACCGAACAGCGACGTACCACCGATGACGGCCGCCGCGATGGCGAGCATCAGCGTGTTGCCGCCACCGGCGTTGAGCGTCGCGCTCGCCGTCTGGCCGGCGAAGAACATGCCGCCGATCGCCGCGAAACCGCCGGAGATCGCGAACACGGTGATCCGGACCATCGGCACGCTGATACCCGCACGGCGGGCCGCCTCGATGCCGCCGCCGACCGCGAAGACCTTGCGGCCGTACGTGGTACGGCGCAGTACGAAGTCGACGATGACGAGCGACGCGAGGAAGATCACCAGCGCGTTGGAGACACCGGCCGCGTTGTTCAGCACGGCCGCCGCGGCGAAGGACGCCACCGCGAGGAGGCCGACGCGGATCAGGATCTCGCTGGTGGGACGGAACGGCACGCCCGCCGCCCGGCGCCGGCGCTGCTCGTTCAGCTGGCCCACGGCCGAGAGCACGACACCGAGGCCGGCCAGCAGGTAGGCGCCGATGATGGCCTGGTCCATGAAGAAGGAGCTCTGGCCGAGGAGGTTCACCGGGCCGCTGTCGGCCGGGATGTTGATCGTGCCGCTGGAGCCCAGCAGCCACAGCATCAGACCGTTCCAGCCGAGGAAGCCGGCCAGGGTGACCACGAACGCGGGTACGCCGATCTTCGCGAAGAACCAGCCGTGCAGCGCACCGATGCCGATGCCCGTGATGATCGTGAGGATCAGGGCCAGCCATTGGTTCATGCCGTGGTTGACCACGAAGACGGCGAACACCGTGGAGGCCAGACCGCTCACCGAGCCGACGGACAGGTCGATCTCGCCGAGCAGCAGCACGAACACCAGGCCGATGGCGAGCATGCCGGTGGCCGCGAGGAAGTAGCTGATGTTGGAGAGGTTGTCCGCGCTGAGGAACAGGCTGTTCTTCACCTGGAAGATGGTCCAGATGATGATCAGGCCGACGACCACCGGCAGCGAGCCCAGCTCGCCGCCCTTCACCCGGCGCGAGAACTCCGTGAGGTAGCCCTTGAAGCCCTCTTCACGGACCAGCAGCCGCGGGTCGACGACGGTGACCGGCGCGGCCGTCGGGTCGTCGGCGGGAGCGACCGTGGTCGGGGTCCCGGCCGCCTCGGTCTTGTCGAGCTGGGGCGACTCGTCGCCCTGCACGGTCTTGTTCGACGTCTCGCTCACTTTGCCGCCTCCGTGGTGCGTCGCTCGGAACGACGGGTCACGGCGTTGTCCGTGGCACCCGTGATCGCGGCGATGATCTCTTCCTGGCTGGTGCTCTTCACGGGGAAGAAACCGTTGTTCTTGCCCAGACGCAGCACGGCGACGGTGTCCGCGACCGCCTTGACGTCGGCCATGTTGTGGCTGATGAGGATGACGGCGAGGTTGCGCTCGCGCAGCCGCTCGACCAGGTCGAGGACCTGCGCGGTCTGCTCGACACCGAGGGCTGCGGTGGGCTCGTCGAGGATGACGACCTTGGGGTCGCCGATCAGGGCGCGGGCGATGGCCACGACCTGACGCTGGCCGCCGGAGAGGCTGGCGATCGGGATGCGCACGCTCGGGATGCGGATGGAGAGCGTGCTCAGCAGCTCGCGCGCCTGCTTCTCCATCGTCACCTCGTCGATGACGCCGCGGTGCAGCAGCTCACGGCCGAGGAAGAGGTTCCCCACCACGTCGAGGTTGTCGCAGAGCGCGAGGTCCTGGTAGACCGTCGCGACACCCAGCCCCTGGGCGTCGTGCGGCTTGTTGATGCTGACGGAGTTGCCCTCCCACTCGATGACGCCCTCATCGATGGGATGCACACCCGCGATCGTCTTGACCAGGGTCGACTTTCCTGCGCCGTTGTCGCCCACCAGGGCGACCACTTCTCCGGCGTGGACCTCCAGATCGACGTCGGTGAGTGCCTGGACCGCACCGAATCGCTTGGAGACTCCGCGCAACGCCAGCACGGGCGTAGCGGACACGTGAACCATCTCCTTCGCCGCCTGACCGGCGGGGATGCCGCGCTTGGTGATCAGGCGCGGAGGGTCGTGCGGTACCTCGGACTGTCGTCGGGGTACGCACGCGGTTTACAAGATGAACATGCGCGAATCCGCTGCGCTTGGCAACGGGTCCGTCCGACGCCCGCTCCGGCAGCGGGGTATGAAGGCCGGAGCGGGCGTCGGAGGGGTTTCGCGAGACCGCCGGACGGCCGGGGCACCTTGCGGAAGGGCCGGCGCGTCGGGCGGCCGGGGCCCGGGTGTCGTACTGCGACCACCCAGGCGCTGACGGCCGGAGCCTCACGGCTCCAGAGCGGGACTACTGGAGACCGGCGGCCTTGCAGGCCTTGGCGAACTCGCTGGTGCAGATGTCCGAGACGGTGTACAGACCGTCCTTGATCACCGTGTCCTTGATGTTGGCCTTGGTGACCGACACCGGGGTCAGCAGCTGCGAGGGCACCTTGTCGCCGGAACCGCTGGTCTGCGTGCCGGTGGCGAGCGAGGAGATGCTCTTGCCCTGCAGCAGGTCCACGGCGATGGTGGCGGCGGCGTCGGCCTCCGGCTTGAACGCCTTGTAGACGGTGGAGGACTGGGTGCCCGCGACGATGCGCTGGATGCCCGCGAGCTCCGCGTCCTGACCGGTCAGCGGGATGCCGCTGATGCCGGAGCCCTTGAGGGTGGTGGCGATGCCACCGGCCATGCCGTCGTTGGCGGAGTAGACGCCCGCGATGTTCTTGGCACCGAGCTGGGTGATGGCCGCCTTCATCTTCTGCGCGGCGACGGTGTCCTTCCACAGGCCGGACTGCTCGTAGGCGATGTCGACCTTGCCGTCGAGGGCCTTGTGCGCGCCCTGCTTGAACTGGCCGGCGTTCGGGTCGGCGTCGTCACCGTTGATCATGACGACCTTGGACTTGGTGGTCGCCTTGGAGCCGAGGGCGTCGAGCAGGGCCTGGCCCTGGAGCTCGCCGACCTTGACGTTGTCGAAGGAGACGTAGGCCGAGACCTTGCCCTGGGCGAGGCGGTCGTACGCGACGACCTTGACGCCCTTGGCCACGGCGGCGTCGATGGAGGACTTGATGGCCGCAGAGTCCTGGGCCGAGATCACGATGACCTTGACGCCCTTGGTCACCATGGTGCTGACCTGCTGGGCCTGCTTGGCAGCGTCACCGGCGGCGTTCGCGTAGTCGACCGTGCAGTCGGCACACAGCGACTTGACCTGCGCCTCGAAGTACGGGTGGTCGAACTTCTCGTAGCGCGCGGTCACGCTGTCGGGGAGCAGCAGGCCGATGGTCTTGCCACCGGAGGAGCTGCTGCTGCTCGAGTCGCTCTTCTTGTCGTCGCCGGCCTTGCCACAGGCGGCGACGGACAGCGCCATGGAAACCGCGGCGGTGCCGATCACGACTCTACGCATCGTTGCGTTCATTTGGGGGTGCCTCCCTGACAGGGCCGCAACGCTGCGGCCGAGGTGGCTCGAAGTCAACTCGGCCGCAAGTTCGACGTCAAGAAGTAAATACTTAACGAGATGGCAACGGCGCCATGCGTTCTCTAAGTGAAGACAGGTGCAACGGCGGGTACAGAACCGTCCAAAAGGGTCGAGTCGCCCATCTCGCTGAGTGCGAGAGCGAGCGCTCCGAGCACCTCGGCGCGGCCGCCGAGGGCCCCTGGAAGCACCGAGAGCTGGCGCGCCGCGCTGGGGATCGCATAGCGCCCCACGGACTCCCTGATGGGCCCCAGGACCAGCTCTCCGGCCTCGGCGAGGTCGCCGCCGAGGACCACCCGGCTCGGGTTCAGCAGGTTGCAGAGGTTGGCCACTCCGCTGCCGATGTGACGGCCGACGTCGCCGATCACGCGACGGCAGCCCGGGTCGCCGTCCCGGGCCAGCCGTACGACGCCCTCCATGGTCAGGTCGGGGCCGTGGCCGGGCTGGAGCAGTGGCAGCACGTAGCGGGCCGCCGCGAAGGTCTCCAGGCAGCCGCGGTTGCCGCAGCGGCAGACCGGGCCGGACTCGTCGAGTGTAATATGTCCTATTTCGCCGGCCGTGCCGCCGGGGCCCCGGTAGATCTTCCCGTTGATCACCAGACCGGCGCCGACACCGCTCGCGACCTTGATGTACGCGAGATCGCGGACGCCCTTGCCGCTGCCCCAGACCAGCTCGCCGAGGGCACCGAGGTTGGCGTCGTTGTCGACGTGCACGGGGACGCCGAGGCGGAGCCGGAGCTCCTCGGCGGGTCTCGCGCCGATCCAGCCGGGCAGGATGGCGCTGGAGCCGAGGGTGCCGGACTCGACGTCGATCGGGCCGGGGACGCCGACGCCCACGCCGGCGATCTTCGAGCGGTCCACGCCGGTCGCCGCGATCAGGCGGTTGACCAGCTCTTCCGCCCTGTCGAAGCCCTGGCTGGACGAGGCGTCCACGTCAAGGGGCTCGGACTCCTCGGCCAGCACCTGGTGGGCGAGGTTCCCGATCGCGACGCGCAGGTGGGTGTGGCCGAAGTCGACGCCGATGACGATGCCGGCGTCACCGCTCAGACTCACGCTGCGGGCCCTGCGGCCGCCCGCCGACGTGGGCGTGACCTCGACGGTTCCGCCGTCCTTGAGCTCGCGCACGATGTTGGAGACCGTCGCAGCCGACAGGCCGGTCGTGCGCGCGATCTCCGCCTGCGTGAGCGATCCGGCCAGACGTACGGCCCGTACGACACGTTCCAGGTTGGCTCGGTGCAGCGACGACTGCGACCCCGGAGTCTCCATCGACCCATCCACTCCCGCCATCGGAGGCGGCCACGGTGCCGCCAACGTGACCCAGGTCACCTCACTGAGACCGGGTCACTTACAAGTTATGAACTCCAAGCTCTGCTGAACGGGTTACCGCCGTCAAGTCCTTGACAGAAATCGTTGGCGGTTCGGGGGTCGCCTGAGGGACATGCGATGGACATGTCTAGGCCACTGGTCAGCAGGTTGGAGGGGGCGTGTGGAGTGTGGGGCGCGGCGCCGTCGTGGCTGGTCGCGCAGTTCGCCGCGCCCCTTGGGGCGCGGTCGTGGGCGCCCGATACAAGGGCGCCCTCTTTCGGGTTGCGAACGTTCGGGTTACTTCAGGGCGCCCGCCGTCAGACCCGCCACCACCTGGCGCTGGAAGATGATGTACGCCGCCAGGACCGGGAGCATCGCCATCACCAGGCCGGCGAAGAGGCCGGACCAGTCGCCCTTGTAGCCCTGGCTGACCGCCAGCTGGACCAGGCCCTGGGTGAGGACGTGTTTGTCCGGGTCCGTGTTGAGGACCGTCGGGAGCATGTACTGGTTCCACTGGCCGAGGAAGTTGAAGATCCCGACGCTGATCAGGCCGGGCTTGGCCATCGGCAGCATGATCTGGAAGAACGTGCGGGTGTGCGAGGCGCCGTCGACGAAGGCCGCCTCGGCCACGGACGTGGGCAGCGTGCGGAAGAACGCCGTGAGGAAGAAGACCGTGAACGGCAGCGAGTACGCGATGTAGACCAGGATCAGGCCGTGGATCGTGTTCAGCAGGCCCAGGTTGTTGACGACATAGAAGAGCGGGACCAGCGCGAGCATGATCGGGAAGCTCATGCCGCCGATGAAGAGGTAGTAGATGAAGCGGTTGCCCGGGAAGTCGAAGCGGGCCAGGACGTAGGCGGCCATCGAGCCGAGGACCAGGGTGCCGATGAGCGAGCCGCCGACCACCAGGACGGTGTTCAGGAAGTAGTCGCTCATGTTGGCGTCGGTCCAGGCCCGCGCCCAGTTCTCGAAGTGGAGCCGGTCGGGGAGCGCCCAGGGCGAGGTGAAGATGGACCGGTCGTCCTTGAAGGACGTCATCACCGCCCACAGCAGCGGTGTGACCACCATGACGGCCCAGATGACCAGGATGCCGTGCGAGAAGGCGTTGAGGACCCCGCCCTCGCGCTTCGGCCGGGGCTGCTTCGCCGCGGGGGGCTCGGCCTTGGTGACAGTGACGTCGGTCTCGGTCGTCGTCATCGCTTCAGTACTCCAGCCGCTCGCGACGGCCCAGCCGCATCACGACCGCCGCGAAGGCGAGCGTGACGACCAGCAGGGCGACGCCGATGGTGGTGGCGTAGGCGGCCTGACCGTCCCGGAACGCCTTCTGGTACACGTACAGGACCATGACGGTCGTCGAGTAGTCGGGGCCGCCCGGTCCCGTCGTCATGATCTGTACGACTGCGAACGACTCGGCGCCGAGCGCGAGGATGCCCATGTACACCCAGCCGGACTGCACGGTGTCCCACAGCAGCGGCAGGGTGAGGCGGAAGAAGGTGGTGGCGCGGCCGGCGCCGTCGAGCAGGGCGGCCTCGTAGAGATCCGCGGGGATGGACGCCATGCCCGCCGAGAAGAGGACCACGAAGAAACCGACCGTGGACCAGACCAGTACGGCCATCACGCACCACAGGGCGAGGCTCGGGTCGCCCAGCCAGAGCGGCTGGATATTGTCCAGACCAATTCCGCGGAGCAGTGAATTGATCGCACCGCTGTCGGGGTTGTAGGCGAAGGCGAACAGCAGCGAGACGATCGCGATCGACAGCACCTGCGGGAAGAAGTAGACGATCTTGTAGAAGGAAGAGCCCCGGACCCCGGAGATGACCGGGCCGCCCTTCCTTCTCCGGCCGCCCACATTGATCATGAAGGCGAAGAACAGCGCCAGGCTGATCGTCACCAGCGGCAGCACGATCGCGAACATCAAGCTGTGCTGCAAGGACTTCCAGAAGACGTCGTCGTGCAGCATCCTCCGGTAATTGTCCAGGCCGACCATCTTGAATTCGGGGCTCAGGCCGGTCCAGTCCGTGAACGAGTAGTAGATGGACTGGATGAACGGCCACACCACGAAGAGCGCGTACAGTCCGAGGGGCAACGCGAGAAACCCCACGATGAACCGGTACTTGCCGTGCTGCATCGCCACTCCGGTGCCGAGACGGTTTCTGGTTACTGGTGCTTGTAGTGCTTGATCGAGGTGTCCTTGGCGGCCTCGTCGGCGAAGCCCTGGATCTTCTTGACAGCCTCCGCCGGGGTGAGCCGGCCGGCCATCATCTCGCCGAGGCCGGCGACCCCGATCTTCTCCTTCTGGAGCTGCACGTACCAGTCCTGGAGCCGCGGGTTGACCACGTTCGACCCGGCCAGCTTGAGCGCCGCCACACCGGAGGTGAGGCCCGGGGTGAGGCTGATGCCGTCGGTGCCGCCGTTGTACGCCGTCAGCGACTTCACCTTCGTCGTGAAGTTCTTCGAGGACGCCTCGCTGAGCATGATGCGCAGCTGCTCCATGCCGCCCTGGGCGTTCGCCGCCTTGGCCGGGACGACGAAGGGCTCGCCGCCCGAGGCCCAGATGGTGCCGAACGGCATCTTGTCGTTCTTGTCGATGCCGGTGGGCGCGGAGACGGCGAGGTTGAAGTCGGAGGGGATGACGTTCGCCGACTCGTTCTCCACCCAGGAGCCGTTCGGGATGAACAGCGCCTTGCCCTGCGCCCAGGCGGTCTGCGACTGGATGTGGTCGAGGCCGGGGGTGCCCTTGAGGATGTAGCCCTTCTTGTAGAGCTCGTAGTAGGCCTCGAAACACGCCTTGACGGCCGGGTGCTTCCAGGCGTTGGGCTCCAGGTTGTCGATCGCGTCCAGGACCTCGACGCCGCCGACCTTGCCGATCATCGGGTAGAGCGAGAAGGGGATGTAGTACGGGTACTTGCCGGCGTACGTCCAGCCGGCCATGCCCTTCTTCTTGGCCTTCTCGCAGACGGCGATCATCTGGTCCCAGGTCTGCGGGTACTCCGCGTCGAGCGAGTCCAGGGCCTTCTGCGAGTACCAGACGCCGTAGACCGTGTAGGCGTAGTACATGATCCAGACCGGGTCGCCGTCGAACTGGCCCATCTCGACGATGCCGGGGCGCAGCGTGTCGCGGACCTTCTTGTTCGGGTCGTCGTACGACGGGGCGTCGAGGAGCGGGGTGAGGTCGGCCAGCTGGTTCTTGCCGACGAGCACACCCATGTCCATCTGCTCGGCGCCGGAGTTGTCGATGAGGTCCGGCGGGGTGCCCTGGTTGAAGCGCGGCTGGAGGGTGGACTGGATCTTCTGGGTGGCGGAGAACTTGACCTTGGCCTTCGGGAAGTCCTTCTCGTAGATCTTCACCGCGTCCTCGGCGTACTCCTTGCCGAAACCGCCGTCGAAGAGGACGAATTCCATCTGCGCGGTGTCGTTGACACCCAGCGGGTTCTTGGCCGTCTTCTTGCCGGCCTTGTCCTTGGACTGGCCGCCGCCACCACTGCTGGCGCAGGCGGAGAGGAATCCGACGGTGGGGACCGAAATCAGGCCGAGTGCGGCCGAACGCTTGATCAGATCGCGACGGCCGACACCCTCGGAACCGTGGGCTGCTGCGGAATCGGAACCGGGGTTCGCTGCGGAAGTGGATCCCATGCTCAAGTCCTCGCCTTCTCCAGGACTCAGGCGGTGAACCGGATCCTCCCCGGCACCGCGGTCGGGTAGTGCTGGGTCGTGCAGGAAGTCATGCGGGAAACGCCGACAGGTATAGTCCACTTCCCGTCAGCGGGGCAAGATCGAATGCAAGGTTGGCCACGGGTCTTTTCCTAGTTGAGACCTGTCGGAAATATGAGCGATCTCTGTACGCCTTGCCGGAAAAAGAGCCGACATACACCCCTGAATGCCGCACCCAACACCCTTGACATCACGGGCCACTTGACCACCTACTGGTTCCTGCGCCACGCAGCTGACAACGTTGTCTCATGTGGCAGGGAGGGTACCCGTTGTGATGCAGCGGAGAACGCAGCGAAGAACAGGACACGGATCTGGTACGGCGGTCGTGATCGCGGCCGCCGTAGTCATGACCCTGGGCTCCCAGGGGGCCGCGGTCGCTCTGCCGGTCAAGGCACCGGCCGCCGCGACGCAGTTCGCATCCTCGTTCGAGTCTGGCGATCCGTCACCGGACTGGACCGACACCGTGGATACCGACCCGAGCGGCGCCCCGCGCGCCTCCGGGGTGGACGGCGGCTACAGCACCGGCATCCCCGGCAACGTCACCGACCACGTGACCGACGTACGGGCGAGCGGCGAGAACACCGGCGCGGGCGAGGTCAAGGAGAACCTCGTCGACGGGGAGTCGGGCACCAAGTGGCTCACCTTCGAGCCCACCGGCTGGGTCGAGTTCGACTTCGACAAGCCCATCAAGCTGGTGACCTACGCCCTCACCTCGGCGAACGACTACGGCGAGCGCGACCCCAAGGACTGGACCCTGCAGGGCTCGACGGACGGCAAGGACTGGAAGACCGTCGACACCCGGACCGACGAGGCCTTCACGGAGCGGTTCCAGACCAAGTCGTACGACCTCGCCGCGCCCGCCGAGTACCAGCACTTCCGGCTCGACGTCACGAAGAACAACGGCGCCCCGGACATCCTCCAGATCGCCGACCTGCAGTTCTCCACGGGCGGCAGCGGCGGTCCGGTGCCCCAGGACATGCTCTCGCTGGTCGACAAGGGCCCGAGCGGCTCGCCGACCGCGAAGGCACGGGCCGGGTTCACCGGAACGCACGCCCTGCGCTACGCCGGACGGCACACGGCGGCCGGCCGGGCGTACTCGTACAACAAGGTCTTCGACGTGAACGTGAAGGTCGGCCGCGACACACAGCTCGCGTACCGGATCTTCCCCTCGATGGCCGACGGCGACCTCGACTACGACGCCACCAACGTGGCGGTGGACCTGGCCTTCACGGACGGCACCTATCTGAGCGACCTCGGGGCCGTCGACCAGCACGGGTTCGCGCTCTCGCCGCGCGGACAGGGCACGTCGAAGGCGCTGTACGTCAACCAGTGGAACAACATCTCGTCGGTGATCGGTTCGGTCGCGGCCGGCAAGACGGTCGACCGGATCCTGGTGGGCTACGACTCCCCCGCCGGGCCGGCCAAGTTCCGCGGCTGGATCGACGACGTGTCCCTGAAGCCGGTGGCCCCCGGGAAGCCCAAGGCGCATCTGTCCGACTACGCGCTGACCACCCGCGGCACCAACTCCAGCGGCAGCTTCTCGCGCGGCAACAACTTCCCGGCGACGGCCCTGCCGCACGGCTTCAACTTCTGGACACCGGTGACCAACGCGTCCTCGGAGAGCTGGCTGTACGAGTACGCCCGTGCGAACAACGACGCCAACCTGCCGACGATCCAGGCATTCAGCGCGAGCCATGAGCCGAGCCCCTGGATGGGCGACCGGCAGACCTTCCAGCTGATGCCGTCCGCCGCCTCCGGCACCCCGGACACCGGCCGGGAGGCCCGCGAGCTGGCCTTCCGGCACGAGAACGAGACCGCGCGGCCGTACTACTACGGGGTCAGGTTCGAGAACGGCCTCAAGGCCGAGATAACGCCGACCGACCACGCGGCCGCGCTGCGCTTCACCTACCCGGGCGACGACGCGAGCGTCATCTTCGACAACGTGACCGAGCAGGCGGGCCTGACCCTCGACAAGGAGCACGGGATCGTCACCGGCTACTCGGATGTGAAGTCCGGGCTGTCGACGGGCGCGACCCGCCTCTTCGTCTACGGCGTCTTCGACAAGCCCGTGACGGGCGGCGACTCCAGCGGGGTCAAGGGCTACCTGCGCTTCGACGCCGGCTCCGACCACACCGTCACGCTCCGCCTGGCCACCTCCCTGATCAGCGTCGACCAGGCCAAGGACAACCTGCGTCAGGAGATCCCCGACGGCACCTCCTTCGACACGGTGAAGGCGCAGGCCCGGAAGGTCTGGGACAAGCTGCTCGGCAAGGTGGAGGTGGAGGGTGCCACGGCCGACCAGCTGACCACCCTCTACTCCAGCATGTACCGGCTGTACCTGTACCCCAACTCCGGTTTCGAGAAGGTCGGTTCCACGTACCAGTACGCCTCCCCGTTCTCGCCGATGACCAGCCAGGACACCCCGACGCACACCGGCGCGAAGATCGTGGACGGCAAGGTGTATGTCAACAACGGCTTCTGGGACACGTACCGCACGACCTGGCCCGCGTACTCCCTCCTGACACCCGGTCAGGCCGGTGAGATGGTCGACGGGTTCGTGCAGCAGTACAAGGACGGCGGCTGGACCTCGCGCTGGTCCTCCCCCGGGTACGCCGACCTGATGACCGGCACCTCCTCGGACGTGGCGTTCGCGGACGCCTACGTCAAGGGCGTGACGTTCGACGCGAAGGCGGCGTACGAGGCGGCCCTGAAGAACGCGACCGTCGTACCGCCCTCCTCGGGCGTCGGCCGCAAGGGCATGTCCACCTCCCCCTTCCTCGGCTACACCAGCGACGACACCCGCGAGGGCCTGTCCTGGGCGATGGAGGGGTACGTCAACGACTACGGCATCGCCGAGATGGGCAAGGCGCTCTACAAGAAGACGGGCGAGAAGCGCTACAAGGAGGAGTCGGACTACTTCCTCAACCGCGCCCAGGACTACGTGGACCTCTTCGACTCCAAGGCCGGCTTCTTCCAGGGCAAGGACGCCCAGGGCGACTGGCGGGTGGACTCGTCGTCGTACGACCCGCGCGTGTGGGGCTACGACTACACCGAGACCAACGGCTGGGGTTACGCCTTCACCGCCCCGCAGGACAGCCGGGGCCTCGCCAACCTGTACGGCGGCCGGTCCGGCCTCGCCGACAAGCTGGACGAGTTCTTCGCGACGCCCGAGACGGCCTCTCCCGACTTCGTCGGCTCCTACGGCGGGGTCATCCACGAGATGACCGAGGCCCGGGACGTCCGGATGGGCATGTACGGCCACTCCAACCAGGTCGCCCACCACGTCATCTACATGTACGACGCGGCCGGCGAGCCCTGGAAGGCGCAGGCCTACGTCCGTCAGGCACTCTCCCGCCTCTACCTCGGCAGCGAGATCGGCCAGGGCTACCACGGCGACGAGGACAACGGCGAGCAGTCGGCCTGGTACCTCTTCTCCGCCCTCGGCTTCTACCCGCTGGTGATGGGCAGCGGCGACTACACGATCGGCTCCCCGCTGTTCAAGAAGGCGACGGTCCACCTGGAGAACGGCCACGACCTGGTGATCAAGGCCCCGCAGAACAGCGCGAAGAACGTCTACGTGCAGAGTGTCCGCGTCAACGGCCGCACCTGGACGTCGACTTCACTCCCCCACTCCCTCATCTCCAAGGGCGGCGTCATCGACTTCACGATGGGCCCGAAGCCGTCGAACTGGGGCACCGGCAAGGACGCCGCCCCGGTCTCGATCACCAAGGACGACAAGGTCCCGACCCCGCGCGCGGACGTCCTGCAGGCCGACGGCTCCCTGTTCGACAACACCTCGGCGACCGAGGAGACGGTGACGTCGGTGGACCTGCCGGTGACCAGGTCGGCCAAGGGCATCCAGTACACCCTCACCTCACCGTCGGACCACACGAAGGCCCCGACGGGCTGGACCCTCCAGGCGTCGACGGACGGCACGAACTGGCAGACCGTGGACAAGCGTGCCGGTGAGTCCTTCGACTGGGACCTGCAGACACGGGCATTCACGATCCAGAAGCCCGGCGCGTACACGCACTACCGGCTCGTCCTGGACAGTGAATCGACCCTGGCGGAGGTGGAGTTGCTGGCCTGAGGCCGCGGCACGGAGAGGGGGGCGGGCCCGTTCGGGGCCGCCCCCCTCTGGTATTCAGCGGTCAGCCGGTGGCGAGGGTGAACACGTGCAGATCGCTGTTCTCGGGCAGCCGGACGCTCCTGACGGTCCTGCCGGCCGGCGCCGTGAACGGCTTGGTCGCGAAGACGTAGGTGGCCACCGGGTCCTTGTCCGCGCCGGCCACGTTCCGGTACGCGGTTCTCGCCACGATCCCGTTGCCGTACTGGACGGTGCCGCCTCCGCCGCCGATGGTCCAGTCGGTGAAGGAGAGGTCGACGGTGCCGGTGGTGCCGTCGGTGTAGATGACGGTCGCCTGGGCGGACTGGTTGCCGTTGGTGGCGCTGCCGAGGAAGGACAGCGCGGTGGCGGGGGTGGGGAGTTCGATGGTCTGGGCGGTGGCCGTCGCGTTGTCGGGGCGGCCTGCCGGGGCGTTCGGCCAGGTGTAGGCGAGGCCGTCCACCGTGCCCTCGGTGCCCGCGGTGAGGCCCGCCGCCGCGAGGGCCTGGCGGGAGTAGCTCCAGCCGCCGCCGTCGAAGTCGGCCTCGTCGTGGTCGCCGGAGTCGTCCGAGATGCCGGTGTTGGAGTAGGACGCGAGGAGGGTGCCGGGTGCGGCGACGGTGAGGGCGACGGGCTGGACGTAGGAGGAGTCGGCCGAGGTGACGGTGACCTTCGCGTCGTAGTAGCCCTGCGGGGTGCCCACCGTGGTGGCGAGGGTGATCTGCCGGGAACCACCGGTGATCGTTCCCTCCGCGGGGGTGGCCGTGACGCCGTCCGGTGTCTCGACGCGGAAGCGCACCTCGGGGCCGCTGCCGCCGGACAGGGACAGGGCGCGGACGGTGAGCGTCGTACTGTCGCCGGGGGCGATCGTCGCCGTCGTCGGACCGACCCCGATCTGGTACGGCTGCTCGCCCTCCCGGAAGGACGGGGGCGGGGTGCTGGTACCCCAGGTGCGGTTCGGGGTCGCGGCGAGGGTGTAGTCGAGGCGGCCGCCGTCGCGGACGACGGAGCTGTCGAGCCAAGGGCGGTCGCTGGTGCGGCCGTCGACTTTCAGGGACTGGATGTACGGGGCGTCGGCGGCCGCTCCCGGCGCGTGGATCGAGATGTCGTTTCCGTTCGGACGGTCGATCTCCACGCGCTCGAACAGGGGTGAGGCGAGGACGAGTTCGGCGCGGGACGGGACCTGCGGGTACATGCCGAGCGCCGAGAAGACGTACCAGGAGGACATCGCGCCCAGGTCGTCGTTGCCGGGGATGCCGCCGGGCTGTGTCGACCAGAGCTGTGTCATCGCCGCGCGGACGGTCTCCTGTGTCTTGTAGGGCGCGCCGGCGTAGTCGTACAGGTAGGGCACGTTGAGCGAGGGCTCGTTGTCCAGCTCGGACTTGTCGCCGCCGCTGCCGGTGAAGGCCCAGCTGCCGTCGCTGTTGTGGAAGAAGGTGTCAAGGCGGGCGAGAGCCTTGTCGGTGCCGCCCATCGCGGCGAAGAGCCCGGCCGGGTTGTGCTGGACCATCCAGGTGTACTGGGCGGCGGTGCCCTCCACGAACCCGTTGCCGGTGCTTGGGGTGAAGCCGGTGACCCAGCTGCCGTCGGCCTTGCGGTTGGCGATGTAGCCGCCGGTCGCGTCGGCGGCGACGTCGAAGTTGTTCTGCCACCACTGGGAACGGTCGGCGAAGGCGGCCGCGGTCTCCTTCTTCCCCGCCGCCGCGGCGAGTTGGGAGAGGGAGAAGTCGGCCGTGGACATCTCCAGGGTCTCGGCGGCGCCGCCCCAGGCGTTCGACACGGACGGCATGTAGTGGTTGGTCACGTACTTGTCGAGGGAGGGCCGTTGGCCGACCGACAGGACCGGCTTTCCGGCCGCGGACAGGTCCTGTGCCGTCGGGACCGTCGCCGCCTTCACCAGCGAGTCCAGCGCGCCCTTCAGGTCGAAGTCGGTGCCGCCGAAGGCACGGATGCCGGCGAGGGCGGTCGGTGACGGGTCGCCGTTCATGACGTGGGTGCCGCTCGCGCCGTGCAGCCAGCGGTCCCAGACCCCGCCGTTCTGCCGGGCGAGTTCGTAGAGCGACTGGGCGATGTCCGAGCCGGTCCGCGGGTCCAGGAGGGTGAGCAGCTGGACCTGGTCGCGGTAGACGTCCCAGCCGGAGAAGGTGCCGTACTGCGCCCGGTGGCCGCGCGCGACCCGGTGTACCTTGCCGTCGCTGCCCCGGTAGCGGCCGTCGGCGTCGCTGATGACGTTCGGGTGGAAGAGCGAGTGGTAGAGCGCGGTGTAGAAGGTGGTGCGGTCGGTGTCCGTGCCGCCGCCGACGCGGATGGCGTCGAGGCGGTCCCGCCAGGCGCGGTGGGCCGCGTCGCGGACGGCGTCGAAGGAGCGCCGCGGCGGGTTCTCCGCCCGCAGGTTCGCCTCGGCGGCGTCCTGACTGACGTACGAGATACCGACCTTGACGTTCACCGGGCCCGAGCCGGGCGCGAACTGGACGTATCCACCGGCCCCCTTGCCGGTGACGGGCCGCCCGCCGTTCGCCGAGAAGCCGCCGGTGCCACCGGACGCGGTGGTCGAACCCGGGCTCAGCCTGTCGTCCTGCCAGGTGCCGGTGGCGGTGAAGGCACGGTCGAAGTGCGCGGTGAAGTAGACGGTGTAGTAGGAGCGTTGGCCCTCGGGGTCGAGGTAGCCGCAGAAGTCGCCGGAGGTGACCGAGCCGGAAACGGTGCGCGTGTCCGGGTCGATGGTCACCGTCGAATCGGCCGACCCCACCTCGGAGTTGGCGGTGCGGATCAGCAGGGAGGCCGGTTTGCCGGCCGGGTAGGTGAAGCGGGCCGAGCCGGTGCGGGTGGTCGCGGTGAGGTCGGCGGTGACGCCGGAGGCGAGGCCCACCTGGTAGTGGCCGGGCTCGGCGGTCTCGTCGGCGTGGCTGAAGTCCGAGGCGTAGACGGCGTCCTTGGTGTCGCTCGCAGGGGATGAGGTGACCTCGCCCGCGTACGGGAAGAACGGGATGTCGCCGCTGCCGCCCGCGCAGCCGGTGCCGGACATGTGGGTCAGGCTGAAGCCGCGGATGCGGGTGGCGTCGTACTGGTAGCCGCCCGGTGCCGCCGTTCTCGTCGCGTCGCCTCTGGTGTTCTCCGGACTCCAGGAGAGCATGCCGAACGGCACGACGGCGCCCGGGAAGGTGTTGCCGCCGTTCCTGCTGCCGATCAGCGGATCGACGTACGCCGTGGGGTCCTTGACCAGTTCGGGTGGTGCGCTCGCGGTGGCCGCGAGGGCGGGGGTGGCGCCGCCGGCCGCGAGTACCGCGGCCAGCAGCAGGGACATGGGTCGGAAACGCATGACGCGGCCCTTCCTCCTCCGGACGGGTCGCGCACCACAGGTCGCACAAGCCGCAGGGACAGTAACGTGCGCCACCGCTACCACGGAAGACCGCGCATGCCTCGGACGGCACGGCCCCGGTTCACCCGGTCGGGCGATCCGAAGTGGGTTGACATCGTTGTCGGTTGGGGCGGTAGAGTCATGTACAGACCATGAGACAACGTTGTCGCCCGTCACGGCGTCGACACAAGCCGCACAGCAGACACGCGAGAACCACCACGAGCAACTCCCACCCGGACAGGCCCACCCACCCCCCTCGCCTGCCCGGCTCGCGGACCCGGTGCGCACCGACACCGGGTCCGCCCAGAGCGGAGCGCGTACGTCAACCGACCTGACAGGGCAGGCCGGTTGCGCTGTCCCCGCCGTCGCCCTGGACGACGTATCCGAACGTCGTGCTCTGTCCGGGACTGAGCGAGCCGTTCCAGTCGGCGTTGTGGACCATCACGTCCTGTCCGCTGTAGGTGGCGTTGCCGTTCCAGAGGCCGGCCACCGACTGGCCCCCGGGGAGCGTCCAGTCGACCATCCAGCCGAGCATCGGGACGTCACCGCTGTTGGTGACGGTGACCTCGGACTGGTAGCCGCCGGGCCAGCTGTTGGTCGTGGTCCGGGTGGCGGTGCAGGTGCCGGGCGGGGGCTGGCTCGGGTTGCCCGGGTCGTGGATGCCGGTGACCTCGCCGTTGCCGCCGTCGAAGACGACGTCCGAGCAGGAGTAGAAGGTCTCCGTGCTGTCCGAGCGCTGCCAGACCATGTAGATGATGTGCCGCCCGGTCTTGTTCGCCGGAAGCTGCCCGGTCCAGGAGTAGTTGGCCTCGACCGTGCCCGGGGTGCCGTCGAGCGGCGGGTGGTCGACGGTCAGGAACGGCTGGTCCTCGATGTCGTCCCAGGTGAGCGGCCGGGTCGGGTCGTAGCCGTCCTTGGTGATGTAGACGTAGAACCAACCGGGGTGCGCCGCCCACGCGTTGTAGGAGAAGTCGACGGTCGCGCCGGAGGTGAGGTGGGTGACCGGCCAGTCGTCGCGCGGCAGGTCGAAACCGGTGAAGTTGGGGTTGCCGCCACTGCACAGCGAGCCGTCCGGCACGAAGCCGCGGGTGCGGCCGGCGCCGTCCGAGCGCAGCACCGAGAACCAGTTGTAGAACGGCGTGGTCCCGCTGACCTGCTGGGCCGCCTTGCAGGCCGGGTTGACGGGCTTGATCTCCCCGGTGTCGGTGAGCGCGTCCTGCCAGCACAGCAAGGTACGGCTGCCGGGCTTCATGGGGGTGCCGTGCGCCTGGGCCGGGGCTCCGGCGGCCAGGATCAGGGCGAGGGCGGGGACGGTGGTCAGGAGGGCGAGCAGGGTGAGGAAGAGGGCCCGGCCCCTGGTGGGGAGGGGTAATCGGGGGAGGCGGTACGGAGAGCGTGTTCTTGTCATAGGCATGACATATTCACCTCTGTGTGGGATGAACGGTCGCGCGCGGGTCATGGCGACGAACGCGGGGTGGAAGCGGGCCCGACGCGCCGACGGGTTCCGGTCCGCCGGTGCGCATGGGAGCGCTCCCACCCCACTCTCCTGTGAAGCTAGCGCGGACGGGGGCGGCTGTAAACGCCCGACGGCACTCAGTTCGAGTGACAGTGCGCCGCCAGCCAGGGCCCAGACGGGCGCCGGTGGCCATACTCCGCTCATGGAAACGGTGCCCGGCTCGCACGGACCTCAGGCCGACACGGAGAACTGGATGCGCCCGCCCGCCCACGGCTGGACCGCCAGCCAGGTCAGGGATCTCGTACTGCCATTCGACTGGGAACTCACGGACGGAGTGGTTACGGCCGTCGGAGAAACCCCTGTCTGGCACAACCACGTAAGAGGTGGACTGCGGACGGCCTTGAAGTCCGTGGCCGAAGCCGGACGATACGACGTCGTGACCAGCCAGTGCGTCTTGGTCGACGACCGCAACGCCCCTGCGCCCGACGTGATCGTCTTCGACCCGCACACACTGGATTACTTCGACCTCACATGCGTCCCGGTGGAGAGGCTGGCGCTGGTCATCGAGGTCGTCTCGCCCTGCTCCCGCCAGCACGACCGGGTGCGCAAGCCGGCGCTCTTCGCAACCGCCAAGGTCCCGTGCTACTGGCGCGTCGAGCTCGACCGGGACAACAAGCTGACGGTGCACGAGCACTGGCTCAACGCGGACACTCGGTCGTACATCCCCGCCCCCCTGCACCCGGTCCACCAGGGCAAGCTCGTCACCGAGCTGCCGTTTCCCGTCCAGATCGACCTCGACGCCCTCGTCGGATTCTGATCACGCCCATACGATCGGGACATGATCGCAGCCGCCGTCACGGTCGCCCTGGCGTTCCTCGGATACATCGCCACCTACCTCAACGGCCTGCGGCTGGCCCAGCGGCAGGAGCGGCTCGCCCGGGTAAATCGGCAACTCAGTGAGTTCTACGGGCCGTTGTTCGCGCTGACGGAGGCCAACAGCCGTACCTTCGCCGCGTTCGTGGCACGGCACGCCCGGCCCGGGGGCACCTCGCCCTTCAGCGACACGACTCCGCCCAGCGAGGAGGAACTGGCCGACTGGCAGCTCTGGGTGACGACCGTGTTCCTGCCTGTCCTGCGGGAGATGCGCGGGCTGGTGGTCGGGCGGGCCGATCTGCTCCGGGAACCGGAGATGCCGTCGCTGCTGCTGGAGCTGTGCGCACACACGGCGGGATACGAGATCACTGTGGCGCGCTGGGCGCAGGGCGACTTCTCGGACCATCTGTCGCTCGTGCCGTTCCCCAGCGAGGAACTGGCCGCATACGCCCGCCGGGGCTTCGGCGAACTGAAGCGGGAGCAGGCGCGGCTGCTGGGCAGTCAGCGGCCATAGCGGGCCCACAGGCTTGACTCATTTTTGGCCAACCGTGCTATGTGGTGACTGGCGTTCGGTCATGTTCACTTGACGCGGCCATGGGGTTGGTTCTTGACGGTTTCTGAGTCATCGGCCTTCCGATACCGACCGTCGCGCTGTCAGGGCGCTGCGATGGAGGAAGAACTCATGAGAAGACAGATACGCGGCGTACTGGCCGCGTTCACCGGAGCCATGCTGCTCACGTTGGGAATCACCGCGGGCGGGGGACAGTCCGCGCAAGCCGATGACAACGGTGTCGGACTCAAGCCCGTCCTCGGGTGGAGCAGTTGGAGCTTCGTCCGCCGCAATCCGACCGCACAGACCATCGAGGCGCAGGCGAAGGCGCTCAAGGACAGCGGACTGGCGAAAAACGGGTTCGTCTACGCCAACGTCGACGACTTCTGGTACCAGTGCCCGGGCAGCCAGGGGCCGGACGTCGACCAGTACGGCCGCTGGGTCACCGACCCCGCCAAGTTCCCGCCGCGCGGCGCCGAGAACGGCATCCAGGTCGTGGCCGATTATGTCCACTCCCTCGGCCTGAAGTTCGGGCTCTACGTCACTCCGGGCATCTCCCAGCAGGCGGTCGCGCAGAACACCGCGATCCAGGGAACCGCGTACCACGCCCGGGACATCGCCACCACGACGTCGGAGAACAACTACAACTGCGGCGGCATGGTGGGCATCGACTACACCAAGCCCGGCGCGCAGTCCTTCATCGACTCCTGGGCCGGTCAGTTCGCCGGCTGGGGCATCGACTATCTGAAGATCGACGGCGTCGGCACCCCCGACCAGCAGGACGTGCAGGCCTGGTCGGACGCTCTGAAGCACACCGGGCGGCCCATCCATCTGGAACTGTCCAACAACCTGGACATCAACAACGCGGCCACCTGGTCCAAGCTGTCCAACGGCTGGCGCACCGGCGGTGACGTCGAGTGCTACTGCGGGCCGGACGGCAGCAGTTACCCGCTCACCACCTGGGCCTCGGTCGCCTCGCGGTTCGACCAGGTCGCCGCGTGGGCGCCGTACGGCGGTCCCGGCGGGTACAACGACTACGACTCCCTGGAGATCGGCAACGGCGACGACAACGGGCTGACGCCCGACGAGCGCAGGACGCAGATGAGCCTGTGGTCGCTGGCCGCCTCCCCGCTGATCCTCGGCACCGACCTCACCCACCTCGACCCCGCCGACCTCGCCCTGCTGAAGAACACCGACGTGCTCGCGGTCGACCAGGACGGCATCGACGCCCAGCGGATCTCCTCGGACACCGACTCCCAGGTGTTCGCCAAGACCGAGCCCGACGGGGACGCCGTGGTCGGCCTGTTCAACACCGGTTCGGCGCCCCGGGAGGTGGCCACCACCGCGGCCGCGCTGGGCCTGCCCAAGGCGCGCGACTACGCCCTGCGGGACCTGTGGAACCACGGGCTGACCGAGTCCGCGGGCCGGATCGCCGCGAACGTCCCGCCGCACGGGGTGGTCCTGTACCGGGTGCACGGCACCCGCCACCCGGTGGCCGACGCGGCGCCGGACGTCTCCCTGGCGCTGAACTGGGCCCCCGCCCCGAGCGACAGCACCACGCGTACCGTGACCGCGGTCCTGTCCGACAACGGCTCGCGGCCGGTCACCGACGCCGCCCTGACACTCACCGGGCCGTCCGGCACGAAGATCACCACGCATCAGGCGACGCGGGCCCGGACGATCCGCGGCGGCCGTGCGCTGAAGGCCACCTACTCCGTCTCCATCCCGCCCTCGGCGAAGCTCTTCGCCTCCAGCGACTTCCGGGGGACGGCGGCCTACCGCTTCCGGTCGGCCGGGAAGACGCACCTCACCGCCGGTGACACGATCACCGTGAACCATCAAGTGACCGCCCCGTACCGGACGTTCGCGTCCACCACGGCGAGCTTCAGCGAGTCCGGCACCCAGCTCGGTATCCGGGCCCAGGGCGCCGACCTCTACAACGGCACCAACGAGTACGGCACGGTCTATCTGCCCGGAGCCGAGCACGACGGTTCCGTGACCACGGTGAAGCTCGACTCCCAGTCGGACACGGACGTCTGGGCGAAGGCCGGGATCATGGTCCGCAACGACATCACCCAGCCCAACACCTCGCCCGGCTATCTGGCGCTGGTCGCCACCCCCGCCAACGGCTACCTCCTCGACTGGGACAGCGACGGCAACGGAACACTGGACTCCCAGGACTCCACCGGCACCGCCACCTACCCGTCGTGGCTGAAGCTGGTCCGCGACGGCACCACCTACAGCGGCTACTACTCCACCGACGACGCCACCTGGAACCTGGTCGGCACCGTCACCGTCCCGACCGCCGCGGCCACCCAGGACGTCGGCCTCACCCAGACCTCGCACGCCTCGGGCACCACCGGCGAGGCCGACTTCGACACCTTCACGACCACTCCCTAGCAATCCCGGTGTCCGCCCGCACGGTGCTCGGTCAGACGGGTGCCGTGCGGGCGACGGTCGCCGTTCCGGCCGGCGGGAGATCGGTGACCGGGAGTTCGAGGGTGAACTCCGTACGGCCCGGGGTGCTCTGCACGTCGATGCGGCCGCCGTGGGCCGTGGTGATGGCCGAGGCGATCGCCAGGCCCAGGCCCGAGCCGCCCTCCAGGACACCGGCGCGGGTGCGGGAGGTGTCGGCCCGGGTGAAGCGTTCGAAGACGGTCGGCAGGAGGGCGGGCGGGATGCCGGGTCCGTCGTCCCGGACCCGGATCACGCAGGTGGTGCGGGTGGACTCGACGGTCGCGGTCACCGTCGTACCCGCGGGGGTGTGCACCCGTGCGTTGGCCATCAGGTTGGCCACCACCTGGTGCAGGCGGGCCTCGTCGCCCAGCACCAGCGCCGGGGCGTCGTCGAGATCGAGTTCCAGCTGCCAGACATGACCGGCCCCGGCCGCCCGCGCGTCCCACACCGCCTCCGCGACCAGCGCGGCCATGTCCACCTCGGCGGACTGCAGCGGGCGGCCCTCGTCGAGGCGGGCCAGGAGCAGCAGGTCCTCCACCAGGCTGCGCATCCGGGCCGACTCGGCGTTGACCCGGCGCCAGGCCAGGCCCGGCTCGATGCGGTCCGTGCCACGGTTCATCAGCTCGGCGTACCCGGCGATCGAGGCGAGGGGGGTGCGCAGTTCGTGGCTGGCGTCGGCGAGGAAGCGGCGCATCCGCTCCTCGCTCCGGCGCACCTGTTCCTCGCTGCGCTGGCGCTCCGCCAGGGACGCCTCGACGTGGTCGATCATCCGGTTGAGCGCGGCGCCGACCTGGCCGGCCTCGCTGCCGGGGTCGGTGTCCTGTTCGGGCACCCGGGTCAGACCGGTCACCTGGCCCCGGCCGAGCGGCGCGTGGGAGACCTCGACGGCGGTGGCGGCGACCCGGCCGAGAGGGCGCAGCTGCCGTCGTATCACCACCGCGCAGACGCAGCCGGCGGCCGTGAGGCCGACCGCGGCGACGGCGATCTCGACCTCGACCAGGCCGCTGATGGTGTCCAGTACGTCGTCCATGGGGAGGCCGGCCAGGACCCGGACACCGCTCGCGTTCAGGGCGGTGACCCGGTAGGTGCCGAGGCCGGGGACCTGGCGGGTGTGGGTGGAACCGTCCTGTGCGAGGCCCTTGAGGGCGCCGGTCTGGGCTGTGTCGAGGGAGCGCGGGGGTGCGTCCTGGCTGACGACGGCCGCGTTGAGGATGTTGCCCTTGGCGTCCAGGCGGGCGGCGAGCATGCCGGCCGGGTGGCCGCTCTCGTTGAGGAAGGTCAGGTCGCGGGTGAGTTCCGGGTGCAGGGCGGCGCCGCCGACGCCGCGCTCCGCCGCGTCGCTCACCTGGTTGTCCAGATTGCCCATCAGATAGGCGCGTTGGGCGAACACCGTGGTCAGGGCCATCGCGGCGCACACGCAGACCAGGACGGCGGTGATGAAGACGAGCAGTCGCGTGCGCAGCGACCGGCTCCGCAGCCGGGCGGTCATCTGCCGTCCTCCACGGGCCGTACGACGTAGCCCATGCCGCGCACGGTGTGGATCATCGGCGCCCGCCCCCGGTCGATCTTGCGGCGCAGGCTGGAGATGTAGACCTCGACGAGGTTGCCGCCGCCGTCGAAGGAGGTGCTCCAGACGTGGTCGAGGATCTGGGCCTTGCTGAGCACCTGGCGCGGATGGTCCAGGAGCAGGCTGAGCAGGTCGAACTCCTTGGCGGTGAGCCTGATCGGGGTGTCGGCCCGCTGCACCTCGCGGGACTCGCGGCTCAGCACCAGGTCGCCGAGGACGCGTACCGAGTCGTCGGCGGGGGGCTGTTCGGTGCCGGCCCGGCGCAGCAGTCCGCGCAGCCGCAGCACGACCTCCTCCAGGGAGAAGGGCTTGGTGACGTAGTCGTCGGCCCCGGCCTCCAGGCCGTCGATGCGGTGTTCGATGGCGTCGCGGGCGGTGAGCATCAGGACGGGCAGCCTCGGCATCTCGTAGCGGAGTCTGCGCAGCACCTGGAGGCCGTCGAGGTCGGGCAGCATCCCGTCGAGCACCACCGCGTGCGGGGCGCAGCCGCGGGCCAGCCGCAGGGCGGTCTGTCCGTCGAGCGCGGGGTAGGGGCGCCAGCCCGCGTCGGCGACGGCGGCGGCGAGCAACTCGGTGAGACCGGGCTCGTCGTCGACGATCAGGACGCGGACTCGGCCGGTTCGGGCCCCTGCGGTGGCAGACATGTAGCAAGTCTGTGCCGGTCTCCTGGGGGAATGCTGTGTTCCCGCTGAGCCGAAGCCGTGGGACAGGACGGGCGCGGGGGCCGGAATGCGGACGCGAGGACCGGGGGCGACCGGCCGCGGCCGGGTCCGCCAGGCGGGGCGTTTGCGCCAACTCTCTTGACCGAAGCGGGCATTGGCACGCTCCGGCCACCGTGTTCCCTTGAGCCGCCGCCGACCCGGCGCCCACTCTGATCTCTGGCTTCCGCTTACCGGGCGGAAGCGTTTCCACGTTCAGGGGAGGACGTCCACCCATGCGAAGACTCCACGCCCTGTGGGCCGTGGCAGGAGCGGCCGGACTGCTCGCGGGGGCTGTCACGCCCGCGACAGCCGCTCCGGGGTCCCCGGTCACCACACCCGTCACATCCCTCACGGGTCCGAGCACCACCGCCCCACCGCAGACCGTCACCCTCATCACCGGCGACACCGTGACCCTCACCGTCGGACCGGACGGCAAGAACGCCGTCGACGTCCGGCGCGGCAAGGGCCGTGAGGCCGCCACCTTCCTGTCGAGCGAGAAGGACGGCGAGATCAGCGTCCTGCCGGCGGACGCCATCCCGCTGATCAAGGCGGGCCGTCTCGACCCTGCTCTGTTCAACGTCTCCCAGCTGGTCGAACAGGGGTACACGGACGCGAAGACCGGCAGCACGCCGGTCATCGCGACGTACGGCAAGGGCGCCGAGACCCCCGAGGGCGCACGCCGGACGCTGGCACTGCCCGGGATCGACGGCGCGGCGCTCAGCGCGCGGAAGTCGACCGCGTTCTGGTCGGACATCGCCCCGCCGCTGGGCACCGCGCCGACCGCGAAGGCCGCGAGGCAGCTCGGTGACGGCATCGACAAGATCTGGCTGGATGCCAGGGTGAAGGCGTCCCTCGACGTGAGCGTGCCGCAGATCGGCGCGCCCGAGGTGTGGCAGGCGGGCTACGACGGCACGGGCGTCAAGGTCGCGGTCCTGGACACCGGCGTGGACCTCGGGCACCCGGACCTGGCCGGGAAGATCGCCGGCTCGGAGAGCTTCGTACCGGACGAGACCGTGCAGGACGGCTTCGGTCACGGCACCCATGTGGCGTCCACGATCGTCGGCTCGGGTGCGGCCTCGGGCGGCCGGTACAAGGGGGTCGCGCCGGGCGCCCAGCTGCTGGTCGGCAAGGTGCTGGACAACACGGGCAGTGGCCAGTCCTCCTGGATCATCGCGGGCATGGAGTGGGCGGCGCACTCCGGCGCGAAGATCGTCTCGATGTCCTTGGGCGGTACGGCGTACGGCCCCTCGGACGTGCTCAGCCAGACCGTCGACGAGCTGTCCGCGGACACCGGCACCCTCTTCGTGATCGCGGCGGGCAATGCGGGGCCGGGCGAGCAGACCGTGGGCACCCCGGGCATCGCCGACTCCGCGCTGACGGTGGGCGCGGTCGACAAGTCGGACAAGCTGGCCTCGTTCTCCAGCCGGGGTCCGCGCATCGGCGACTACGCGGTCAAGCCGGAGATCACCGCGCCGGGCGTGAACATCACGGCGGCCCGCGCCGCGGGCACCAGCATGCCTGGTGGTACGCCGGTCAACGACTACTACACAACGGCGAGCGGTACGTCGATGGCCACCCCGCATGTCGCGGGCACGGCGGCGCTGGTCGCCGAGGCGCATCCGGACTGGACGGGCGAGCAGATCAAGGAGGCCCTCGCCAGTACCGCGAAGACGAATCCCGACGACTCCGTGTTCGAGCAGGGCGACGGCCGCGTCGACGCGGTACGGGCCGTCGAGCAGGACGTCTTCGCGACCCCGACACTGAGCTTCGGCAGGTTCGAGGACGGTGACACCGAGGTCGTCAGCAAGGACATCACGTACACCAACACCACTGACAGTGCGGTGGAGTTGAAACTCTCGTCGTCGCTCGCCGACCTCACTCTGGGCGCGGACACCCTGACCGTGCCCGCGCACGGCACCGCCTCGGTTCCGGTCGGCGTCGACCCCGCGCAGGAAGCCCAGGGCCGGTACTCGGGCCATGTCACGGCGACCGCCGACGGCATCCAGGTCACCACGGGCGTCGGCTTCGAGAAGGCGCCGAAGACGTACAACCTCAAGGTCTCCCTCGTGGACCGCGAGGGGAACCCGTCCACCGGAGCGTCGATCTACACGCTCCAGGAGCTGAACGGCGCCTACCCCGACGAGTACGGCTTCATCGGCACCGGCTGGACCTGGCAGGTACCGGCCGGCACCTACTCCATCGCGACCTGGATCCCGGACCGGGACGCGGGCGGCCTGGCCGTCGGCACCTCGGTCGTCGGCAACCCCGAGATCAAGGTCGACGGGGACACCGCGGTCGTCCTCGACGCCCGCAAGGCGGTGGAGATCAAACCGAAGACCAAGCAGGACTCCGAGTTCCGGGGCTTCAGCACCAGCTGGCACCGCGCGGGGCCGGGCAGCGCCTGGGGGCTCACCTACAGCCAGGGCTTCTGGACCACGCACGTCTATGTGGCGCCGACCCAGCAGGTCACCGTGGGCACCCTGGACTTCTACGCCAAGTTCCGCCTGTACGCGAAGGAGCTGACGGCGAGCGTCACCAGCCCGGAGAAGACCGCGCTGTCCTCGCTCTACTACTCGCAGACGTACAACGACTTCCCGTTGAAGATCAGCGGTGATCACAAGGTCCAGGCGGTGGACGCGGGCGGCGGTACCGAGGCCGACTTCGCGGGGCTCGACGTCAAGGGCAAGGTGGCGGTCGTCGGGCTCGGCGCCACGGAGCGGGCACAGACGGCCCTGGACAACGCGACCAAGGCCGGGGCGGGTTACCTCATCGCGTACCGCAAGACACCCGGATTCTGGATCGAGGCCGTGGACCGCGCGACCAGCGTCCCGCTGATGATCGCCACCGGCGAGGAGGGCGCCGAGCTGGCCGGCCTGCTGAAGACCGGCAAGAAGGTCACCCTGAAGCTGAGCGGTACGCCGGTCAGCCCGTACGTCTACAACCTGCTCGCCGCGCAGAGCGGCGCCATCACCGCGGACCAGACCTACACCCTGGACAAGTCCGACACGGTGCAGCGGAAAGCCCGTTACTACGGGGCCACGGCCGGCGAGATGGGCGCGGACACCCTGTACACCTTCCGCCCCTGGCAGCTCTTCGGCGTCGAGACGAGTGTGCCCACGCAGTTGGGCACGGAGCGCGACGAGTACTACTACGTCGACCCGGACACCCGTACCTGGCACGTCGTCTATCCGAAGTGGGACACGCTCAAGGGCGAGTGGAGCCCGCTGCACACCTTCACCGAGCCGGGAACCGAGCCCGCCGAGGACTGGCTGCGCCAGGTCGTCCGGCCGGGAAGCAGCGAGGAGTACGGGCTCTCCGTGCGCGACGGAGACAAACTCACCCTCCGGGTCCCGGAATTGACCGACTCCACACCGGGCCACTACGGAGTCGTCGACGGCACCGACAACACCGCGAAGGGCAAGCTCTACGCGGACGGGCAGCTGGTCGGCGACTCGACGCTCGGCGGGTACGGCACCTTCGACGTGGCGGCGGACCGGGCCGCGTACCGCTTCGAACTGGACGTGCAGCGCCGGGCGGAGTGGGCCAGGTACTCGACGAGCACGCACACCGAGTGGACCTTCTCCTCGGCGCACACCGATACGAAGACGGCGCTGCCGCTGCTCACGGTCGGTATCGCCCCGAAGCGTCTCGACCTCCTCAATCGGGCCGACAGCGGGCGTGAGGTGGAGGTCCGGCTGCCGGTCGCGAACCAGCTGGGGAGTGTGAAGGCGAGCAGTCTGAAGGCCTGGGTCTCCTACGACGACGGCACCTCATGGAAGGAAGAGGAAGTCAAGGGCGGCAAGGTGCGGTTCAAGCCCGCGAAGGGTGCCGAGACGGTGTCACTGCGGGTGCTGGCCACCGACCGCGACGGCAACCGGATCGACCAGACCGTGCTGCGGGCCTTCGGCCTGAAGTGAACGACGGCCCGAGCCACTGTAAGGATTCTTAACAAAGCACCTCTACCGTGGCGAGCCATGGTGAACACGGCACAAGATCCTGCAAGACAGACCCCTGCCGCGAGCCCCTGGGCCGCGGTGGGGGTCTCCGCCTTCGAGGAGATGGTGTACCGGTCGATTCTGCATCAGCCCGACGCCGGCGCGGCCGGCTGGGCGCTGATGACCAGGGCGACCCCGGCCCAGCTGCGCGAGGCCTGCAACCGGCTGCTCACCCTTGGTCTGCTCCAACCGCCGGACTCCATGGGCGGGTTACGAGCTGTCGACCCGCGGGTGGCGATCCGTGCACTGATCCGGCGGCGCGAGACGGAGTCCGAACTGCTCGCCGCCACCGCCGAGGAGATGGCCACGGCGTACGAGGCCGGACTGCTGCGCGAGGAGCCGACCCGGCTGATCGAGGTCGCCTCCGGCGAGGGTGCGATCGCGGCCCGTCTGGAGGAGATGTACGCCCGCGCCGAGCACGAGGTGTGCCTTTTCGACACTCCGCCGTACCTCGCCCCGCCCGCACCGCAGGTGGACCTCCAGGCCGATCTGCTCAAGCGCGGGATCGTCTCACGCGGCGTCTACGCGGCGAGCGGCCTGGAGGATCCGAACACGCTGTCCCGCGCCTGGAAGATGGTCGAACTCGGCGAGCAGGCAAGGGTGTTGCCGTCCGTGCCGCTCAAGCTGCTGGTGGTCGACGGACGCCGGGCGATGCTCCCGCTGACCTCGTCCGCGGCGGGCGGCTACTGCGCCGTCGTCGTATGGCACTCGGCGGTCACCGAGGCGCTGCAGAAGCTCTTCGAGCTGGCCTGGCAGCAGGCGACTCCGCTCGGCCGGCCCGAAGGGAACGGCGAACTCTCCGAGGACGAGCAGACGTTGACACGGCTGCTGGCGGCCGGGATGAAGGACGAGGCGGTGGCCCGTCATCTGGGGGTGAGTCTGCGAACGCTGCGGCGGCGGGTGAGCGACCTGCAGGAACGGCTCGGGGCTGCGAGCCGTTTCCAGCTCGGGCTGCGGGCCGCTCAGCGCGGCTGGCTGTAGCGGAGTGGCGGAACAGTGCGGGGCCGCGCTCCCTCCACCAGGAGCGCGGCCCCGACTGCCGTACCGGATCGGCTACTTGCGGATCAGGCTGCGCAGCACGTACTGCATGATGCCGCCGTTGCGGTAGTAGTCGGCCTCACCGGGGGTGTCGATCCGGACGACCGCGTCGAACTCGACGCCCGTGTCGGTGATGACCTTGACCGTGCGCGGGGTGGTGCCGTTGTTGAGCTCCTCGACACCGGTGAAGGAGAAGGTCTCCTCGCCGGTCAGGCCGAGGGACTCGGCGGTGGCGCCCTCCGGGAACTGGAGCGGCAGCACGCCCATGCCGATCAGGTTCGAGCGGTGGATGCGCTCGTACGACTCGGCGATGACGGCCTTGACGCCGAGCAGCGCGGTGCCCTTGGCGGCCCAGTCGCGGGACGAGCCGGAGCCGTACTCCTTGCCGGCCAGGACGACCAGCGGGATGCCCTGCTCGATGTAGTTGCGGGAGGCGTCGTAGATGAACGCCACCGGCGCGTCGGCCTGGGTGAAGTCGCGGGTGTAGCCGCCCTCGGTGCCCGGCGCGATCTGGTTGCGCAGGCGGATGTTGGCGAACGTGCCGCGGATCATGACCTCGTGGTTGCCTCGGCGGGAGCCGTAGGAGTTGAAGTCACGACGCTCCACACCGTGCTCGGTGAGGTACTTGCCGGCCGGGGTGTCGGCCTTGATGGCGCCGGCGGGCGAGATGTGGTCGGTGGTGACCGAGTCGCCGAGCTTGGCGAGGACGCGGGCGCCGGCGATGTCGGTGACCGGCGACGGCTCGTGCTGCATGCCCTCGAAGTACGGGGGCTTGCGGACGTAGGTCGACTGCGGGTCCCAGTCGAAGGTGTTGCCGGTCGGGATCGGCAGCGACTGCCACTGGGCGTCACCGGCGAAGACGTCGGCGTAGGACTTGTTGAACATGTCCTCGCCGATCGCGTTGGCGACGACCTCGTTGACCTCGGCCTCGGTCGGCCAGATGTCGGCCAGGTAGACCGGCTTGCCGTCCTGGTCGGTGCCGAGGGCGTCCTTGGTGATGTCCACCTTCATGGAGCCCGCGAGCGCGTACGCGACGACCAGCGGCGGGGAGGCCAGGTAGTTCATCTTGACGTCGGGGTTGATCCGGCCCTCGAAGTTCCGGTTGCCGGAAAGGACCGAGGTGACCGCGAGGTCGTGGTCGTTGACCGCCTTGGAGACCTCCTCCGGCAGCGGGCCGGAGTTGCCGATGCAGGTGGTGCAGCCGTAACCGACCAGGTTGAAGCCGACCTTGTCGAGGTACGGGGTCAGGCCCGCCTTCTCGAAGTAGTCGGTGACGACCTTGGAACCCGGGGCGAGGGTGGTCTTGACCCAGGGCTTGCGGGTCAGGCCCTTCTCGACCGCCTTCTTGGCCACCAGGGCGGCGGCGACCATGACGTACGGGTTCGAGGTGTTGGTGCACGAGGTGATGGCCGCGACGGTGACCGCGCCGTGGTCGATCTCGTACGAGGTGCCGTCGGGGGCGGTGACGGTGACCGGGTTGGTCGGCACGCCGTTGGCGGTGGCCGGGGAGTCGGAGGCGGGGAAGGACTCCTTGCCCGCCTCGTCGTCGTCGGCGACGTAGTTGCGGACGTCGCTCTTGAACTGCTCGGCGGCGTTCGCGAGGACGATACGGTCCTGCGGGCGCTTCGGGCCGGCGATGGAGGGGACGACCGTGGCGAGGTCCAGCTCCAGCTTCTCGGAGAAGTCGGGCTCGGCCTTCGGGTCCAGCCAGAGGCCCTGCTCCTTGGCGTACGCCTCGACGAGCGCGACCTGCTGGGCGTCACGGCCGGTCAGGCGCAGGTAGTTCAGGGTCTCGTCGTCGATCGGGAAGATCGCGGCGGTGGAGCCGAACTCCGGCGACATGTTGCCGATGGTGGCGCGGTTGGCGAGGGAGGTGGCGGCCACGCCCTCGCCGTAGAACTCGACGAACTTGCCGACGACGCCGTGCTTGCGCAGCATCTCGGTGATGGTGAGGACGAGGTCCGTGGCGGTCGTGCCCGGCTTCAGCTCACCGGTCAGCTTGAAGCCGACGACGCGCGGGATGAGCATGGAGACCGGCTGGCCGAGCATGGCGGCCTCGGCCTCGATGCCGCCGACGCCCCAGCCGAGGACGCCGAGGCCGTTGACCATGGTGGTGTGCGAGTCGGTGCCGACGAGGGTGTCGGGGTAGGCCTGCCCGTTGCGCACCATCACGGTGCGGGCCAGGTGCTCGATGTTCACCTGGTGGACGATGCCGGTGCCCGGGGGTACGACCTTGAACTCGTCGAAGGCGGTCTGGCCCCAGCGCAGGAACTGGTAGCGCTCCTTGTTGCGGCCGTACTCCAGCTCGACGTTCTGCTTGAAGGCGTCGTTGGTGCCGAACTTGTCGGCGATGACGGAGTGGTCGATGACCAGCTCGGCCGGGGCCAGCGGGTTGATCTTCGCCGGGTCGCCGCCGAGCTCCTTGACGGCCTCACGCATGGTGGCGAGGTCCACGACACAGGGAACGCCGGTGAAGTCCTGCATGATCACGCGGGCCGGCGTGAACTGGATCTCCTGGCTGGGCTGGGCCTGCGAGTCCCACCCGCCGACGGCGCGGATGTGGTCGGCGGTGATGTTCGCGCCGTCCTCCGTGCGGAGCAGGTTCTCCAGCAGCACCTTCAGGCTGTACGGAAGGCGAGCCGAGCCTTCCACCTTGTCCAGCCGGAAGATCTCGTACGACTCGTCGCCCACCTGCAGCGTGCTGCGGGCGTCGAAGCTGTTCGCCGACACGACAGTCTCCTTCATTGATGTGCGCGTACCACCGTCATCGTGCCGCCACGCCGACTTGGCCGATCCAGTAAGGTCAGGCTAAGTTAGGCATGCCTTACCAGGGTGGCGGCTACGGTGCGCCTAGGCAGATATCTCGATGTCGAGATAACTCTAGTACACGGGCGCGGGTTGGTCATGCCCGGACCCGCTGTGTTGTGCGCCGCCGCGCCGCCTTCACCCGCCGCGGGCCCACGGCTGCCCTGGTCGGCCGGGCCGGCCGTCTAGTGCCGTCGCCTCCCGAAGCCACCGGATCTCCTGCGCCAGGAGCGCGTTCCGCTCCGTGTCGTCGGCCGCCCGGAGCCGGCGGACCGAGGCCGCGAGCCCGAGGCGGCGCAGCGTGACGGCGCGTGCGGCCGGGGCAGACGCGGCGGGACGCGCCGCGAGCGCCACCCGCAGCAGACCGAGGGCGCGGTCGGCGTCCCGGGCGGGGACGGCGGCACCGCGGCGCACGAGGGCGGCGCCGAGTTCGTCGACGGCGGTGATCCAGTCGGCGAGCGACCACGCGGCCGGGCCGCATCCCACGGGTGTGGGCGGCAGGGCCACGGCCCGGCCGAGCGCCTCGCACGCGGCCGCCACGTGCTCGCCCGGAGCACCCGGAGCACCCGGAGCACCCGGAGGCAACGCCAGGTGCACGGCCGCGGCACCGAGCAGGGCCCCGGCCCGCTGTGCCGGGAGCGCGAGCCGGTCCCAGAGGAGTACGGCCTCCTGCGCGGCGCGCAGCGCGCGGTCCAGGTTCTCCTGGCGCTCGCCGGTCGTCCGCCGGACCAGCGTGGCGGCCTGCGAGGTGAGGACGGCGGCCCGGACCGCTCCGCCGCATCCGGTCGCGAGCGCGTCGCCGTACGCGGTCAGCGCCGCCTCGACGGAGTCCCGTTCCGCGTGACCGGGGTGCACCTCGCCGAGCAGGCCGTGGGCGAGGCCTATGCGCCAGTTGGCGTAGGCCCGCTGCTCGGCGGAGGCGTCGTGCGCCGCCTGAGCCACCGCGGTGAGGAAGGACAATGCCGCTTCGGCCAGTTCGGCGTCCCGCGTACGGTCGGCCCAGGTCAGCAGAGCGATGCTCTCGCGCAGCGGTCCGGTACTGGGATGCCGTTCGTCCAGCTCCACTTCGGGATCGCCCACGGGAGCCGTGCCGCGGCGCGGTGGCGGTCCGGGAAGTGCGGTGAGTGCGGCCACCGTGGTGCACAGGCCGTCGACGACGGACTCCCACTCGGCGGGACGCGCCACCGGATCGAGCACGAGCAGACGCCGGTGCCCGGCGGCGAGCGCCCGCCAGTGGGCGTCGACGGTGGTCGGGGGTGCGGCGGAGCCCACTGGTGGCGGGCCTGCCGGTAGCGGGCCCGCCGGCAGCCGACCCTCCGTTGGCCGAGGCCGTACGGCCGGGGAACTCCCCTGCGGTTCCCCGGCCGCGTCCCGCGCCCCTGCCGGCTCCCCCGGCTCCCCGCGTGGCCCGACCCCGTTCAGGTCGGTCCGCACCCCGTGGCGGAGGAGGGCGAGGAAGGCCTGCCAGAGCGCCTGGCTCTCCGCGGGAGGCAGCCCGCGGAGCCGTCCCAGGGCCGTCTCCCGGCGGCGGCCTTCCTCCTCGGCGAGGATCGAGGCGATCGCTTCGAGCGCGGCCGCGGCGCGCTCCGGGCCCACGCGGGCCGCCAGCCGGAGCACCGCCGCACGGACGAACGCCTCGTGGGCCTCCCGCGGCCGGCCGGCCGCGTCGAGCCGCTCCGCCCTGGCCTGCAGCCGGTCCGCGACGGAGGGCCGGAGCAGGCCGGGCAGGCCCGGCACGAGCGCGAGCAGATGGCGCGCCGACGCCGCCGTACGGCAGTGCTCAAGGAGGACTGTCTCGGACGACGCCCCGCTTCCGTCCCTCTCGCCGGAATCTCGTGCGTCCACCCCCTGTCGCCTCCGTCCCACGGCTGCTGCCCGGTCCGCGTCAGACCGAGCTCAGCAGCACCACCAGCAGGGCCACGGACAGGATCAGCACGGTGACCGTCAGCGCGCCGACGATGCCCCACGTCCGGTCGGCGGGCCGTCCGCCGACCGGCTCGGCCCGCCCGTCGTCCACATCTGCGGGTCCTCCGGCGCCTCCCGGGCTTCGAGGGCCGCCGCGGCCGAGTGGGCCCTGGCCCCCAGGGTCAGGGCTCCCCGGCCGGCCCGGTCCAGCGTGGTACCCGCCAGCCGCAGGAGCCCCGCCGCGGTTCTCCGGTACGGGAACGACCGCGGGCCCGCCGCCCGGTCCGACCGGTACGCGCCGCTCGGCCGACGGTCGGGGGCGGCCCGAAAGGGCCGCCTGGATACTCCTCTGCGAGTGGTAGGTGTCCTGGGTGACGCAGCGCAGCGGCGCTCCGGCCGCCGGCACCTCGATCGCGTCGGCGGGGCGCACCCCGAAGGTGTCGGAGTCGGCGTCGTAGAAGTCCCTGACGACGTCCGCGCACAGGCCGTGCACGAGGTGGAAGAGTTCCCGCGTGGCCTCGTCGGTCCGCGGCCTGTCCCGGCGGACGACGCCTTCCATCAGGGGCGTCCGGCGCGAGCGGTTGCGGACGTACTCGACGTCCTGGCCGACGTCGGCTCCCGTCAGGTAGACCACGCGGTACAGCAGCCACAGGGAGTGCCCGTTCCGGTCCCGGTACTCGCGCAAGTAGGCGCTGTCGTCGGAGACTTCGCCGCCCGCCACGCTCGCGAGGAGCCCGTGCGTCCGGGTCTCGGCGAGGAACCTGGGGGCGACCACCACCTGGAAGTCGTGGCTGGCGGTACGGGTGATGACGAAGGGCCAGGCGTCCGGCCGGTCCGAACCGGCCGGCGGCCCGTCCGTTCCGTAGGTCATGAGGCCTCCTTCAGCACGAGCGATCCCGGGTGCACGGCCTCGAACTCGGCCAGTACCGCGTCGAACACCTCGGCCATGCGCGCCAGCGCCTCGTCCTCCGAACGCGCCTGGAGCATCTGCCCGCGGACCTGGGCGATCTCCCGCTCGACCTGCTGCCTGCGCTCGGTGATCCGGGTCCTCCCGTACTCCTCCGCGGCTCCGAGGACGTCCTGCTGGATCGTCCGCAGCAGGGGCGAGCGGGCGGGCCGGGCGCCCAGGACAGTGCGTAGCAGGGACAGTTTGCTGTCCCACCCGTCCATCCGTGCGAGCCGCTGCCTGTGCTGCTCAAGGAGCGGACCCACGGTCTCGGCCCGGTGCGCCGAGGCCCGCAGCTCGTCGCGGACCAGGTCCACCAGGACGGCCATGAACGGTATCTCCACGTTGTACGGCCGCGGATACGTGCCGGGCTTGACCTGCTTGACCATGGTCCGGGACGCGGGGTCCAGGACCGCGTACCCCTGGCCGAGCGCGCTCACCGGAATGAACCGGAAGGTCCCCACCGACTTCCGGTTGAGGCGGTCGAGGTAGAAGTCGGCGAAGTCCGGATGCTCCAGCAGACCGTCGAGCACGCTGCGCAGCGTGTGACCGGCCGCCTGCAGCAGATCCCACTTGGTGACCACCACGTGCACCGCGGCGTCGCTCTGCTGGATCTCGTTGAAGATCGCGATGAGTTCGTCGGTGAGACCCGGCTCGCCGTCGAGCTGGCGGAGCACCTTCTCGCCGTCCAGCAGGAGCAGCAGGAACTTGGAGGCCCTGACCCGGTCCCAGACCGCCTGGCCCGCCTCGCTCTCCCAGGCGTCCGCGATCTGCATGAACGCGCCCGAATAGTCGAGGTAGGAGAGGGCGAACGGGCTGAAGACCTCGCCCTCCTCGGTACGGAGCGAACACGTGAACGTCCATTCCGTGGTGTTCGCCTGCATGTTGGGGTCGGGCCACTCGTCGGGAGCTCCGGAGGTCACCTCGCGGAAGATGTTGTTCAGTCTGATCTTGTCGGCGCCGGGGACGTTCACGAAGAACCCCGTGTCCGACCGCTGGATGGCCAGCCGGCGGAACAGGCTGGCCAGGTAGAGGGTCTTGCCCGAGCCGGACGGCCCGAGCACGGTGACAGGAATCGTGTCCATGCAGTGCCTCGTTCGGTGACGCGGAACAGCGTCGCGGGGGCGCGTGGCCCCCGCGACACACCCCCCGTGCGGAGCGGTACGGCGACCGTAAGCGGCGGATCGTCCGGAACCCATCCCAACCATCTGGGATATCCCTACAGTTGCGGATATGCCTCGACCTGCTTCTGAGCCCTCGTCAGAGCCCGCCGCGGGCCGTTCCGGTTCGTTACGTGCCCGTTCCGGCGACCTGGTGGACGCCTTCGAGCGCCGCTCCCGCCGGCTGCTCGCCACCGCGCCCGCCTCCGGCGCCGCCCTGGAGGTGCTGGGCGCCGCCGCCCGGTGTCTGCTCCGGCAGGTGCCGGCGGACGTGTGGTGCGGGGTGCTGCTCGATCCGGCGACGCTGCTGGACACGGGCGGCCGCCACGAACAGGGGTTTCCCGAGCGCGTGATGCCCCGGCTCTTCGAGATCGAACATGCCGAGCAGGCGGGCGTCGACAACATCCGGGCGCTGTCCCGCCGTACCGAGCCGGCCAGTCTGCTGAGCGTGTCCACGGGCCGGCGGCTGGAGGACAGCGTCTACTACCGGGACATCCTGCACCCCGAGGGCCTCGCCGACGAACTGCGCGTGGCACTGCGGGACCGGGGGCACTGCTGGGGCCTGCTGGTGCTCTGCCGGGCCCGGGGCGCAACGCCGTTCTCGCCCGCCGACGTGGCGCTCGCCGCCCGGCTCAGCACCCCGGCGGGGCGGGCGCTGCGCCAGGCGTTCCTGCTGGGCGGCACGGACCTGGGCGACACCCCGGACGCGCCGGGCCTCGTCATCCTCGACCGAAGCGGCCGGATCCAGCAGGCCACGCCGACGGCGCGGCACTGGCTCGGCCAGATCCAGGAGAGCCGTCCGGCCGACGAGGAGACGGGTCCGCTCGCCCTGCAGGCCGTGGCGGCCAGGGTCCGCACCACCGCGCCCGAGAGCACCGGGGAGTCACCGGCCCCGGTCCACTCGACCCGCTCCCGGGTACGGACCCACAGCGGCCACTGGGTCACCCTGCACGCCACGCACATGTCGGCCCCGGGTGGCGGTGAAGGGACCGGGGAGGACACCGGGGCCGGGCACACGTACGTCTCGGTCGGTCTCAGCCAGCCCGGCGAACTCGCCGCGATCGTGCTCGACGCGTACGGTCTGTCGGCGCGCGAACGCCAGATCGCCCAGCGGGTGCTCGTGGGCCGGTCCACCACCGAGATCGTGGACGAGTTGGCGATCACCGAGGACACCGTCCAGGACCATCTCAAGAAGATCTTCCGCAAGGCGGACGTGCACAGCCGCCGCGAACTCATGGAAGAGGTCTTCTTCCACCACTATCTGCCCGGCCTCGTCCAGCCTCCGCTGACCACGGACGGCAGGAGACGTCCACGGGGCCGCGCCGCCGGGAATGAGGCCTCCGGGCCGGGCTGAGGGGTTCGTCTCAGGGGCTCTCGATCGAGCCGTAGGCGGTGAGGTCGGCCAGGAGGCGGGCGACCGGGGCGGCGGCCTCCTCCGGGGAGCAGTCGGCGGCGGTGGCGAGGGGGCACCAGGTCGTGTTCGGTGCGCGGTTCACGCAGCGCCTCCAGGAGGATGCGGGCCGCCCGGTTGACGCGGGCAGCGGTGAAGGTGGTGTCGTCGATCACCTGTGCGCCGCCGTCCGGCTCCGGTCGGAGGTGCGGGGAACCCGGAAGGCGGATCGTCGGCGTGTCGGAAACCGGGTCAGAGCGTGTCAAGTCGGGCCTTTCGCCAGATGAAGTCGAAGTGCGTACCGGTCAGGCCGTTGCCCACCCCCGGACGGACGCCCGCGGCACCCTCGTTGACCAGGCAGTTCAGGCCCCGGTCCACCCGGCCGGCGGACAGCACACCGGTGCTGATGGCGACCTCGGTGACCGCGCCCCGGTACTCCGGCCCGCTCGTCGCACGGATGCCGCCGGCAAAGGGGCCGAAGCCGCCGACGAACCGGTCGTCCTCGATCTCCACGGACAGCGGACAGGATTTCCGCATCTCCTCCGCCATTTCGGCGGCGCCCCTGAATCGACCGGCGCGGGCGCCCGTCAATTCGCGGTTTTCGGCGACGAGCAGGGAACCTATCCGCAACGTCCGGAAAAAGTGAGGTCGGTGTCGACGCGGCCGGCCAGATCGGTCGGCGATATGGCCATCTCGAAATAGTTTCCGATGGTGGAGTGCTTGTCCAGGAGAAGTTGGGAGATGATCCGGCGGTTCGCCGCGATACAGCCCGGGATGTCGATCTCGGCGAACCTTTCAAGACCGCATCCGGTGACCTGTGGATCGACGGAGAAGGAGGCCAGTGGAATCCCCAGCACATTGGACCGGAAAAAGAGGTCGCGCAGGGCCCGCCGGGACGGCAGCCGGCCGTGGTCCAGCGGTACCGCGACCGCTCGTGACGGCGCCGGTTCGCGGCCGTCCGGCACCTCGTCGAACGTCGACGCCGGCACCCCGTGTGTCGTCAGCCAGCCCGCGAGACCGGGCTCGCCGGCCGGAATCGGAATCCTCAGGGCGCGCCCTACATGTCACCGTCGCTCGCCACGCCTTCCGCCACCCAAATCCTTCGAGACATATGCGGCCCCCACTGTGTGCGGTGAGAGTGCGGGAATTCCGGGCACCGCCGCCGGCGCGCCTTCGAGCAGAGCAGCGGCGACGGCTTTCGGCACAACGGACCGTGAATCAGATTCCGCTGTGGATGATCACGAGGAACGGCTTGGGGTTCTCACCCTCGGGCGTCATGACGGTCGTTCCCCGATCGGCGTCGAGGGAGCCGAGCGGGGTGATCTCCGGGGCTTCCAGAGTTCCGACGAACAGGGCGGCCTCAATGGCTTCCTGGGGAATTTCGCATACCTCCGACTTGAGCCTGATGACACGTACCGGCACTGAGCAACGGGCACCACTCCAGCGTACGGAGGAAAGGCACCCGGACAACGGCCGGCGGAATTCCCGGCCAAACGTCGGGAGCCGTCTTGACACGCCTTCACGCCACCCTTGGGCGGTTCGGAACAATGGTCGACGGGCCGAACGCCGGGGCTCGTTGACGTGGCATCACCCGAACGGACCCCCCGACGGGCGCCATCTCATATCTGAGATAACCTCGGCCTCATGGCAGACGACTACCTCGTACGCATCGGCAAGCTCATCCGTGACGCCCGGCAACACCGCGGCTGGACACAGACTCAGCTCGCGGAGGCGCTCGGCACCAGTCAGAGCGCTGTCAACCGCATCGAGCGCGGCAACCAAAACATCAGCCTTGAGATGATCGCTCGAATCGGTGAGGCCCTGGACAGCGAGATCGTCTCACTGGGCTACGCGGGCCCGATGCATCTGCGAGTGGTCGGCGGCCGCCGGCTGTCCGGCGCCATCGACGTGAAGACCAGCAAGAACGCGTGCGTGGCCCTGCTGTGCGCCTCGCTGCTCAACAAGGGGCGGACGGTCCTGCGCCGGGTGGCCCGGATCGAGGAGGTGTACCGCCTGCTGGAGGTGCTCAACTCCATCGGCGTGCGCACCCGCTGGATCAACGACGGCGTCGACCTGGAGCTGGTGCCGCCCGCCGACCTCGACATGGCGTCGATCGACGCCGAGGCCGCCGTACGCACCCGCTCGATCATCATGTTCTTCGGCCCGCTGCTGCACCGCATGGACCAGTTCAAGCTGCCGTACGCCGGCGGCTGCGACCTGGGCACGCGGACCATCGAGCCGCACATGATCGCGCTGCGCCGGTTCGGCCTGGACATCGCGGCGACCGAGGGGCAGTACCACGCGCAGGTCGACCGCGCGATCCGCCCCGGCCGCCCGATCGTCCTGACCGAGCGCGGTGACACGGTGACCGAGAACGCGCTGCTGGCCGCCGCCCGGCACGACGGCGTCACCGTCATCCGCAACGCCTCCTCCAACTACATGGTCCAGGACCTCTGCTTCTTCCTGGAGGCGCTCGGCGTCAAGGTCGAGGGCATCGGCACCACGACGCTGACCGTGCACGGCGTCCCGAACATCGACGTGGACGTGGACTACTCCCCCTCCGAGGACCCGGTGGAGGCGATGAGCCTGCTGGCCGCCGCGGTCGTCACGGAGTCGGAGCTGACGGTCCGCCGCGTCCCCATCGAGTTCCTGGAGATCGAACTCGCCGTCCTGGAGGAGATGGGCCTCGACCACGACCGCAGCCCCGAGTACAGCGCGGACAACGGCCGTACCCGCCTGATCGACCTCACGGTCCGCCCCTCCAAGCTGGAGGCGCCGATCGACAAGATCCACCCAATGCCCTTCCCCGGCCTGAACATCGACAACGTGCCGTTCTTCGCCGCCATCGCGGCGGTCGCGCAGGGCAAGACCCTGATCCACGACTGGGTCTACGACAACCGCGCCATCTACCTGACCGACCTGAACCGCCTCGGCGGCCGCCTCCAGCTCCTCGACCCGCACCGGGTCCTGGTGGAGGGCCCGACCCGCTGGCGCGCCGCCGAGATGATGTGCCCGCCGGCCCTGCGCCCCGCCGTCGTCGTCCTGCTGGCCATGATGGCGGCCGAGGGCACGTCCGTCCTGCGCAACGTGTATGTCATCAACCGCGGTTACGAGGACCTCGCCGAACGCCTCAACTCGGTCGGGGCGCAGATCGAGATCTTCCGGGACATCTGAGTCCCCCCGCGAAAGGCCGCCGCCCCGCCCCTGCCGACCCGCACGACCGCGGGACGGGAGGGGACGTGGCGGCGCCTCCGGGACTTTTCCGGGAGTTTTCAGGGACTTTGGGACCGCGTTCGAGGAGCAGGCGCGGGAAGCAACTCCCGTTCGTGAGCCGTCGCTGACATGCCCGTATTCGGCGTTGCGGCGGGCGTCGGCCTCGGGCATCAGCCAGACGCCGGAGCAAACCCCTGGATCAGGCCGAACCCGCACACTATCCCCATGGACGCAACCGGCTGGGTGGCTGCCTCCAGTGATCCGCTTTAGCATGGATTGCGTATAAACGGCTGCCCTGATGGGACTGCCGGACTGTCAGTCCCATCAATGCCCAGTTCGAGAGCCCGCCCTGGCAGGCAGGGACGGTCAGCAGGAAGAGGTCGGCGCTCGGGGCGGCCGTCGTGTACGGGGATCGCTCTCTCGACCCTCCAGTCCGCGTCATCTGTTCGGGCGCTCGCCCGGGTCCACATCGTCGATGTCCAGGGAGCGACAGTGCGTATCGGAAATCTCTCCGGCCGACTGACCCTGTTCACCGAGCAGGGTGCGGTGGATGTCGAGAAGGCCAGCGGCGGCAGGTTCGGACCCGAGCCGCAGGCGGCGTACCAGGTGTGGGAGGACTTCCTGGACTGGGGCAAGGACGCCGAGCCGAGCGGCGCGTCCGCGTTCGATCCCGCCGATCTCGAGTCGCCGGCCCCGGCGCCGCCCCAGCTGTTCGGCGTCGGCGTGAACTACCGCGAGCACGCCGAAGAGACCAAGCTGGACACCCCGGACAAGTTCCCGCCGGTGTTCACCAAGTTCCGCACATCGATCAGCGGACCGGTCACCACGGTGACACTGCCCGAGGGCGGGCACACCGACTGGGAGGTGGAGTTGGTCGTGGTGATCGGCCGACGCGCCGAGCGGGTGTCCGTCGCCGACGCCTGGTCCTACGTGGCCGGGTTGACCGTGGGCCAGGACATCTCCGAACGGATCCGGCAGATCGAGGGCCCCGCGCCGCAGTTCAGCCTGGGAAAGTCGCTCCCCGGGTTCGCGCCGATCGGCCCGTGGGTGGTCACCGTGGACGAGTTCGAGAACCCGGACGACCTCGAGCTCGGCTGCGCCATCGACGGTGAGACCGTGCAGCACTCCCGCACCAGCAACCTGATCTTCTCGGTTCCCCAGCTGATCGAGGGTCTTTCCGCGACCCTGGCACTGCTGCCCGGTGACGTGATCTTCACCGGCACCCCGGCCGGCGTCGGCATCGGCCGCAACCCGCCGCGGTGGCTGCAGCCGGGCGAGGAGCTGGTCAGCTACATCACC
This sequence comes from Streptomyces sp. NPDC001980, assembly GCF_040296885.1. NCBI lineage: Bacteria > Bacillati > Actinomycetota > Actinomycetes > Kitasatosporales > Streptomycetaceae > Streptomyces > Streptomyces sp. NPDC001980. The sequence goes on along the minus strand of NZ_JBEOYD010000050.1, from coordinate 14,388 downwards.
GGCATCGGCGAGCTTCGCCAGCGTTTCGTGAGCGCCTGATCAGCGAGCGGCGATCCGCTATCGGCCGTCATCCCGAAAGGGGCAGGGCCCATGGCATACTCGGATTACAAATACTTCCGGTTCGCCTTTGATTCCGGGGTGGCATTTGTCACCCTGGACTACCCGCCGATAAATCTCCTTGACGAATTCCTTTCACCGGAGTTCGACAGGCTCGGCAGGGAACTCGAGGCGGATGAGAGCGTCCGGGTCGTGGTCCTGCAGAGTGCGATTCCCGAGTTCTTCATGGCGCACTCCGGCCTGGGTCGGGTCGGAGCGGTTCCGTCCACCGTTTCCCATACGCCCAGCTTTCGTCTCACGCAGGTGATCGGCGAACGGTTCAGGAACATGCCCAAGGTGAGCATCGCAAAGATCGAGGGCCGGGCCAGGGGCGGAGGCAGTGAGATCGCGCTGGCCATGGACATGCGTTTCGCAGCCCTCGGCAAGGCGATCTTCGGCCACCCGGAAGTGGCGATGGGCCTCGTTCCGGGCGGCGGTTCCACGCAGAGACTGCCACTGCTCATGGGCAGGGGGCGCGCCTTGGAGGTGCTCCTGGGGTGTGACGACATCCCGGCTGACGTGGCCGAACTCTACGGCTACATCAATCGGGCACTGCCGCCGGACGAGCTGACGCCTTTTGTCGAGAGGCTGGCTCGCCGCATCGCGACCTTTCCTCCGCATGCCATTGCACACGCCAAGGCGGCCGTGGACGCCGGAGTATACGGTTCGCTTCCTGAGGGGCTTCTGGTGGAGGCCCACGAGTCCGATCTGAGTGTTGCCAGCGACGTGACGAAGGCGCGCATCAGGGAAGCGATGAAGGCCGGCGCCGAAAAATTCGAAGGCGAGTTGGACATGGACTTCCTGACGCATCTCTCCGGCCCGCCGTCGGCCTGAACAACAAGGGAATCCCGCCCTGGTCCGCCACGGACACCGCAATGCCCCGCCGGGCCATTGGAGGCCGTCGCATGAGAAAGCTCTTCACCCCCGAGCCCGGCCGCATCGGACGTCCGGACGGGCCGGTGCAGCCCGATGCGGTCGGCGTCGAACACCTCGGTGGCTCACCGGCCGGCCTCGCCCGCGATCTCACCGACCTGCTGGGCTCCGAGCAAGTCCTGCACCGGCTCTCGGACCTGGTGCGCTATGCCTCCGACGCGAGCCCCTACCGGCTTCTTCCACAGGTCGTCGTGCAACCTCGCGATGCGGACGACGTCGCCGCCGTGTTCGACTACTGCCGCCGGACCGGGCGCCACGCCACCTTCCGGTCCGGAGGCACCAGCCTCAACGGCCAGTCGCAGTCCGACGACATCCTGATCGATGTCCGGCGCCACTGGGCCGGAATGACCGTGGAAAACGGCGGCGCCCGCCTGCGGACAGGCCCGGGCACGATTCTGTCTCACGCAAACGCCGTCCTGGCACGGTATCGGCGCCGGCTCGGTCCCGATCCCGCCAGCGCCGATGTCGCCACCATGGGCGGGGTGGTCGCCAACAACGCAGGGGGCATGCGGTGCTCGCTGCCCAGGAACGCGTACCACTGCGTGGCCGGGATCACCTTCGTGCTCCCCTCCGGAACCACGATGGACACCGAGTCCCCCGACGCCGAATCCGCGTTCCGCGAAGCCGAGCCGGAATTGGCCGACGGTCTCCTGGCCCTGCGTGCCGAAATACTCGCCGACGCGGAACTCGTCGAGCGGATCAGGCACAAGTACACCATCCGCAACACCACCGGATACGCCCTCAACGCCTTTCTCGACGCAGCGACGCCGCTGGAGATCTTCCGTCGGTTGCTCGTCGGTTCGGAAGGAACACTGGCCTTCATGGCCGAGGTCGTGATCGACACTCTCCCCGACCCCGGGCTGACCACGGTGACGTGGATCGCCACCGAATCCATCGATGCGGCGGCACGTCTGGTACCCGCGCTGGTCGGCCTGGGCGCGGAGGCGGTGGAGCTGATGATGGCGCCCGCGTTGACCGTGGCGGCGCAGGCATACCCGGGCGCCCCCGCCTACTGGCGCACGCTCGATCCCAAGGCGGCTGCGCTCCTCGTGGAGTTCCGCGGCGAAGCCGACGCACTCGACGACGCCGAGCGGCGTGTCCGAGAGGTCGTCGCGGACACCACTCTGCTGGATTCGATCGAATTCACCCGGGACGAGGAACTCATCGAGTGCAACTGGCGGATACGCGAGGGCCTGCTGGGCATCGTCGGTCACCTGCGACCGGAAGGAAGCGCCGTCATCAACGAAGACGTGTGCTTCCCTCCCGCACGTATCGCCGAGGGTGCCCACGACCTGCAACAGCTGCTCAGCAAGCACGGGTTCCTCCCCGGGGTCGCCGGCCACGCCGCCTACGGCAACCTGCACTTCACGTTGACTCCCGTATTCACCGAGGAAGCCGACAAGGAGCGCTACGGGGCGTTCATGTCCGACCTGGTCGACTTGGTCATCGGAAAGTACGACGGCTCACTCAAGGCCGAACACGGCACCGGGCGCAACATGGCGCCCTTCGTCGAACAGGAGTGGGGCGCCAAGGCAACCGACATCATGTGGCGGCTGAAGCGTCTCGCCGATCCACACGGAATCCTCGGACCGGACGTCATCCTGACGGCCGACGAGGAGATCCACCTCAAGGGTTTCAAATCAACACCCACGATCGAAAAAGCGGCGAACCTGTGCATCGAGTGCGGGTTCTGCGAGGCCGTGTGCCCCAGTCGCAATGTGACGACGACCCCTCGGCAGCGCATCGCCCTTCGCCGGGAGATGGCCCGGCAGCCCGAGGATTCTCCCGTGCTTGCACAGCTGCAGGCCGAGTACGAATACGACGGCATAGAGACGTGCGCCGCTGACGGAACCTGTGCCATCCCGTGCCCTGTGCAGATCAACACGGGGGATCTGATGAAGGGATTCCGACGTGCCGAGTCCACCGCTTCCCGTGAGCGCGCCGGGCTGGCGGCGGCCGAGCACTGGGACAAGATCGAAAGACTCGCGCGCGCAGGGATGTCGGCGGTCGACGGCGTCCAGTCCCACATGGGCGTGAAAGTCCTCACGGAGCTGACCAACGCGGCACGATTCGTCGCCAGCAGCGATCTCGTCCCCTCGGTACCGGGTCCCATGCCCCGCCCGGCACCCGTCGGCCTCCCGCACACCGAGCGGAGATCCGCGCGTGCGGTGTACTTCCCGACCTGTATCAACCGCATCTTCGGACGGGACCCCGACAAGCCGAGATCGCCGTCGCTCCCGGAGGCGTTCGTCACGCTCTCCGCCCGCGCCGGCATGCCCGTGTGGATACCCGATGACGTGCGCGGGCTGTGCTGCTCGACGCCCTGGGCGAGCAAAGGTCTCACCGACGGGCACCTGTGGATGGCGGAGGCGATCTGCGACGCCCTGTGGAGGTGGAGCGGTCACGGCTCGCTTCCGGTCGTGATCGATGCCGCGTCCTGCACCCACGGGCTGCTCGACGATGTCGCCGAGCACGTCGACGACGCGCGGCGCGCTCACATGGAGGCCATGAGCATCCAGGACTCGATCACCTGGTGCCGGGCCCTGCTCCCGCGTCTCACGGTGAAGCAGAAGCTCAAGACGGTCGCAGTGCATCCGACGTGTTCCACGACGCACCTCAAACTCAACCGCGACCTCAACGCCATCGCGTCTTTCCTGGCCGACACGGCCATGGTGCCCGTCGGCACCACCTGTTGCGGTACCGCGGGAGACCGCGGCCTGCTCCACCCGGAGTTGGTGGTCTCCGCGACACGGGACGAGAAGGCCGGACTCGACGCCTCTCCGGCCCAGGCGTACCTCTCGGCGAACCGCACGTGCGAAATGGGTCTGCGACACGCCACCGGGCGGCCGTACGAGTCCTTCGTCTTCCTCCTGGAAGAACTCACCCGACCGTCCTGATCGGTGACGTTCACTGGTTCGCAAGGAGTGACTCGCGATGAGCGTGGTGCCCACGGTGCGCGGCCCGGTGGATTCCTCACGGTTGGGCAGGGTGCTCATGCACGAGCACGTCTTCGTACTCAGCGAGGAGTTGCGACTCAACTACCCGCAGCGGTGGGACGAGGAAGAGCGCGTGGCGGATGCGGTCGCCAAGCTGCGTGCTCTCAAGTCCCGGGGGATCGACACGATCCTGGACCCCACCGTGCTCGGGCTCGGCCGCGACCTCCCACGCGTGGCCCGGGTCAACGAGGAGGTCGACCTCCACATCGTCCCCGCCACCGGCTACTACACCTACACCGAGCTGCCGTTCTTCTTCCAGTACAACGGCCCCGGGCGGCGGATCGACGGTGCCGAGCCGCTGCTGGAGATGTTCCGCACCGACCTGGAGGAAGGCATCGGCGGAACCGGCATCCGCGCGGCCTTCCTCAAGTGCGCCATCGACCAGCCAGGGCTGACCCCCGACGTGGAGCGCGTCCTGAGGGCCGTTGCCGCCACCCACCGGATCACCGGCGCGCCGATCACCGTGCACACCAGTGTGGCGAACCGGTCGGGTCTGGTGGCGCAGAAGCTTCTCGCCGAGGAGGGCGTGGACCTGACCAAGGTGGTGATCGGGCACGTCGGCGACACCACTGACCTGGACTACCTCACCACACTCGCCGACGCCGGTTCGCTCCTGGGCATGGACCGGTTCGGCCTGGATGACGCCCTGCCCTTCGAGCAGCGAGTGGCGACGGTGGTCGCGCTGGTGGCCCGCGGATACACCGACCGCCTGGTGCTCTCCCACGACGCCGCCTGCCACCTGGACTGGGTGCCCGAGGACCGTGTCCGGGCCGCCAACCCGCGCTGGGTCTTCACGCACATCAGTGACGACGTGCTGCCGGCACTGCGCGCACGCGGGATCACCGAGGAACAGCTCGACACCATGCTGATCCACAACCCCCGCCGCTACTTCGAACGCTGACGACTCACAACGTGGTGATTCGACCGAGGACTCCCGGTCGGGGCAGAGCTGCGGGTCACCAGGTGGGGACGAACCCGCCGTCGATCCGCAGGTCGCTGCCGATGATGTTGGCGGACCGGTCACCGGCCAGGAACACGACCAGGTCGGCGATCTCCGACGGCCGGGAGAAACGCCCGCTGACGGTGGCGGCCGCGGCCTGTGCGATGACGTCCGCGGGTTCCAGTCCCGCGGCGGCCGAGACGGTGTCGGCCACGCCGCCGCCGGCGAGCCACAGATCCGTCTCGACCGGCCCGGGGCTCACGCTGTTGACACGCACGCCCCGGGGGCCGAACTCCTTCGACAGCGCCTTGGAGAAGTTGACCAGCGCCGCCTTGGACGCGCTGTAGTCGACCACGTTCGGGTCCGGCAGTTCGGCGTTGACCGAGCCGATGTTCACGATGGAGCCGCGGCCGGTCTCCAGCATGACCGGCAGCACCGCCCTGGTCACCGCGATCGTGGTGAAGAGGTTGAGTTCGAACGTCTGCCGCCACTCGGCGTCGCTCACGCTCAGGAAGCCTCCCGGTCGCGCCGGGGCCGATCCCACGTTGTTGACCAGCACGTCGATGCGCGGGCCGGCCGCGGCCACCAGACGCTCCGCGCTGTCCGGCGCGGTCAGGTCCAGCTGGACCCAGCGGGCGCCGCCCGCCTTCACGAGGACGTCGAGTCCGGGCGACGTGGTCCGCGCCGCCGCGACCACATCGGCTCCGGCAGCCACCAGCGCCTCCGCGACCGCGAGGCCGATGCCCTTGCTCGCGCCGGTGACCACGGCGGTCCTGCGCTGCAGTTCTCCTGCCATCGCCTTGCTCCTCATCGCTGGGGGTGTGCCGGCTCACTCCAGTTTCCTACGGGGAGCTGTCTGGCGTGGCGTCCTTGAGGCCTGTGGCGCAGGGCGAAGTCGGCCCGGGCCGTCAGACCCGTCTGCAGCAGCGCCTGGTGCACCATCGGGTGCAGGCCGGGCGCCGAGACCACGATGCTGAGGTACCCCTCGGGCAGACCGGCGGCGGCGTACTCACCGCTTCCGTCGGTCACGCTGCGCACGAGCTGGCGTCCCCGTGCGTCGATGACGGTCACCGCGGCGCCGCGGACCGGGCGCCCTTCCCCGTCCTGGACCCGGCCGGTGAGCACCGGCACCTGCTCCCCGAAGCGGTGCGTGTGCACCGGGAGCGCCGTCGGCCTGGGCGTCTCCAGCGCCGGGTCCTCGACCGGCGGCTCCTCGACGGGCTCGCTCTCCCCGTCGCCGTCGCCCGCCTCGCCGGCCCGCACGGCCGACGCCCCGCCCCTGCGTCTGTGCAGCCAGAAGTCGAGCCCCAGCAGGGCGACCCCGCCCGCGAACCAGGCACACAGCACCAGGACCGGCTCGAGCACTCCGGCGCCGTCGAAGTAGAAGACGCCGCGCAGCGCGTCGAGGCCGTTGGCCAGCGGCATGACCGCACGGACGTGCTGGAAGAACATCGGCAGCATCGGCGCGGGCACGGCGCCGCCGCTGGTCGGGATGCTCATCACGATGAACAGCCCCATGGCGACGGCCGGGAAGAACTGCCGGGTGAACGGGGCGAGTCCCGAGGCGGCCGTCGCCACCGCCGTGGTGAGCAGGAAGGACACCGCCATGGCCGCGGGCTTGTCGGGCAGGTAGCCCAGCCACAGGCCGACGTAGAAGCCGATGACGCTGTAGCCGGCGGCCACCCCGGCGACGGTGAGGAGCTTTCTGCGCCGGCCGAAGGTCACCGCACGCAGCAGCGTGGTCGCCAGCACATAGGCCGGGATGCTCCAGGCCAGCGAGAAGTACAACAAGGTGGTGCCCAGCTCGTCCTCGGGTTCGGTGGGCGCCACATCGGTGACGGTCAGCTGCCGATGGCTCTCGGCGGCGACCTGGGTGAACACCGTGGTCAGGGTCTGTTCGAGGGAGGCGCCGTTGGCCTTCGCCACGTACAGCACCGCGTGCCGCCGGTCCTGGCGGAATCCGGCCGCCGTGTCCCGGTCGAGCACCGACTGACGTGCCGCCCGGGCGTCGGCGACCGCGGTGACGTCGAACCCGCCGGGCAGCCTGCCGCTCAGCGCGCTGTCGACCCGCCGGGCCACCGCGGGACCGCCCACCGCGACCTTCACATGGTGTGGCTGCGGTGCGTGCAGAGCGGGTGCGAAGAAGAACAGCATGCCCAGAAACAGGGACACCGGGAACCACAGGGCTTCGGCCAGGGTCACGGCCACGGACCGGCCCTTGGATCGTTCTGTCCGTTCCGCCACGGGCACTCCAACTCGCCGGGGACGACCGGAGCGGGTCCCGTCCGGCGTATGACCGAGAGCGGTCATCCTCCTAGATTATTGCAGTACTGCATTTTTGCAGTACTGTAGCAATTATCCGGCCGCCTGCCCCCAGGGGGCCGACGAGCACATGGAGAACGACGAGCACATGGAGAACGGCCGCCCCGACGGGCTGCGTGAGCGCAAGAAGCGGGCGACGCACCGAGCGCTGCAGAGCTCCGCGGTGGCTCTCTTCCGCCGCCATGGCCCGGAAGCCGTCACGGTCGAGAGCATCTGCGCCGACGCCGGCGTCTCCCCTCGCACCTTCTTCAACTACTTCGCCACCAAGGACGAGGCCGCCTTCATGCTGGAGGAGGGGACACCGGCGCTGATCGAGGAGCGGATCACCGCCCGTCCCCCGGAGGAGACCCCGCTGGAGGCGGTCAGGGCCGTGTTCGTGGCGCGGCTGAGCGAGCTCGCCACCGGCAGGATCTGGCTGGAACGTGTCCTGCTGGTGCGCGAGCGTCCGGAGCTGCTGCCACGGATCGTTCTGACGAACCGCGCCGTGGAGGACGCCGTGACCAGGGCGGTTGCGGCGCGCACCGGCCTGCCGGAGTGCCACCTCTACGTACGGACGACCTCGGCCGCGGTCTTCGCGGCACTCCAGGCCGCCATCAGCTGCTGGCAGCCGGACTCCGGCCCGGAGGTGGTCACGCTCGTCCGCGAGGCCGTGGAGATGCTGAGCCGGGGGCTGCCCGCTCCGCCACGGACCGGCTGAACCGACGGACGTGCGAAGTACCGGGTCCGGGCGGCCGCGCTCGGCGGTCACGTGACCCGGGCGCGGTTGCCGGACGGCTGATGGAGCATGAAGGTGGAGGCCCGGCGGAGGCCGGGGAGCACTTCGAAGGGCCGCCGAGGGTGCCGCCGGGGCGGCCCGGTGCGTGGACCGGCGCAGGAAGGAGTTGCTCCGTGCCCCACGATCACGTCGGACTTCGTCATTCGCCCGATCCTCCGCGTCGACGGCGGCGCGGGCCTCGGCCGAAGCACTGTCTGAGAGGCCACCATGCGTCTGGAATACGCCCCCGAGACGATGAGCAGCACGGATTTCTACCGGTTCCTGACATCGGTCGTCGTTCCGCGGCCGATCGCCTGGGTCTCCACGGTCACGCCCGACGGGCGTACCGAGAACCTGGCCCCGCACTCCTTCTTCAGCATCGCCAGCACCGATCCCCCGATCGTCCAGTTCACCTCGATCGGCCGGAAGGACTCCCTGCGGAACGTCGAGGACACCGGTGAGTTCGTCGTCAACTTCTCGTCCGAACCGCTCCTGCAGCTGATCAACGCGACCGCCACCGACTTCCCGCGTTCGGTGAGCGAGTTCGACACCGCGGGCATCGAGCGCGAGGCCAGCAAGTGTGTGCGTCCGCCCAGAGTCGCCGCCTCCCACGCGGTTCTGGAGTGCCGTTCACACACCACGCTGCGCATGGGCAACTCCACTCTGGTCTTCGGGCGGGTGCTGCATGCCGCCGTCGACGAGGACTACCTGGTCGACGGCCGGCCCAGCAGCGCGTTGTTGCGTCCGCTCACCAAACTCGGCGGCGACGAATGGGGCGCCCTGGGCGAGGTCGTGCACCTGAACCGCATCCCCTACGAGGAGCCCGGCACGCCCTGACCGGGCCGGGTGCCGGAGTGTCCGGAAGCGGGGTCGCGCACGACGGGCCCGACCGGCCGCGACGTCACTGCTCGCCCGTGGGACCCGCCGCTCCGCCCAGCCCTGCGCGCATGGCGAGCAGCCCGGCCTGTACCCGGCTCTCGCAGTGCAGTTTCTCCATGATCCGCGAGACATGGGCCTTCACGGTCGGCACGCGCAGCCCCAGCCGCCGGCCGATCTGGGCGTTGCTCAGCCCGTCCGCCACCGCCGCCAGCACCTCCCGCTCGCGTGGCGTGAGCGAGCGCAGCCGGGGCGGCACGGCCGGCGGTGGCTCGGCGGCCGCCCGGGCCACCAGGTGGTTCACCGCCTCGGGGGCGAGGGCGTGGCGGCCGGCCGCGGTGTTCCGTACCGCGTCGAGGACCTCGCCCGGCTGGGCGTCCTTGAGCAGGAAGCCATGGGCCCCGGCCCGAAGCGCCGGCAGCAGATAGGTCTCGGCGTCGAACGTGGTCAGCATCAGAATCCGCGGCGGCGTGGGCAGCGCGGACAGTTCCCCGGCCGCGCCCACCCCGTCCAGGCCGGGCATCTGCACGTCCAGCAGCACCACGTCGGGGGTCACCCGGGCGCATGCCTCGACCGCGGCCCGCCCGTCGTCGGCCTCGGCGACCACCACGATGTCCGGGGCGGTCTGCAGCAGCAGGCGCAACCCGGTGCGGACCAGGGCCTCGTCGTCCGCGAGCAGGACCCGGATCACCGAGCCTCCACGGTGGGCTCCGCCCGCGACGTCGCCTGCTCCCGGTCCGGCGCGGGCGGTGCGACGGGCAGCCGGAGCCGGACCCGGAACACGCCGTCCCGGTGCTCGGTCTCCAGGGTGCCGTCGAGGAGCGCGGCCCGCTCCCGCAGTCCGCGCAGGCCCAGGCCCGCACCCTCGCGGGCCGCCTCGCCGGGCAGGCCGGTCACCGGGTTGGTCACCTCGCACTCCAGGTTCTCTCCGTCCACCCGCAGCCCCAGCGTGGCGCGCGCGCCGTGGGCGTGTTTGCGGACGTTGGTCAGCGCCTCCTGCACGGCACGGTAGACCGTGTGCTCCACCGCCGGTGGCAACGGCCGTGCCCCGGACCGGAGTTCAGGCACCGTCACGGACCACGGCGCCCGGTCCACGGGCACGCCCGCCGCCGCCGAGTCGGCCAGCAGCTGCGGCAGGTCCCGCAGTGCCGGGCCGGGCCGGAAGGAACTCTCGACGGTCTCCGGGTCGCGCAGCACATCGAGGATCCGGCGCAGCTGGGCCAGCGCGCGCCTGCCGGTGACTCTGATCAGCTCGCCGGTCTCGCGGGCGCGCTCCGACTCCTGCGGGTCGACGCTCAGCGCGCCCGCGTGCAGCGTGATCAGGCTGACCTCGTGAGCCACCACGTCGTGCATCTCCCGCGCCAGCGCGGCCCGTTCCTCCGCACGGACCCGGCGGGCGATCAGCAGCGCCTCCCGCTCGGCCTGCTCGGCGCGCTCGGCCAGCTCCGCCAGCCTGGTGTGCCGGTACCGGAGAACCGTGCCGCGCCAGGCGGGCGCGCCCACCAGCAGGGCCGCCGCCATGACGCCTGTCGCCGGGGCGCCCGTGGTGAACTGGCTGAGCACCGCGGTGGCGTAGACGCCGTACCGCAGGGGGCTCGTGGGCCGCCGCCTGGCCAGCGAGTACATCGCGAACGGCAGGGCCGGCTGAACGGTCAGCAGGCTCGCGCCGGCGACCACGGCCGCCACCAGAGTGGGCCGGTCGCGCCGCCAGGCCAGCAGGAGTCCGGTGGTGCACGCCAGGACGGCGGAGACGGCGAACGGCAGCGGCAGCAGGGACCGCGGTGCGGCGGTCGGCAGGAGTCCCCCACTGGCGATCAGCGCCGCCAGCACCCAGGCGAGCGGCTCGGAGGGCCACTGGATCCGGGCAGGACGAGCCGCCACCGAGGTCGGCGCAGTGGTCGGCCCAGAGGCCGGCGCAGAGGAAGAGGAAACGGACACGCGTGCCACCGTACGAGACCCTTCGCATGATCATTCCGGAATCCACGGTTCCACCGGCGCTCAACGGACAGTCCGAGACCGAGCGGCTCAGGGCTTGGCGCTCTCGCTGCTCCTGCCTTTGTCCTGGGCGGCCTTCTCCTCGGCGGACGGCAGGGCCTTGGTGACGGCGACCTTCCCGTCCCGGTAGCAGATCTGAAAAGTCTGCTTCTTCTCCAGAGACACGTGCTTCTGCAGGTAGTAGTCACAGGTCGTGCCGGCCGGCGGCTCGGGCTTGTCCTGCGGCTGGAGACCGCCGGGCTCGCCGAGCCGGTCGCGTACGGCGTCCCGGTTCTCGCCCACGTGAACGCCCTTGAACTGGGCCGCGGTGATCGTGTGCGAGGTGATGTCGCTCGCGACATGCCTGATGCCCAGCCAGAGACCGACTCCGGCGAGCACGGCGACTCCCAGGATCGCGAGCAGAATCTTTCCGGCGACGCGCATGGCGGAACTCCTTGGCAATGAGGGGATGTCGACGTCCCTTGACGTCGCCCCAGCAGTCTGTTCCGGCACTCCGCGCCGATCGTCGCCCCCGACGCCGAACCCGACCCCCGACTTTCGTATCCCCTCACGTCCTCCGTGTGGCGCGTCTCCGGGATGAATGGCAGATCATGCGACGAGTCTCGCGGGGCGTTCGCATCGGCGCGCGCGACGGCTCCGCCCGCCGAGGACGCCGTCGTCGGCCTGTCGCCCTTGCCGTCCGCGGAACCGGAGATCAGGATCTACGAGACCGCCGGAGACGGCGGGCGTCGCCGGTCCCCCGACGGCCTACCGCCACGGCACGAAAGGCACAGCATGATGACGAGCGACGACACCGTCGCGCTCGACGACCCGGTCGGCGAGTCGCTGCGCGGTCACCACGCGGCCCTCGCCCGCCGACTCGGCCGGGCCGCCACCTACCTTCCGGGCGTCGCGACCTTCTCGGCGGTGTCCGCCGACCCTGACGCGACGGACTGGGCCGACCTCGCCCAGCTGCTCGGTGGAGGCGAGTTCGCCGACATGTTCAGCTGCCCGGCGATCCCGCCGCCGGACTGGGCGCCGGTCTTCGTCCTCGAAGGCCGGCAGATGATCTGGCCTGCCGGCATGCACCCAGCGCAGGTTCGGACCGCGACCGACACCGACGTGGTCGAACTCGGTGCGGCCGATGTGCCCGCCATCCTCGAACTCGTCGAGCGGACCCAGCCAGGGCCGTTCTGGCCGCGCACCCACGAACTCGGCACCTACCTCGGCATCCGCGTCGACGGCAAGCTGGTGGCCATGGCGGGCGAGCGGCTGCGGCCCCCGGGATGGACCGAGATCAGCGCCGTCTGCACGGCACCCGAGGCCCGCGGGCAAGGCCACGCCGGCCGCCTCCTGAGCACGCTCGTCGCACGCATCCTGGCGCGCGACGAGCGCCCCTGCCTCCACGTGGCCGAGGCGAACACCGGCGCGCTCGCACTCTACGAACGGCTCGGCTTCGAGACCCGCAAGCACGTGACCTTCCGCGGCTTCCGCACTCCCTGAGAGCTCCGACGCCGGTGGGCCCTGCCGATCCGGTGGGGGATCAGGCTCAGGTCGGAGGCGCACGGAACGGGCTGTCGTCCGCGGCCGGGGTGGGTGCGGATGTGCTGTCGCTGCCACCCGCGTCGCCCGGTCTGGGAGCAGGGCCCGACGCCTGCCCGCGTTCGGCGGCGCGGACGATGTTGCGGGCCATGCCGCCGAAGACGACCGCGTGAAAGGGCGACACGCTCCACCAGTAGAGCTGGCCGAGCAGTCCGTGCGGGTGGAACAGGGCGCGCTGCCGGTAGCGGGCGCCGCCGGCCCCCTCCTCGTCGACGTACATCTCCAGCCAGGCCAGGCCGGGCAGCCGCATCTCGGCGCGCAGCCGCAGCAGCCGCCCGCGTTCGATCTCCTCCACCCGCCAGAAGTCGAGCGAATCGCCGACCCGCAGCCGCCGCGCGTCACGTCGCCCCCGGCGCAGGCCCACCCCGCCGGCCAGGCGGTCGAGCCAGCCGCGTACCGCCCAGGCCAGCGGGAAGGAGTACCAGCCGTTCTCGCCGCCGATGCCCTCGACCACCTCCCACAGTGCGCCGGGAGCCACCTCGGCGTGGCGTTCGCGCACGTCGGTGTAGAGGCTGCCGCCGGCCCACTCCGGGTCGGTGGGCAGCGGGTCGCTGGGGGCACCCGGCACGGCGGCGGAGGACCAGCGGGTGACGACCTGGGCGTCCCGCACGCGCTGCAGCGCGAGGGAGACGGCGCGGTCGAAGCCGACCGGGTGGCCCGGCGGGCTGGGCACGTACCGTCCGATGTCCTGTTCCCGGCACACCACCTCGTGGCGCAGCGACTCCGTCAGCGGGCGGGCGATGGCGGCCGGCACGGGGGTCACCAGTCCGACCCAGTGACTGGACAGGCCGGGCGTGAGCACCGGCACGGGCACGATGAGCCGCCGGGGCAGCCCGGCGACGGCGGCGTACCGCTGCATCATCTCCAGGTAGGTGAGCACCTCGGGGCCGCCGATGTCGAAGGCGCGGCTGACGTCGGGCGGCAGGCCGGCGCACCCCACCAGGACGCGCAGCACGTCCCGTACGGCGATCGGCTGGATGCGGGTGTGCACCCAGCGCGGCGTGACCATCACCGGCAGCCGCTCGGTCAGGTAGCGCAGCATCTCGAAGCCGGCCGAGCCGGAACCGATGATGACGGCGGCCCGCAGTACGGCCGTCGGCACGCCCGAGCCGAGGAGGATACGGCCCACTTCGGCGCGGGAGCGCAGGTGCGGCGAGAGTTCCCGCTCGGGCACGTCGGAGGGGGTCAGGCCGCCCAGGTAGACCAGTCGGCCGACGCCGGCTGTGCGGGCCTGCTCGCCGAAGACCCGGGCCGCCTGCCGGTCGGTGCGCTCGAAGTCGCGGCCGGTGCCGAGCGCGTGCACCAGGTAGTAGGCGACGTCGACGCCCGCCAGCGCCGCCGCCACCGAGTCCGCGTCGGTGACATCGCCCTGCACGACCTCCACCCGTCCGGCCCACGGCTGGTCACGCAGCTTCCGGGGCGTGCGCGCCAGGCAGCGCACCCGGTATCCGGCGTCCAGCAGCTCCGGCACCAGCCGCCCGCCGATGTAGCCGCTGGCACCGGTCACCAGGCAGGTCCTCGGACCCGGGGCAGCGGTTCCGTTCGCGTTCGCCGTCGTCCCGGCCGTCTCGTCCGCCACGCGAACCGCCTCAGTCGTCGTCCGTGCGCCCTCGCGCCCCGCGCCCCCGGTACCTCTACGGTGCCGCCCGCGCGTCCGGGTACGCCGGGCGACTGCGGCATCCGGGTGACGTAGCGCTGTCGTACGGACGCCGCCGCACCCGGCATCGAGCGGGTGCGGCGGCCGGTGGTCGGTTGGCCGTGGCCGGTGGTCGGCGGGTGGAGCCGGGGGTCACCGGTCCTTCGGGGGTGCGGTGCTGGCGCGGACGACGAGTTCGGGGTCGAAGAGGAGTTCGCCGACGGGGACGTCGCGGTTGCCGAGGAGGGCGAGGACGCTG
>NZ_JBEOYD010000049.1:0-70892 GCF_040296885.1 Streptomyces sp. NPDC001980 | reverse complement strand
ACCAGCTCCGTGACGACCGCGACCAGCTGCCCCTGGGTCTGCCGCTCGTACCCCAGGTCGGCCATCGCCTGCTCGACCGCCTCACGCGTCTTGCGGGACACCCCCTGACGCCGGTTGATCACACGGCTGACCGTCGCCTCACTCACCCGCGCCCGGCCCGCCACCTCGGTGATACCGACCTTCATACGGTTCCCTCCGTGCCCCCGTCGTGCCCCGTCGTGCGGCCCTCGTACTGGCCGTCGTGCGACCGTTCGCAGGCGTCGATGATACGCGGCCCTGCGAGAGGCACGCTCCCCGGCCCCACCTTGCTTGCAAGATTTGGATGAAAACTTTCGACCGAATCAGGCAGTCTCGAATGCGATATCACCGTGCCTCTTGCAACTTTGCTGTGCATGACCATTGAACGACATCTTCCGGCCCTGTTAGCTTTCGGCCACGAATCGGCCGCTCGCCCGCCCGCCGTAGCTGAAGACCGGAGACCCGATGAAGCCCTCAAGGCTCATGCTGCTCACCGCCGTTGCTCTGCTCACGCCGATCGCCCCCGCGACCTCCGCCACGGCGGCACCGCGCGCGGCCACCGACTCCCGTCCCCAACTCGCCCTGCCCGACCCAGGATTCGAGAACGGAGGCACGGGCTGGACCTTCGACCCGGGCACCGGGGTCGGTGCCGGCAACGTGCACAGCGGCAGCCGCTTCCTCTACCTGGACGCCGGCACCGGCAGGACCGCGCGGCTCGACCTCGTCGCGCCGCGGGACGGCAGCTACGACTTCTCCGCGTGGGTGGGGAGCGCCGGCACCGGCGGTACGTACACGATCCGGCGCAACGGCGAGACCGTCGGCACGGTGGAGCTGCCGCAGCGCGCCTCCTACGCCCGGTACACCGTCAGCCGGGTCGCGTTGAAGGCCGGTGACCGGCTGGAGATCGCCTTCGGCTCCGGCAGCAGCTGGGTCAACGCCGACGACCTGATGATCTCGCCCGCCGCGCCGGCCGACCCGAAGGTCACCTCGTCCGACCCCGAGGTCGTCGAGATGTTCGACTGGGCGAAGCGGAAGGCCAACAGCTGGGTGCAGCTGCCCGGCACGGTCGGCCCGGTCAACGCCGACGAGTACCACACGAGCGGCACCGGCACCGCGACGTACGGGCCCACCTACTGGGCCGGATACGCCAACCGCAGCGCGTACTACTCGCGCGACATGGCCCACCAGCTCGACGGCGCCCATCTCCTCGGCCTGGACACGGAGAACGAGACGATGCTCCGCTCGTACGCGGAGTCGGCGACCGCCGAGCACCAGTACTTCCCGGTGTGGTCGCTCAACTTCGACGCCAAGACGTACCTGAGCATCGACTACAAGAACCCGGACGACTTCGTGCGCGAGGTCCCGGCCGTCTTCGAACTCGTGGAGAAGGCGGCGCAGGCCTACCTCTGGACCGGCGACCGCAGATACGTCGACGACCCGGTGCTCTGGGACTTCTACCGGCACGCCACCGAGGACTTCATCGACCTCCACAACAGCGCCAAGGACAACGGCAGGGTCAAGGTCGCCGAGGGCACGGGCAAGGGCATCTTCGCCGGTGCCGCCAGCTACAACGAGCAGGACGGCGACGACCTCGCCGAGGCCGGGGACACCATCGCCTCGGAGTACCAGGCGTACCTGGCGATGGCCGTGCTCGCGCGCGGCAAGGGCGACACGAAGCTGGCGAAGACGTACGACCGGCGGGCCGCCGACCTGAAGGCGTACTTCAACGACGAGTGGAGCGGGACCGGCAGCGGAGCCGGCATGGTCCGCGCGTACACCGTCTCCGGCACCCCGGTCACCGGCTGGGGCAAGGAGAACAGCGTGTTCATGCCGATGAAGCAGATCATCGACCCCGGTCCGCGCAACGACGCCTACCTCGACTACATCCAGGCGCAGGAGCTGGGGCCCGAGGGCTCGCCCAACATCGAGTCGACGACGTACCTGCCCGACATGTTCTTCCGGAACAACCGCGCCGACACCGCCTGGTGGTGGATGAAGAAGATCTACGGCGAACGGGAGGTCCAGCACGTCAACTCCAGCCAGGGCCCGGACGGCGACTACCCCGAGGTGTCGTTCACCCTGGTCAGCCAGACCGTCGAGGGCCTGATGGGCATCACCCCGGACGCGGCGAACCATCAGGTGACGACGCAGTCGCGGCTGCCGTCCGGCATGAAGTGGCTCCAGGTGGCGGACGTGCCCGTCGGGACGGGCACGATCACCGTCCGGCACGACGCCGCGACGCGGACCACCCTCACCAACAACTCCCGCCACGGCGCCTACCGTTGGGAAGCCCGATTCCCCGGCGTCCACAAGAGGATCACGGTCGACGGCGTGCCGCAGCGGGCGCGCACCAAGACGGTGAACGGCGTGACGTACACGTACGCGACGCCGACGGTACGGGCGGGGGCGACCGCGGTGGTGCAGGTGTCCGGCTGAACAGCCGCTCGACGGTGGGTCAGCGCCCCCAGCCGGTACAGGCGGACGCGCCGTCGGGCAGCTCGACGCAGGCGCGTGCCTCGGACGGGCGCCCGACGCCGATCATCAGGGTGTAGAGATACCGGCCGGGCACCAGCACCAGCCGCGACTGGTGCCGCCCGTCGGTGGTGTCGACCCGCACCCGGTCCCCGGTGCCCCGCGCCGTGATCCGGCCCCAGGCCGCCCGGCACGCCGGACTGAAGCGGAGTTCCACGGTCCGCCCGGCGATCTCCCGTCGGGCCCGGGTGACCGCGTCCGTCCAGCAGTCCGTGTCGTGCTGTTCGGCGTCGCGGTCCGTGCAGGTCTCCCACGACCACGGCGGGCCGGAACCCCGGGACCGGAAGCCGCACCGAGGCACCGTCCTCCTCGTGGCGGCGGGGCCCGCGCTGGCCACCGCCCTCGGCGTGGGCGCCGTGCTGCCGTCCGGTCCGCCGGTCTCCGTGCGCCCGTCCGGTGTCGGCGGCTCCGGCTCCCGAGGTTCCTCCAGCACCGCTTCGGGGATCTCCGGCTGTTCCGGCTCCTGCGCAGCCGATGCCGGTGCCGGTGCCGGTGCCAGTGCCGGTGCCGGTGCCGTGAGACCCGGCGCGGTGTCGGAGATGGCCACCTCCCACAGCGCCGCCAGGCCGATCCGGTCGCCGCCGCACACGTCCGCCATGGTCTCGACGGCCTGCCGGGGCGGCGTCACCCTGCCGTTGAGGTAGCGCTCCCAGGACGACCTGCTGAACCCCGTCGTGGACGCCAACGCGGCCATGCTCAGTCCGCTGTGGTCCTTCAACCGGCGCAGCTCGACCACGAGCCGGCGGACCCGGGGATCCGTCGACTCGGGCAGCGCCTTCCGTCGCGGCATGCCCCAACCCTTCGCGTACGCCGTCGCGCACCCGTCCAGCCCCCGTCCCGCACCCTTCCCGCCTTCACGATATCTGCACATCCCGCCGTTCCGTCGTCCCGCGCGACGTCCCGGCAGCTCAGCGGCGGAATCGTCCCCGGTTGTCCCAACTGGCTTTGAGGTATGGCCGGTTGGGCGACGGCTCGGCCACGATGAGCCACGCACCGTCCGCACCGGGTTCCGGGGGTCACCATGACCGGCTCGCGCGGGGGCGACGGGGGTGTCCCCGCGCGAGCCCGACCCCGGCCGTCCCCGGCTAACCCCGGCCGAGTGGCCCGTCGTCCTCGCGGCTCACCTCGTGGTGGCGGCCGTCGGGGCGGGGCAGTGGTTTGAGGTCGACCTGGATGCGGTGCGTGGAGTCGTGGCTCACCGAGCCACCCAGCCGGGCCTCGACCACGCCCAGGCGCAGCCCCGCCCCGCCCTCGCCGGCCCGGTGGAACTGCACCGAGAACTCCAGGCTGACCTGTTCCACGCTGAACCGCCAGTCGCTCTCGGCTCCTTCGGCCTGCGCCCTGGCCAGCTCCGCACGCACCGTGCCGATGGCCTCCGCGAGACCGATCGGTTCCGGATCCCCCATGGCAACTCACCGCCGGTTTCCGTTGATTGACCGATCGAACCTGGTCACAAGTCTAGGGACCTACCATGCCCCGCGCGTAGTGTGAGACGGCATGGGGGAACTGCGTGCGGACTGGAGACTCCGGCTGCGACGCGGGGACGCGCACGGTCCCGTCTGCGGGGCCGGGGTTCTCGTCGATCAGCACACGGCACTGACCTGCGCACACGTGGTGCGCCACCCGGACGCCGTGATGTGGCTGGAGTTCGCCGAGAACAACGCGCTGGAACCGGTGGCCGCGCGGGTCCTGCCGGGCGGCTGGCTGCCGGAGGGCGAACACGGCGAGGACGTCGCGGTGTTACGGCTGGACAGTCCGCGGCCCCGGGCCCGCCCCGCCCGTCTGGAACCCCGGCTCCGGGCCGGTCTGGAGGTCTACGCGACCGGCTACGCGGAAGGCTTCGACGACGGCATGAACCTGTGGGGCCGGATCGGCGGCGCCAGTGGCGAGCGGGTGCAGCTCGACGCCGTCACCAAGGCGGAGGTGGTCCGCGCCGGCTTCAGCGGCGCCGCCGTGTGCACCCGGCCGCAGGAGGGCCGGCCGGCCCGGGTCGTCGGCCTCGTCGTCAGCTGGCGCGGCGACCTGGGTGAGCTGCTGCCCGAGGACAACCGGCTCGCCTTCTCGTATCTGATCCCGGTCGACCGTATCGCCGAACTCTCGCCGCTGATCAAGGAGTTGAGCAGCCGGGACGCCTGGGACCACGGCTTCGAGGAGCGGCTGACCCGGTGGTTCGGGGACCCGGACGAGGAGCCGGTGAAGATCACCGTGGTGCCGCCGGACAGCGGCAAGGACCGCTCGCTGCGCCATCTGCTGCACCACGCCGACATCGTCCACCGCGGCGGCGACAGCAGGCCGCACCTCGCCGATCACGCCCTGGGCCGGGTCTCCTTCCCGGTGGGCGAATACCTCGCCCACTGGGACTGGCTGCTCGGCACCGCGCGCCACCTCCCGGGCGCCGCCGCCCGCGCGCCCGCGCCGCCCATGCGGTCCATACGGTCCGTCCGGCCCAGGCACCCCGTCACGCTCGTCATCGACGGGCTCGACGAGGAACCCCGGCCGGGTCCGCTGCTCGAACTCCTCAGCCGATTAAGGGAGTTGGACTTCCGGTTGCTGCTCGTCTTCCGCCACGAGGGTGGCACCGGCTGGACCGCGGCCCGCGACGAGCTGCTGCGTCCCGCGCTGCTCCGCCACACGGACGCGCTGCTCGGCCGTCTGGAACGTGCGGAGTTCGGCAACGCGGTCCGCCGCGACGTCGTCGACAGCGCCTCCCTCGCCTCCGTCGCCGAGACGGCCGACCTGCGCCGGGCCGAGCGCCGCAGGATCGAGGCGTTACGGGACCCGCAGCAGCAGCTCACCCGGCTGCGCGCGCTGATCAGGACCCTGCGCGCGGACCTGGACCGCCAGGGAGGCCGCTGATGCGGCGCACCCGGACCGGGCCGGGAAGGCGGGCGACGCGAGGATGACCAGCTGCCCGCACCGGAGCTTCGACGGATCCCCCTGCGCCGGCACCGTCCTGCCCACCGGCTGGTGCGACCTGTGCGGCCGTGCCGAGGAGCACCCCGGGCTGCCCGTCCTGCCCGACGACCCGCGGGACCTCGGCCCCCGCGACCTCCTCGCGCTCCCGGAGCGCGCCGCGCGCCCCGCCGAGGCCCGCCTCGTCCGTCCCGACGCGCCGCTGCGCATCCACATGGGCTGCTCGGCCGCCGACTGCGGCATCACCTTCGCCCCGCCGTACACCGAGGGCCCGGTGCCCATCAAGGGGTACTGCCCGGCCTGCGGCGCACGCTACTCGTACGAGCCCGAACTCACCGCGGGCGAGCTGCTGCGCGACCAGTACCGGATCATGGGCCCCATCGCACACGGCGGCCAGGGCTGGGTCTACCTCGCCGAGGACACCCACCTCGGTGACGTCGTCGCCGTCAAGGGGCTGCTCAACCGGTACGAGCACGACGGCGCCCGGCTCGCCGACCTCGAACGCCGCAACCTCGTCGCCATCCGCCACCCGCGCATCGTCCAGATCCGCGACTTCGTCGCCCGGCGCGACGACGCCGGTGCCACCACCGGCGGCCACATCGTGATGGACGACGTCGGCGACGGCACCCTCGCCAAGGTCGTCGAGGAGACCCGGCGGGGCGAGTCGGTCCTCGACATCGAGCACGTCGCGGCGTACGGCTGCCAGATCCTCGAAGCCCTCGCGCATCTGCACGCCGGGGGCGAACGGGTCTTCGTCTACGGGGACATGAAGCCCTCGAACGTCGTGCACCACGGGAGAGGCGTCAAGGTCATCGACCTCGGCGGCATGCGCGAGGAGGGGCAGAGCGGGCCGCCCGCCCATGTCACCTCCGAGTACATGGCCCCCGAGACCGCGTTCTCCGGCCTGCCCACCGTCGCCCACGACCTGCACACCGTCGGCGTGACCCTGCGGGAGCTCGCCGGCTGGGCCGTCGACCGGGTGCCCGGGCTCGGCACCGACTCCTTCCGCCGGGTCGTCGAGCGCGCCGTCCGGGACGACCCCGGGCGGCGCTTCGCCGACGCCCGCGAGATGGCCGGCCAACTGCGCGGCGCGCTGCGGGAGATCCGCGCCCTGCGCGGCAAGAGCGACCCGCCCGAGCCCTCCGACTACTTCCGGCCGTCGCCGCACCTGCTCGGCGCCCGGCTCGGCACCGTGCCGGGCATCGAGCACTGGCTGGCACGGCCCCGCCGCGACCGGTACGAGCCGCCGCTCGCCCCGGCCCTCGACCTCGGTGCCCCCACGCCCGCCGAGATCGCCGGCTGTCTCCCGGTGCCGAGGCGGTATCCCGGCGACCCGCAGACCGCGCGGTTCGAGGTGAGCAGCGGCTACGACCCCGGGCAACTCCTCGACCAGGAGGACGAGAAGCCGCGCTCGGTGGAGATCTGCCTGCACAACGTGCGGGTCCTGCTGAGCCGCAACACCCGGGAGGACCTGGAGCGGGCGCAGACCGAACTGGACACCGCCGACTCCATCCCGGGGCCGTCCGCGGTACGCCGGTGGCGGCTGGAGTGGCACCGCGCCCTGCTCGCGCTGCGCAGCGCCGGCCTCGACGGCAGCCCGAAGCAGGTCGCCGACGCCCGGGGCCACTTCATGCGGGTCCATCTCGAACTGCCCGGCGAGTACGCCCCCAAGCTGGCCCTCGCCTACTGCGGGGAACGGCTCGGCGACGACGCGGCCGGGCCCACCGCCAGGGAGCTGTACGAGGCGGTGTTCGCCCGCAACCCCGCGCACGGCGGCGCCGCCCTGGGCCTGGCCAGGCTCGCGCTGCGCGCGGGCGACCGGCGGGCGGCCCTCGACGTGCTGGGCCGGGTGGGGCCCGGCACCCTGGACCACACCGTCGCCCGGATCGCGTCCCTGCGCATCCGCGCGGCCCGGCTGCCCGGGGACGTCGATCCTCCCCCGGACTCCGTCCGGGGGGACCCCCATCTCGCTTCGCTCGCCGCGCCCGCCGAGGTCGACGCGGCACTGGCCGAACTGCCCGGCCTGGTGGGCCGCAGGCCGGGCGCCGGTGAGCCGAGCCTGTCCGAGGACGAGGCGCTGCGGCTCCGTACCGAGCTGCACGAATGGAAACTGGACGCGCTGCACCGCCTCAACGACCGGTCCGGTCCCGCGGGCCGCGGCGCCGGCCGGCTGGACGTCCGCAGGCTGAGACGTCTGACCCCGCCGGAGCGCGAGCTGCGCCGGCGGATGGAGTCGCTCTACCGGCAACTGGCCGCCCGGCACCGCGAGTCGGCCGCCGCCCACGAGCACCTCGTCGACCTCGTCCACGCGGTGCGACCCCAGACCCTGTTCTGACCGCACGGCACGAGCCACGTTCCGACCGCACGGCACGACCCACGTCCCTCGCACGGCACGAAGGGAAGGAGCGGTGACGCAGGACATGAGCAGTCACACCCGGCCGTCGCAGCCGGGCATCCGGCTGCGGGTCGACCTCGACGGCGATCCGCGTCCGCACCGCAGCGCGAAGATCGAGGCGCGTCTCCGGGTCGACGTGGCCGCCGACGGCGCCCCGACCGACCTGCCCGCGGTCGAACTCGCCGTGATCATCGCGGTGGACGTGGCCGAGCGCAACCGGGCGGCGGTCCGGCACGCGCTGCCCGCCGCGTTGCGCGCCCTGCCCGACCGGATCTCCTTCGCGGTCCTGGCCGGCGGCCCCGAGCCGGTCCGGTGCTATCCGCGGGGCGACGACGAGTGGGCCGTCGCCGATCAGTACCACCGGCGCCGGGCGGCGTTCGTCGCGGGCTCGCTGCCGCTGCACCGGGACGCCCCGAGCCCCGCCGGGTACGCGGTGTGGGCGGCCGGGGCGCGCGCCCTGCTCGCCGGCCGCCCGCTGTCCGTGCGGCATCTGGTGCTGATCACCGACGGCAGCAGCGCCGCCGGGGAGCGTCGTCTGGAGGAGGAACTGGACCTCTGCTCGGGGCAGTTCACCTGTGACGTGTTCGCGGTGGGCGCGGACTGGACCCCCGACCCGCTGCTGGTCCTCGCGGAACGGCTGCACGGCACCGCGCAGTTCGTGGACGACGGCCTCGGCCAGGCGGTCACGGACGCCATCGCGCGGCTGCGCCGGGTGCACACGCCCCAGCTGCCGATCGAGGTGACCCTGCGGCCCTCCGTGCGGCAGGTCTCGCTCAGCGAGAAGGCGCCCCGGCCGCACCGCCTCGGCGGGCTGCCCGAGCCCGGCCGGCCGCACCGCTGGAGCTTCCCGACGTACCAGTGGGAGCAGGGCAGCCGGGACTACCTGCTCACGCTGGTCGCGGACGCCGATGCCGACCCGCTGGAGACCGAGCTGCAGTTCGCCATGGTCTCCCTCGGGAACGTCCACGCGCCGGTCGTCGCCCGCTGGCACCTGCCCGACCAGTCCGCGCCCGACGCCCCGGCCGCCGGTCCCGGCAGCGTGCTCGGCCTCAACGCCACGAGCCAGATGCGCGGTGCCCTGCGCGAGGGGCTCGCCGCGCTTCAGGGGCAGCGGCGGGACGCCGCCGAGGACCGGCTGGGGCTGGCCGCCCGCCTTGCGGCGCGGTTCGGCACGAGCTGGGTGCTGGACGAGATCCGTACCGTCGCCGACATCGAGGACGCGGCCGCCGGGCGGATCCGGCTGCGCGCCGTCGACGCCGGCACCCTCGGCCCGATGATCCTGCGCGCCGTGTCCCGTCCCGGCGCGCTGCCGCCCGACGCCGTCGACCCACCGCCGGGCCCGCGCTGCGGCAACTGCGGCCGCCGGGCCGGGAGCGAGGCCCGTCACTGCATCGCCTGCGGGGAGAAGCTGCTGTGACGACCGTACGCATCGCCTTCCCGCGGCGGTACTCCCCCGCCGCCTTCTGGCGCCGGCGGCTGGCCCCCTGGCGGACCCGCCGGCTGCTGGAAACGCACCTGCTGGTGCTGTTCCTGTGCGCGGCCCTCGCCTCGACCGCCCTGTTCTCCTCCTACCGGCAGACCCAGCGCGGCGCCGAGGACCTCGCCTCCCGTGAGGCGCCGGCCGTGCAGGGGCTCGCCGCCACCCGGCTGGCGGCGCTCCGTGCCGACCAGGAGGCCCATGCACTGGTACGGATGCGCCTGGTCGACGTGGCGGGCTCGGGCGAGACCTACCGGTCCCAGCTCTCCGCGGCCGACCAGGGCCTGTCCCGGATCGCCGACCGCACCGACCAGGACCTCGGCACGGTCATGGGTCTGCTGAACACCTACAGCACCTCGCTCAACCTCGGTACGTCCCTCTACAGTGACCAGCCGCTGATGCGGGAGCAGAAGCTCGACGAGGCGGACTCGCTGCTCACCCGCGACAAGGTGGGGCTCTCCCCTCGCCTGGACGAGCTGCAGAAGGCCCAGATGCGGCACGCCAGGACCACGGCCGCCATGGGGCGGTGGCAGCAGGCCGGGTGGTGGCTCGCCGAACTCGCCCTGGCCGCCCTGGCGCTGACCCTGCTCTCGGCACTGTTCGTGCTGCGCGACCGCTGCGGCCGCGACTGGAACCCGTACCTGCTCGCGGCCCTCGTCCTCACCGTGCTGCTCGCGGTGTTCCCGCTGCTGACGACGTCCGCCACCGCGAACGACCTCGGCGGGGCGCTCAGGGACCTCCAGCAGATCACCGACGTGTCCCGGCATACCGGCACGGGGCTGGCCGAGGCGCAGCAGAGCGTCACACAGACGTCGGAGGAGGTCCGGCAGCAACTGACCGACGGCGCCTGGACCGACCGGGTGTACCGGGCCACGGTCGTCGGCGGCCTGCTGGTCGTCGTGCTGCCCGCGCTGGGGCTCGGGCTCCGGCTCGACAGCGACTACTGGAGGCGGCGGTGACCCGGCGGTTCAAGGTACTGGTCGTGCTCGTGGTCATGGTGCTGATCGCCGCCGGGGGCATGGTGGTGGCCTGGGCGCGGCACGACGACGGGGAGCCGGTGACCATCCTCGGCACCTGGACCGGGGACCAGGCGGACCAGTTCGAGAAGGTGCTACGGGGCTTCGGCATCCCCTTCCGCTACCAGGGCACCGCGGCCCAGCGTGAGGTGCTGCTCTCCAAGGTCCAGTCGGGAGAACCGCCGGACATCGTGATCATGCCGGGCATCGGCGAGCTCGCCGAGTACGCCGACCAGGCCCGCCTCAAGCCGCTGAACGACCTCTACGACCCGGCGCAGTACGGCGCCCCGTGGAACGCGACCGGCACGACCTCCTCGAAGGTCTACTGGGTCCCGGTCAAGGCGGACCTGAAGAGCATCGTCTGGTACCGGAAGGGCGAGAAGCCCGCCGACTCACCCGCGCCGCTGCGGAGTTGGTGCATCGGCATGGGGGACGACGGCGCCTCGGGCTGGCCCGGCACGGACTGGATCGAGGACCTTGTGCTGCAACGGGCGGGCCCGGCCGTCTACGAGAAGTGGGCGCTGGGCACGGGCACGGCGCAGTGGTGGCGCAGCGCTCCGGTGCGCTCTGCCTGGGAGGCGTGGGCCGGGCTGCTCGGGCAGGACCGGACCGCGGCCGGACACGCCCTGCTCACCGACCACCGCGGCTCCCCGAAGAGCCACGGGCTGCTGTTCGGCGGCTGGGGCGGGTGCAGCCTGGAGCACCAGGGCTCCTTCGCCCGCTCCTTCTACGAGTCCGACGCACCGCGCGCGAGCCTGCTGGACTCCGCCCCGCTGCTGCCCGGCGGCGGCCGGGTGCGGGCCCACGAGGTCACCGGTGACTTCGCGGCGCTGTTCAGCAGCCGCGCCCAGGCCAGGGAACTGGTCCGGAAACTGGCCTCGAAGGAGGGCCAGCAGAAGTGGGCAGGCCTGGGTGTCTTCTCGGCGAACCGCCAGGTGAGATCGGGGCACAGCGCGGTCGAACGCGAGATCTCCGAGCGGCTCCGGACGGGCCCGCGTTGCCTGGACGCCTCGGACGTCATGGCGCCCGCCGTACGGGACGCCTTCTACGAGGCCGTCCTGCAGACCATCGCCAGGGTCGCCACCGGTCAGGACCCGGGCATCCAGCGCCTCCTCCAGGATGTGCAGCGGGTGCAGGACGCCCGGTCAGCGCAGGGCACCGACAGCAGAGCGGCTCCGCGGACGGTGTGCAGCTCGCGGTGACGGGCTGCGGCCGGGTCGCGGTGTGCCGCTGACCGGTTCGAAAGGGAGTACACCCGCCTGCACTGTCCGTTACAGTCGCTTGCTGTCGCTGCGGTTCGGGTCGTTGCCGCCTAGGGGGAGCCGTGGGCCGGTCAGGGCGTGTGGGGCTGGTGGTCAGTGCGCGATGGTTCGCGTACGAAGATGATCAGGCATACATGCACGAGGCCGCGGAGGTCATCGCGGACGCCCTGTACGACCCGGTCCTGGGGGCCTGCGAGCCCGCGGTCGCGGGGCTGCGGGTGCTGCGGGACCCGACCAAGCAGGTCCTGGAGGAGCGGGTCCGGGAGGCCTTCGCGGCCGCCTCGCTCGCCGGCGCCACGCTGGTGCTGTACCTGATCGGTCACGGGTCCTCGGACTTCGACGACGACCTGTACTACTTCGTCCCGGCCGATCACCCGATCAGCCTGCTGCAACTGCCTGCCCGGGGGTATCCGTTGGGCGCGCGCCTGCGTGCCCTCCACGGCGAGTTCCCCGGCTCGGACGGCGTGATCCTCGTCATCGACACGTGCCAGTCGGGACGGCTGGCCGACGAACGCAGCTGGTCGATGCCGATGAAGCGGATCTCGGTGTCCACCGCCACCAGCCTCGAGTGGGGCTCGCAGGCCCGCTTCAGCCGGGCGGTGGCAGAGTACCTGGAGTCCGGTATCGACGACGCGGGCCGGTACCTGAGGGCGTCGGACTTCCAGCGCCACATCCCGCACTGGGAGGACCAGTTCCCGCACCACTTCGTCCACGACGAGAGCGACGACGCGGGTCTGTGGCTCAGCGCGAACCGTGCGAGCCGCAAGGGTCTGGTGGCGGACCTGGTCGCCCGGGTCACCCGCAGGCAGGGCGGTCTGCACGAGATCCACCGCCGCTACCAGCGCCCCGAGGGCCATGATCCGGTGGCGCGGTCCGTGCGGGAGCACCGCAGGGTGGCCGTCCTGGGGGCGAGCGGCTCCGGGAAGAGCGCCACGCTGCAGATGACGGCGATCGACCGCATCGATCCGGGCCGGGCGGGCCCGAACCCGGATCGGTCGTTGCCCCGTCAGGCGGTGGCGTTCTTCCCGATCGCGGCCGACACGACGCCGGAGGAGTTCGCCAGAGAGATCAACGAGCAGCTGTACATGTCGGCCCGCGAGGCCTTCCTCGAAGCGGAGGAGTCCTTCCTGCAGAACATGCCGCAGGAAGAGGTGGAAGCGCTGCCGGCCACCGAGCGCTGGCTCACCGGACCGTTGCGGCACCTGCCGGGCGAGGTGGAGGTCCTTGTCGTCATCGACGCGCTGGACCAGCTCCCGGCCGAGGCCGAGACGGCGGTGACGGCGTGCATCACCGAACTCGGCGACGCGGACCGCTACGGCCACGTGAGCACGGTGGTGTCGGTCCGTCACCGGCCCGAGTACGGCTACCCCGCCGTCGTCCCGGCCGGCTTCGAATGTGTCGCGGTGCCCCCGTCCACGGACCGCCAGGTGCGCCGGTACGCGGAGCGCAGGAACATTCCCCCCGACCGGGTCGCCGACATCCTGCGGATCTCGGAGGGCAACTGGCTGATCGTCACCCTGTTGTGCAACGAGATCAGCGGCCGCCCCGCGCGCGAGACCGACCGTGACACGGGGCTGCCCACCACCCGCGAGGAACTCTACGACCGGCTCCTGGCCCGCGCCCTCGGCGAGTACCGCCGCGAGCAGCGCGAGGACGCCGACCGGCGCCTGGCCGCGGTCCTGGCCGTGCTGGCCTACGGCGGCGAGAGTGTCCTGGTCCCGCTGGCGGTACTGCACGCCGCGTCCGAACGCCTGGGCGGTCCGGCGACCGTCGCGGGCGTGCGCACGGCCCTGGTCGCCCTGCACCACCTGGTGGAGCGCGTCGAACCGGGCACCGAAAGCGAGCAGCTCACCGCGATCCACCCCACCTTCATCCACCACCTGCACCACTCGCGGACCCCGGTGCTTCCGAGCGACGTCAGCGCCCACTCGGCGATCGCCGACGCCCTGGCTAAGCTCGCTCCCATGGCCGAGGGCAGGAACAGCGGCGACGATCCGGTGCGCGCCTACGCCGAGCGCAGCGAAGCCTCCCACCGGTGGGACGCGGGAGACCCCGACGGCGCCATCGACGTGCTGATCGGCCGTCCGGCGGCGCTCGCCGGAGAGAACAGGCTCCGCTGGGAACGCTGGACCCGGACCATCACCGACACCCTGGGACCCGCGGACCTGCGCAGCCTGCGGGCCAGGCGCGAACTCGCCTCCTGGACCAGCCGCTGCGGCCTGTTCGCGTCCGCCACCCAGCTGTACGCCCAGCTCCTGCCCGACGTCACCCACGCCCTGGGCACCGACGACACCCTCGCCATGCGCGTGGAACTGGACGCGGCGCTCACCCGGGGCGTCTCCGGCCACGCCGCGGAAGCCCGCGACCTCCTCCAGGATCTGGTGCCGCGCCTACGCGACGCCCAGGGCCCGCACAGCGAACTCACCCTGGAGGCCCGGCACGCCCTGGGAAGCTGGACCGGGCTGGCCGGCGCCCCCCGAGCTGCCATGGACCAGATCCGCGAGGTCCTGCGGGAATGCCGCGAGCACCTGGGCGAAGAGCACGCCGAGACGCTCGCGTGCCGCAACAGCCTGGCCCGCTGGACCGGCGAATCCGGCTACCCGGCCCAGGCGGTCGAGGAGTTCGAGGCGCTGCTCCCCCTGCAGATCCGCCGTCTCGGCCCCCTGCACCGCGAAACCCTGCGCACCCGCTACAGCATCGCCTACTGGAGCGGGGAGGCCGGACGGCCCGAGCAGACCCTCGCACTCCTGCGCGACCTGGTGCAGCAGCAGACCGAAGGCCTCGGCGAGGACCACCCCGACACCCTGCGCACCCGGCACGGCATCGGTCTGTGGAGCGGTGTCAACGGCGATCCGGCCGAAGCCATCCGGATCCTCACCGACCTCATGCCCGCGCGCATCCGCGTCCTGGGCCCCGACCACCCCGACACCCTGCGCACGCTGAACAACCTCGGCCGGTGGACCGGCGTCCTGGGCCGCTACGACGACGCCATCCGTGTCCTCGAGGAAACACGCGAACGCCGTACGCGCACCCTCGGCGCCTCCCACCCCGACACGATGCGCACCGTCAACAACATCATCGACTTCACCGGCGCGGCCGGAGACCCCGCACGCGCCCGCCAACTCGCCGACGAGCTGCTGCCGTTGCAGCAAACCGTCCTGGGCCCGCACCACCAGGACACCCTGCGCACCCGCTTCAACCAGGCCAAATGGCAGGCCGCGCAAGGAGATACCGCAGGCGCCCTGGCCAACCTGCGCGACCTTCTGCACGACCAGCAGACCGCCATCGGGCACGAGCACCCGAACACCCTGCGCACCGCCGAGGAGATCGCCGCACTGGAGCAGCAGGCGGGCGAGTGAACCCGCCCGGCCCCTCACTCCCCCTGGGCCGCCTCCGCGTCGTCCTCGTCCGGCGCGCCCTGCAGTTCACGCAGGCCCCGCACCACCTCATCGCTCTCGCCCCGCAGCACCACCTCGCGCACCACACCGTCGGGGCCGGTGACCCGGACGGCGGCCTCCAGAGGTACCGACGCGTCACGGGAGCGGGCCTCCCGCCGCGCGCTGATGATCATGAGCACCGCCTCCAGCGTCGCGGGAGCCATCTCCAGGAGGAACCGGAGCAACTCGCCGCCCTGGCGGCCGGGCACGGAGGCGTCCGCCACCCGATCCACCCCGCCGGACACGGCCGGAAGGCCCACCAGATCGCCCCGGATGTCCTTCAGCACCCCACGGGCCGCTTGAACCGACCCGTCGGAGACGACCGGCGGGGAGACCGCTATCTCGACCGACCAGGTGCCCATCGTTCCTCCGCCCTCCGCACGGCGACCCCTCCGGAGTCGCCGACCGCAACCATATTGGCCAACTCACCCCCTTGGACCGGCATTTCATGAACTCCCCGACCGAACTCGTCATCTTCGACTGCGACGGGGTCCTGGTCGACAGCGAACGCCTCGCCGTACGCGTCGACTCCGCGCTGATCACCGAGCTCGGCTGGTCCCTGACCCCGCAGGACATCGCCCAACGCTTCGTCGGCCACTCCAGGCAGTACATGCGCGAGCAGATCGAACACCATCTCGGCCGCCCCCTGCCCGACAACTGGCAAGAGCCCTTCGAACAGGCCTACTGGGCCCTGATCGACAAGGAACTCACCGCCGTGGACGGGGTCAGGAACGTCATCGAACACCTCGCCGTCCCCTACTGCGTCGCCTCCAACGGCAGCCACTACAAGATGACCCGCTCCCTGCGCCGCGCCGGCCTGCTGGCCCTGTTCACCGGGCGGATGTTCAGCGCGGACGACGTGGCTCGCCCCAAGCCCGCGCCCGACCTCCACCTGCACGCCGCAGCCCGGATGGGCGTCCCTCCGCAGCACTGCGTGGTCATCGAGGACAGCCCCTTCGGCCTCGAAGGTGCCCGCACGGCCGGAATGCGCACCTTCGGCTACACCGGCGGGGTGAACACGGCCGAGCAACTCGAAGGACCCGGAACCCGCCTCTTCCACGACATGCGCGACCTCCCCGGCCTGCTGGGCGACGCGATCGTGCCCGGCATCACCCAGCGTTGAGCAAGGAGGCACCATGAGCTCCATATACGGCTCGGACGGTCGTGCCGCAGCCCTGCTGCGTCAGGTGCCGACGGCTTCCGAGATCGCGAACTGGCCACACCGGGCACGGGCCGCGTCCGGCGCATTCCAGGACGCCGCCCGGGTCCTCACCACCACGGTCCACGCCTGTGCCGTCGACGACCGCGTCGAATGCGACGACAGATACGACATGTTCGACCAGGTGCTCGTTGCCGCGCAGCGCTGCGGAAAGGACCAGTACCTCAGCGAGCCGCTCCAGCAGATCCACTCCGGAAAGGTCAGCCTGGCCGCTTGGACAGCAGCCCAGTGGGCCCGCCTGCTCTGCGACCGGAACGATCGATACCGCTTACGGGGTTTGATCGGCCAGGTCATCGACGAGGTCTGGCGCGCCGGGACGGCACTCGACCTGGAGGTTCAGGGCCCTCCCGAGGGCGTCCGATCGGCGTGCGGGCAGCTGGCACGGCACATCCAGCACGAGGGCAACGTCCCGGACCCCGCCGTGGCCGGGATCATCGCACAGTTGTCCCGCGCCTACGCGAGCACCAGCCACTCCACAACCGCGGCGCACGGTATCGTCGCCGGCGCGCTCGTGGACGCCGGCCGAAGCCACGATCTTGTCCACGAGGGAACAGCACGCTACGGCCCCGGCGTGACCTTCTTGGGCGACGCGCTGATGCTGATCCTCCACCCGCCGTCGAGCTGAGCCGTCAGCCGCTCAACTCCCCGCCTTTCACAGCGAAGACGAAGGCCGACCGCCCCTCGGCCGGAAACGCTGTCGCGGGACCGTGCGGGATCTTGCTGTCGCGAACCGGGACGACGGCGGCAAAGTCGTCGGACACCTCGATGCACGCGCCACCGTCCTGATTGCCGTCACTGCTCTTGCGCCACGAAGCAGCGTTCAGGCCGGGGATTCGCAAGGCACTTCCTGGAGCGGCAGGGCGTACCAGTCGCCGCCCGCACCGGCCGGCACATCGCCGTCTGCCGCTCCTGACGCCCGGCTTCCAGGCTGTCGGCGCTCCCACGCGGACGGCTTCGGGATTTGTTGGAACGTCATGACAAAGCGATTGACATCCCCTGGAGGCCGCCCCATAGTACGTGTCACTAGAGCGCGCTAATAAAGCGCTCTAGTGCAGCCACAAGCCGTCGGCGGCCGCACCCCTGGCCGTCGGCGAGGAGCTCCATCCCCGCCCCGTGCGAGGCACCCGGCCGGCCACCGGTGCCCTCAGCCCACGGCGACATTCCCCCCTCCCCGTCACTCACGGCTCGTTCCGCTCCGCAGAGCCGACCCAGACCGCACAGCGAGGTGCAAGGGACATGCACAGAAACCACCGAGCCGCCGCCATGGCCGCCACCGTTCTCGCGGGCGTCCTGCTCGCCGCGGGCTGCTCCAGCAGCTCCGGCGGCAAGAAGTCCGAGGACAGCGGCGCGGCCGCGGCCGCCGGCAAGGCGTCCACGCCCCGCATGACGGTGGCCATGATCACTCACGCCGAGCCCGGCGACACCTTCTGGGACCTGATCCGCAAGGGGGCCGCCGCGGCCGCCGCCAAGGACAACATCAAGCTGGTCTACTCCAGCGACCCCAGCGCCCCCAACCAGGCCAACCTGGTGCAGAACGCCATCGACCAGAAGGTCGACGGCATCGCCCTGACCGCCGCCACGCCCGACGCGCTGAAGTCCGTCGTGGCCAAGGCCAAGGCCGCGGACATCCCGGTCGTCGGCTTCAACTCCGGTGTGGACGACTGGAAGAAGCTCGGCATGCTGGAGTACTTCGGCCAGGACGAGAGCATCGCCGGCGAGGCCTTCGGGGAGCGCCTCAACCGGCTCGGCGCCACGCACGCCCTGTGTGTCGTGCAGTCCCAGGGCCAGGTCGCCCTCGAAGCCCGGTGCGCGGGTCTCGCCAAGGGCTTCAAGGGCAGGACGGAGAAGATCTACGTCAACGGCACCGACATGCCCTCCGTCAAGTCCACCATCACCGCCAAGCTCCAGCAGGACTCCTCGATCGACCAGGTCGTCACGCTCGGCGCCCCCTTCGCCCTGACCGCTGTCCAGTCCGTCAAGGACGCCGGCAGCAAGGCCGAGGTCGCCACCTTCGACCTCAACAAGGACCTGGTGTCCGCCGTCCAGGACGGCTCCGTCGAGTTCGCCGTCGACCAGCAGCCGTACCTGCAGGGCTACCTCGCCGTCGACGCCCTGTGGCTGTACAAGAACAACGGCAACTACAGCGGCGGTGGCGCCGAACCCGTCCTGACCGGACCCGCGTTCGTCACCAAGGACAACGCCGACAGCATCGCCGAGTTCGCCGCCGACGGCACCCGCTGACGCTCAGTCAGTGATCACCGGGCGGGCCGTCTCCTGCGGGGGCGGCCCGCTCGTGCCGCGCACCACCAGTTTCGGGTCCAGCACCGCCTCCCGCGGCTCCAGTTCGGGCTCCTCCAGCCGCTCCACGGCGAACCGCACCGCGTACTCGGCCATCAGCCGCGCGTCCTGGCGGACGGTGGTCAGGCCGATCGGCATGAGGTGGGAGAGATGGCTGTCGTCGAAGCCGACCACGGAGACGTCGCCCGGGACCTCGACACCGCCCCGCGTCATCGCCATCAGCACGCCCATCGCGCACCGGTCGTTGCCCGCCAGCACCGCCGTCGGCAGCGGCAGCCCGCGGTCGCGTTCGGCGAGCAGCAGCCGTCCGGTCTCGATGCCGGACTGCTCCGTGTGCTCACCGGGTACGACCCGGATCTCCGGTTCCAGTCCGTGCCGGCGCATCGCGGCCCGGTAGGAGCGCCGCCGCTCGGCCGAGCCGGGACCCCGGCCGCCGTCGATGTGCACGATCCTGCGGTGCCCGAGCTCGACCAGGTAGTCCATGGCCTGCCGGACGCCCTTGCTCTCCGCACTGTGCACGAAGTCCACCCGGGCCCGCGGCACCCGGCTGCTGACCGACACGGTCACGACACGCCGGCCGAGTTCGTCCAGGTAGCCGGGGTCCGCGTCCGGGCCGAGCAGGATCAGCGCCTCGCAGCGGTGCCCGAGCAGCGCCTCGACGGCCTTCTCCTCGCTGCGGCCCTCGGCGGCGGCGGAGAGCAGCACGTCGTAGCCGAGCCGCTCGGCCTCCGGGTAGATGCCCTCGATGAGATCGGTGTGGAAGGTCTGGTGGACGGTGAACATCACGCCGAGGGTGCGGCTGCGGCCCCGGGCCAGCAGCCGGGCCGCGCTGTCGGGGCGGTAGCCGATCTCGTCGGCGACCCGCAGCACCCGCTCGCGCGTCTCCTGACTCGCCCCCGGCTGGTTGCGGAACACGATCGACACCAGCGCCCGGGAGACACCCGCCTTCTCGGCGACGTCGGCCATCGTCGGCCGCCGCCTGCCCGCCGCATCCACCTGTGCACACCCACCCTTCGACGGAGCCCACCCTAGGCCCTGCCCCGGGAAACTCCCGGAAATCCCCCGGCAACAAGGTATTGACATGACATTCGGACAGGGGCCATCGTACTGCACTAGAGCGCGCTAGTAGAGCGCGACAGAGAACCGCCTCACGCGGCAGAGCCCCCTCTCCGAAGGACACGCCATGGCAACGGCGCCATCCGCCCTCCGCACCACCGCCGGCAACCTGTGCCTCGGCTCGGCCCCCGACTCCTGGGGCATCTGGTTCCCCGAGGACGAGCACCAGGTGCCGTACACCCGCTTCCTCGACGAGCTGAAGCAGGCCGGTTACGAGTGGTTCGAACTCGGCCCCTACGGCTACCTCCCCACCGACCCGCGGCGGCTGCAGGAAGAGCTCGACGCCCGCGGGCTCAAGGTCTCCGGCGGCACCGCGTTCGGCGCGCTGCACCGCCCCGAGGCCTGGGACGAGATGCTCGCCCATGTCCGGCAGGTCGCCGCGCTGACCCAGGCCGCCGGCGCCCACCACCTGGTCCTTATCCCGCCCATGTACCGGGACGAGAAGACCGGCGCGTTCACCGAGTCGCCCGAGCTGACCGCCGAGCAGTGGGCGGGCTTCGGCAGGGCCGCCGACCGGCTGGGCCGGCTGCTCCTCGACGAGTACGGCGTACGGCTGGTGATCCACCCGCACGCCGACAGCCACATCCAGACCCAACCGGAGATCGAACGGCTGCTCGACGAGTCGGACGGCCGGTACACGAACCTGTGCCTGGACACCGGGCACGTGGCCTACGGCGGTGGTGACAACGTCGACCTGATCCGCCGCTTCGGCGAGCGCGTCGGCTACGTCCACATCAAGCAGATGGACCCGGAGATCCTCGCCCAGGTCGCCGCCGAGGACCTCGGCTTCGGCGAGGCCGTGAAGCGGGGCGTGTGCGTCTCGCCGCCGGCCGGGGTACCCGACCCCGCCGAGGTGATCGCCGAGCTGGCCGGGCTCGACGCCGAACTGTTCGTGATCGTCGAGCAGGACCTGTACCCGTGCGCCCCCGAGGTACCGCTGCCCATCGCCACCAGCACCCGTGAGTACCTGAACGGCCGCGGGCTGTCCGGTACCCGGCGCCCCGCCCTCGACCGGTGAGGAGGCGGGCCCATGAACGTCAGGAGACCAAGGGCCGCACCCTCGAATCCCTCGAAACCCTCGAAGCCGAACTCCGGGCGCGCTTCTCCTGAAACCCCATGAAGGGACGACCATGACCGTACGTGTAGGAGTCGTCGGCGCCGGCTGGATCGGCAACGAGCACATCCAGCGCCTCACCCACACCGTCACCGGAGCCCGCGTCACCGCGGTCGCCGACATCGACCCGGCCCGTGCCGCCGGGGCCGCGGAGCCGGTCGGCGCCCGGGTGCTGCCCGACGGGGCGGCCCTGGTCGCGGCGGACGACGTGGACGCCGTACTCGTCACCTCCTGGGGCCCCACCCACGCCGAACACGTGCTGAACGCGATCGCCGCCGGAAAGCCGGTGTTCTGCGAGAAGCCCCTCGCGACGACCACCGAGGACTGCCTGCGCATCGTCGAGGCCGAGCAGGCCCACGGCCGCCGCCTGGTCCAGGTCGGTTTCATGCGCCGCTACGACGCCGGCTACCGGCAGCTCAAGCAGGTCATCGACGCAGGCCGCATCGGCGAACCGCTGATCGTGCACTGCGCCCACCGCAATCCGACCGTCCCGGAGTCGTACACCTCCGCGATGGCCGCGCTGGACACGGCCGTGCACGAGGTCGACGTGCTGCGCTGGCTCCTGGACGACGAGATCGTCTCCACCCAGGTGATCACCCCGCGTGCCACGAGCAGGCGGTTCGCGCACCTGAAGGACCCGCAGATCATGCTCTTCGAGACCGCCAAGGGCGTCCGGATCGACCTGGAGGTCTTCGTCAACTGCCGGTACGGCTACGACATCCAGTGCGAGGCGGTGGGTGAGGAGGGCCTGGTCCGGCTGCCCGACCCGGCCGCGGTCGCCGTCCGTACCGCAGGACAGCACAGCACGGCGGTCCTCACCGACTGGGTGGGCCGCTTCAGGGACGCCTTCGACACCGAGTTCCGCGAGTGGATCGCCAACCTGGCGGCGGGCGAGGAACCCACCGGTCCGTCCGCCTGGGACGGCTACGCCGCCACCGTCATCACCGCCGCGACCGTCGAGGCCCTGGAGTCGGGCACCGTCGTCGCCACCGACCTCAAGCCCCGCCCGGCCTGCTACGGAGGTACCGCGTGAAGATCGCCCTCGACCCGTACATGTTCCGTGCCCTGCCGATCGACGACATGGTGCGCACGGTCGCCGAACTCGGCTACGAGTACATCGAGTTGTCGCCGCGCGACGACTTCATGCCGTTCTTCCTGCACCCGCGCGCGGACGACGGCCGGATCGCCGGGCTGAAGAACTCCCTGCGCACGCACGGCGTCCAGCTGTCGTCCGTGCTGCCGCTGTACAAGTGGTCGTCCCCGGACGAGACGGAGCGGCAGGCGGCCGTCCGCTACTGGAAGCGGATGATCGAGATCACCGCCGATCTCGGATGCACCCTGATGAACAGCGAGTTCAACGGCCGTCCGGAGCGGGCCGCGGAGAGCGAGGCGGCCTTCTGGCGCTCCCTGGAGGAGCTCCTCCCCCTCTTCGAACGCGAGGGCATCGCCCTCAACCTGGAGGCCCATCCGGACGACTTCTGCGAGGAGAACACCCCCGCGGTCGCCCTGGTCCGCGCGATCAACAGGCCGTGGGTGAACTACCTCTACTGCGCCCCGCACTCCTTCCACCTCTCCGGCGCCGACCCCACGGCCGACATCGCGGCGATGCTGCGCCACGCCGGCGACAAGCTCGGGCACGTGCACATCGCGGACTCCTTCAACCACAAGGGCTCCAGCGGGCTGCGCTACATCCTCAACCCGCCCGGCACCCCGGCCCGCATCCACCAGCACCTCGACATCGGCCAGGGCGAGGTCGACTGGGACGCCTTCTTCGGCACCCTGCGCGAGCTGGACTTCGACGGGGTCGCCACCGCCTGCGTCTTCGCCTGGGAGGAACGGGCCCGCGAGTCCTCGGCGTTCATGCTGGACCGCATCAAGAAGGAGCTGGCGGCCTAAGCGCTTCGCTGGAAGTGCCGCGATGCGTCGTCGTTCGACCGCGGCGCCGTCGCGGCTGGTTGCGCAGTTCCCCGCGCCCCTTCGGGGCACTGCCGAACCGCGGGACCCGTTTAGCCGAGGGCCTCTTCCATCGCCGCCAGCCAGCCGTCGACCGGCCCGGCCGTCAGCAACCCGCTGCCCGCACCGGCGAGTTGACCGGTGGCCGGGCGCAGGGCCGCCAGGCAGCGGCGCAGGGCCGGCCGGTCGCCGAGGTCCAGGGCGACGGCCGCCACGGCACACCACAGCGCCTCCTGCACGAGGTCGGCAGGCGGCTCGGGCAGCCCGCGCAGCGCGTCGCGGGCTGCCGTCTCGTCGGCGGCGGCGAGGGCGAGCGCGGGCCGGACCCAGGGGAGGTACGGCCCCCAGTCGGCGGCCGGGTCGACGGCCTCCCGGATGCCGTACGGCCGCCCCGCCAGACGGAGGCAGAGCAGC
Organism: Streptomyces sp. NPDC001980; assembly: GCF_040296885.1. Taxonomy (NCBI): domain Bacteria; kingdom Bacillati; phylum Actinomycetota; class Actinomycetes; order Kitasatosporales; family Streptomycetaceae; genus Streptomyces; species Streptomyces sp. NPDC001980. The sequence goes on along the minus strand of NZ_JBEOYD010000049.1, from coordinate 47,728 downwards.
GCGAGGGGAAGCAGCCCGTCGCGCACCCCGGGCATACCGGGCCCGTCGAGGAGCCGGCCGACCTCACGGTAGGCGGCGTCGGCGGCACCGGTTCCTCCCCGGCCGTACTCTGTCTCACCCGTCGCCGCCAGGCGCAGCGCCCGGTATCCCTGCGTGAACACCCGTACCAGCGGCAGTTCATGACGGTCCGCCAGCCGGTCGGCAGCCCCCGCGTGCGCGTCGGCCGTCGTGAAGTCGGAGAGCGCGGCACGCGCCTGTGTCCGGATCAGGTGGCCGAGTACTTCGTAGGTGACCAGGCCGTGCCGGGCGGCGAGGGCGACCAGTTCGGTGCCGACGGCGTCGCGGCGCGGGGCGAGGCCGGTCCGGGTGCAGGACTGCATGAAGACGCCGTTGAGGGCGAAGGCGAGCAGCGCCGGGTCGTCCAGGCGGCGGGCGAGGTGCTCGGCCTCGGCGGCGGCCGCCACGGCGCGGCCGGATCCGGTGCCGCGGGACTCCAGGGCGATGGTGGCGAGCAGCCGGCAGCGGGCCGCGTCCTGGGCCGGGGTGGCGGGGAGGCGGACGAGCGCCCGTTCGGCGGCCCCGACGATGCGGGCGGCGGCCGTCTCGTCGTCGGACCTGGGCCAGATCGCGGGGACGTCGTAGGCGCCGATGACCCGGGCGGTGAGTTCCGGGTCGCCGGACTCCTCGGCCGCGGTGATCGCGGCGAGCCGGTGTTCGAGGGCGGCGGCCAGCCCTCCGGAGCCGGTCACCGCGAGCGTGCGCAGCAGTCCGACGGTCGATTCGAGCCGGACCCGGGCACCGGCGGCGACGTTACGGTCGTACGCCTCGGCCGCCCGGGACCAGACCCGGGCCGCGCCGGCTTCCCGGGCGGCGGGGGCGTCCAGGCCGGGGTCCTGGGCGAGCACGTCGGCCTCCAGCCGGCGCAGCGCCCGGCCGGGGTCGACGCCCAGCCGGCCGGTGAGGGTCGCGCGGGCCCGGCGCAGCACCGCGAGGGCGTCGCCCTGGCGGCCGGTCCGGTAGAGGGCGAGCGCCAGCAGCCGCCAGGCCTCCTCGCGCCACGGGTGCCCGGTGAGGTGGGCGTCCAGGTCGGGCACCGCCTCGGCCGCCCGGTCCGCCGCCAGCAGCGCCTCGGCCCGCTGCTCCACGGCCCGCAGCCGCAGCTCGGCGAGCCGGCCGCGCTCGCCCCCGCACCACTGCTCGTCCGCGAACTCGGCGTAGGCGGGCCCCCGCCACAGTTCCAGTGCCTCGCCCAGCAGCCGCGCGGCCCGCTCGGGCTCCGCGTGTGCGGCGGTGCCGACGGCCGTCTCGAACCGCCAGGCGTCGACCTCTTCCGCGCGCAGGGCGTAGCCGGGGCCGTCGGTGGCCAGCAGCCGGGCCGGGGTGCGGGGCGGCCGGCCGGGTTCGAGGGCCCGCCGCAGATCGCCCACGAAGGTGCGGATCGCGCCGACGGCGGTGGGCGGCGGCTCCTCCCAGAGGTCGGCGACCAGCCGGGCGACGGGCACCACGCGCCTGCGGGCGACGAGCAGCCGGGCCAGTACGGCGCGGTGCCGGGGGCCCTTCAGGGCGAGCGGGAGGCCGGCGCGCTCGGCCGTCACGGGTCCGAGCACCCCGAAGGCGACCTGGTCGATCCTCACCCGCCCACCGTACGTGCTGCTGATCGGCTGCTGATCCGGGCACGGGAGCCTCGGCGCATGAACATCCCCGGTTTTCAGCAGCACCGTGTCCCGGTCGCGGACGGCGTCGCCCTGCACGCGGCCGTCGGCGGCACCGGCAGCCCTCTCGTCCTGCTGCACGGTTTCCCCCAGACCCACCTGATGTGGCGGCACGTGGCCGCCGGCCTGGCGGCCGAACACACCGTGATCTGTCCGGACCTGCGCGGCTACGGCGCCAGCGACAAGCCGGCCGACGCGGACGGGACGTCGTACGCGAAGCGGACCATGGCCGCCGACATCGTGGCGCTCGCCCAGGCTCTCGGCCACGAGCGCTTCGCGCTGGCCGGGCACGACCGGGGCGCGCTGGTCGCGTTCCGGGCCGGGCTCGATCATCCGGACGCGGTCACGCACCTGGCGCTGCTGGACGTGCTGCCCACCCTGGACATGTGGGAGGTGCTGCACGGCGCCACGGCCGCCGTCGCCTTCCATCTGTACCTGATGGCGCAACCGCCCGGTCTGCCGGAGGAGTTGATCGGCGCGGCCCCGGACCTGTTCTTCGGCCACTTCCTCGACCTGTGGACGCGCGACCCCGGGGCGATCCCGGCCGACGTCCGCGCCGCCTATCTCGCGGCCTGCCGGGCGGCGGTGCCCTCGATCGTGGCCGACTACCGGGCCTCGGCCGGCGTCGACACCGGGCACGACCGGGCCGACCGGGCCGCCGGGAACGTGCTGCGCATGCCGGTGACCGTCCTCCAGCAGGACTGGGGCGCCGCCCTCGGCTACGACGCGGCCGCGCTGTGGCGGGCCTGGGCGCCGGACCTGGAGCACCGCACGGTGGACTGCGGGCACTTCATGGCGGAGGAGGCTCCCGACGAGGTGAGTGCGGCGCTGCGGAAGCTGCTGAGCCGCTGAGCCGCTGACGGACGTCGGCGGCGTCCGGCGGTCCGGCAAACCACTGAGGTGCCGGACCGCCCGGAGACGCGGCTCAGGCCTTGGCGAGGGTGATGTCCTGCTCGCCGGTGGCGTGGAAGGACGGCAGCGGCAGGCCGCCCGTGTTGCGCAGTTCCAGGATCGTGGCCTCGACGTGGGCCGCGCCGGGCTTCAGCTTCTCCGAGGTGACCGTGCCGGTGTTCTTCCAGTGGTGCTCGGCGCCGTCGCACACGGCCTGGGTGCCGCCGATGCCGTGCCGGTAGTTCGGGGTGTCCTGGCTGAGCGAGGAGCTGATGAACACCGGCCCGGTGGCACCGGTGCACGTGTAGGTGCCGGACAGGGTGACGGTGCCGTCGTCGGCGAGACGGCCGGTGGCGTCGACGGTGACGGACTCGGCGGGGGCGTCGGTCGGGGCGGCGGTCGCGGGGGCGACGGCGGCGCACAGCAGGGCGGCGGAACCGAGCGCCGCGGCGAGGGCGGGGCGTAGGGGCATGGCTTCCTTCCCGGATCAGGTGGGGGCATGCCCTGGATACCGGGCGGCCGCACCCGGGAGCGTGACCGTCACCCCTTCGGTGGCGCGTCCCGGCGCGCCGGAGAGCCCGGGTGTGTCCCGGAGCCGCGGCGGCCGTCGTGGCAGCGTCCGGGAGTTGTCCGCGTGTTGTCACAGGTCGCGGCAGGTGGTTCCCCGGCGTTCATGGCGAGAGCATGGTCTGGTCATGCCGGTCGGCGACCGTGCCGGAGGCAGACCCGTGGAGGTGCGCCATGTGTTCCCACCAGTCCCCGAGCGCGACGGCCGACCGCGGCCTGGCGCACATCGTCGCCGCCCACCCCGAGCAGGGCTGGACCCTGCTGTGCGACGGGGCGATCGTCTTCGACGACACGGGCGAGCTGCAGGCCGACGGCCGCGTGGTCCCGCCGCACCGCGGCCCGGCCGACCGCCTCGCCGTCGCCGCCTGACCCGGCCCCCGCCGGCCGGCGCGCGGCATCCGGGACGGGCCCCGGAACCCTGACTCTCATTCAGCCGTGCACCGAAGGTGACCAGCAGCGATGCCGGGGACCTAAAATGATCAACGTGCCCGAGCAACACGCCCCGAGGTCCCTCATCGTCACGCTCTACGGCGCGTACGGCCGCTTCCTGCCCGGCCCGGTGCCCGTCGCCGAGCTGATCCGGCTGCTGGCCGCCGTGGGCGTGGACGCCCCCTCCGTACGTTCGTCGGTGTCCCGGCTGAAACGGCGCGGGCTGCTGGCGCCGGCCCGCACCGTGCAGGGCGCCGCCGGGTACGAGCTGTCCGCGGAGGCACGGCAGTTGCTCGACGACGGCGACCGCCGGGTGTACGCCTCCGCACCGCCGCAGGACGAGGGCTGGGTGCTCGCGGTGTTCTCGGTGCCCGAGTCGGAGCGGCAGAAGCGGCACGTGCTGCGCTCCCGGCTGGCCGGACTCGGCTTCGGCACGGCCGCGCCGGGCGTGTGGATCGCCCCGGCCCGGCTCTTCGAGGAGACCAGGCACACCCTGCGCCGGCTCGGCCTCGACCCGTACGTGGACTTCTTCCGCGGCGACCACCTCGGCTTCCAGCCCACCACCGAGGCCGTCGCCCGCTGGTGGGACCTGACAGCGATCGCCAAGGCCCACGAGCAGTTCCTCGACGTCCACGAGCCGGTGCTGCGCGACTGGGAGCACCGCACCGACACCCCGCCCGAAGACGCCTACCGCGACTACCTCCGCGCCCTCGACGCCTGGCGCCACCTGCCGTACACGGACCCCGGGCTGCCGACGAACCTGCTGCCCGCCGACTGGCCCGGAACCCGCTCGGCGGCCGTCTTCCGCGCCCTGCACGCACGGCTGCGGGAGGCCGGGGGCGCCTTCGCGGGCCTGTGAACGACCCCGCGACACCGGTGACCGGCTCTGTGAACAGACGACCCTTTGTGAAATGTTCATTGCGGTGCGCTGTGACCTCTTGCGTACCAGGAGTCACTCAGTCAAACCTCAGGTTCCTTAACCGCTCCTCTCAGACTTCTTACCTACTCTTCGACGGGTCGTACGCGAGTTCGCCGAGAAGGTAAGGAAGAGGTCTGTTGCGCATGACCACCACGCCAAGGGCTCAGGGAGCCACGGTCTGGCTGACGGGGCTGCCGAGCGCGGGCAAGACGACGATCGCCCGCCTTCTCGGCGACCGGCTCAGGGCCGAGGGACATCGCGTGGAGGTCCTCGACGGCGACGAGATACGCCGCTTCCTCTCGGCCGGCCTCGGCTTCTCCCGGGCGGACCGCAACACCAACGTGCAGCGCATCGGCCTGGTCTCCGAGGTGCTCGCCCGCAACGGCGTGCTCTCCGTCGTCCCGGTCATCGCCCCGTACGCCGACAGCCGCGAGGCGGTCCGCAACCGGCACGAGAAGAGCGGGACGCCGTACCTGGAGGTGCATGTGGCGACCCCCGTCGAGGTGTGCAGCGAGCGGGACGTGAAGGGCCTGTACGCCAGGCAGGCCGCGGGTGAGCTGACCGGGCTGACCGGGGTCGACGACCCGTACGAGCTGCCCGTCGATCCGGCGCTCGTGCTGCACACCCAGGAGCAGACCCCGCAGGAGTCGGCGGACGCGGTGCACGCGCTGCTGGCGGAGCGGGGGCTGGCATGAGCACCTTCACGCTGTCGCACCTGGACGCGCTGGAGTCCGAGGCGGTCCACATCTTCCGCGAGGTGGCGGGCGAGTTCGAACGGCCGGTGATCCTGTTCTCCGGCGGCAAGGACTCCATCGTCATGCTCCACCTCGCCCTCAAGGCATTCGCCCCCGCCGCGATCCCCTTCTCCCTGCTGCACGTGGACACCGGACACAACTTCCCCGAAGTCCTCGAATACCGGGACCGTGTGGTGACCGCACATGGGCTCCGCCTCCATGTGGCCTCCGTACAGGACTACATCGACCGCGGTGTGCTCAAGGAGCGCCCGGACGGCACCCGCAACCCGCTGCAGACGCTTCCGCTCACCGAGAAGATCCAGAGCGAGAAGTTCGACGCGGTCTTCGGCGGTGGCCGCCGGGACGAGGAGAAGGCCCGCGCCAAGGAGCGGGTCTTCTCGCTGCGGGACGAGTTCTCTCAGTGGGACCCGCGCCGCCAGCGCCCCGAGCTGTGGAACCTCTACAACGGCCGGCACGCCCCCGGCGAGCACGTCCGCGTCTTCCCGCTGTCCAACTGGACCGAGCTGGACGTCTGGCAGTACATCGCCCGCGAGGAGATCGAACTCCCGCAGATCTACTACGCCCATCACCGCGAGGTGTTCATGCGGGGCGGGATGTGGCTGACCGCCGGCGAGTGGGGCGGCCCGAAGGACGGCGAGACCGTCGAGAAGCGGCAGGTGCGCTACCGGACCGTCGGTGACATGTCCTGCACGGGCGCGGTGGACTCCGACGCCGACGACATCGAGAAGGTGATCGCCGAGATCGCCGCCTCCCGGCTCACCGAGCGCGGCGCGACGCGTGCCGACGACAAGCTCTCCGAGGCCGCGATGGAAGACCGCAAGCGCGAGGGGTACTTCTAAGCATGAGCACGACCATCGACACCCTGCGGTTCGCGACCGCCGGCTCGGTCGACGACGGCAAGTCCACCCTCGTCGGACGGCTGCTGCACGACTCCAAGTCGGTCCTCACCGACCAGCTGGAGGCCGTCGAGCGCGCGTCCGCCTCGCGCGGCCAGGACGCCCCCGACCTCGCCCTCCTCACCGACGGCCTGCGCGCCGAACGCGAGCAGGGCATCACCATCGACGTTGCCTACCGCTACTTCGCCACCCCCAAGCGCCGGTTCATCCTCGCCGACACCCCGGGCCACGTGCAGTACACCCGCAACATGGTCACCGGCGCCTCCACCGCCGAACTCGCGATCATCCTCGTCGACGTCCGCAACGGGGTCGTCGAGCAGACCCGGCGGCACGCGGCCGTGGCCGCCCTGCTGCGCGTCCCGCACGTCGTCCTCGCCGTCAACAAGATGGACCTGGTCGGCTACGAGCGGGCCGAGTTCGAGCGGATCGTCGCCGACTTCACCGCCCAGACCGCCGAGCTGGGCCTCCCGGAGGCCACCGCGATCCCGGTCTCGGCACTGGTGGGCGACAACGTCGTCGACCGTTCCGCACACATGGACTGGTACGACGGCCCGGCGCTCCTGGAGTTCCTGGAGAACGTCCCGGTGGCCGCGGACGCCACCGACACCCCGGCCCGTTTCCCGGTCCAGTACGTCATCAGGCACGGTGACGTCCGTCACTACGCGGGCCAGCTGGTCTCCGGCTCGCTGCGGGTCGGCGACCGGGTCACCGTCCACCCCTCCGGGGAGACCTCCACGATCGCGGCGATCGACGTGCTCGGCGCCGAGGCCGAGGCGGCCCACGCCCCGCAGTCCATCGGGGTGCGCCTGGCCGACCAGCGGGACGTCTCGCGCGGTGACATGATCACCTCGGGCACGGAGGCGCCGGTGCTCGCCCAGGACGTGACAGCGGCCGTGTGCCATCTGGCCGACCGGCCGCTCCGGGTCGGCGACCGGGTGCTGCTCAAGCACGCCACCCGGACCGTCAAGGCGATCGTCCGGGACCTGGGCGGCGCCACCCGGCTGACCGCGAACGACCTGGGCCGGATCACCCTGCGCAGCGCCGAGCCGCTGCCGCTGGACGCCTACGCGGTCTCCCGCCGTACCGGCGCGTTCATCCTGATCGACCCGGCGGACGGCGCGACGCTGACCGCGGGAATGGTGGAGTTCGGCTGATCCCCCCTGCCGCGAAAGAGCCCCCGGATTCCGGGGGCTCTTTCGTATGTACCGCGTCTCTACGGCGTCACAAGGTCACGGCGCGTCAATAACGCGGTAACAGCGGAGCCGGATGTGCGAGACGGGCCCACCGGCGGGGTAAGCCACCCGTTACCGGGACGAAGGTCCCGTCAGGGGGGCGCCGACAGCGTCCGGGACGGGACCCGTACCATTCCTACAGTTGAAAGCAGGACAAGCAGTGATCGCCTGCGCCATGAACGGAATCGCCGTGTACGAACCACCTTCCGCCGCCTCCTGGCGTATCGCGCTGCCGCACACCGTCGCGGCCGTGCCGGTCGCCCGTGCCCTGGTGCGCACGGCGATGGAGGAGGCGGACCACGCGGCCGACCCCGACACGGCCGAACTGCTCACCGCGGAACTGGTCGCCAACGCCGTGGAGCACACCGCCGGCAAGGGGCCGATAGAGCTGGTCGTCGAGCTGGTGCCGGGGGGCTGCAAGGTCGAGGTGCACGACCCGGACCCGGCGCCGCCCGGGCATCTCACCCGCCCGGTGATCGAGGAGCCCGACCCCATGCAGGAGGGCGGGCGCGGCCTGCTGCTGATCCGCGCCCTCAGCTCGTCCTGCGGGCACCGCCCCACCGCGTCCGGCAAGGCGGTGTGGTTCAGGCTTCCTGCAGTACCGCGTCAGTGGCGTCCGGCGTAGCCGGCCGGGCGGTGGCCAGCGTGGAGTTCCGGCGGCCGTAGCCGACGTAGACCAGCAGGCCCACGGCCAGGAAGACGGCGAACTGGATCCAGGTCGTCCACCCGGTCTCGTACATCAGGTAGAGGCAGAAGCCGACGCCCAGCAGCGGGGCGACCGGGTAGAGCGGCACCCGGAAGGTGCGGGCGAGGGCCGGTGCGCGGCGGCGCAGGGCGATCACCGCGATGTTCACCACGGCCATGATCGCGAGGGTGCCGATGGTGCACAGGTTCATCACCGCGTCCAGCGAGGCGAAGGCCGCAGGCAGTGCGAAGACGGCCGCGACGATCAGGGTGCCGGCCACCGGAGTGGCGGTCTTCGGGGAGACCTTCTCGAAGACGCGCGGGATCAGGCCGTCCCGGGACATGGACATGAGGATGCGGGTCTGGCCGTACATCACCGCGAGGACGACGGAGGCGATGGCGACGACCGCGCCGAAGGCGATCACACCGCCGCCGATCGTGGACCCCGTGACCTGGTTGACGACGTAGGAGAGGGCGGCGGGCCGGCCCGCGACCTGGTCGCCGCCGATGGCGCCGATGGCGGCCAGCGCGACCGCGCAGTACAGCAGGGTGACCACGCCCATGCAGACCAGGATGGCGACCGGGATGTCCCGGCGCGGGTTCTTGGCCTCCTCGCCGGCCGTGGTGATCGCGTCGAAGCCGATGTACGAGAAGAACGCGGCGGTGGTGCCCGCGCCGATGCCGCCGAGGCCCGCCGGGGAGAACGGCACGAGGTTGCCGTCCTTGAAGGCGCTGAAACCGATCACGCAGAACGCGAGCAGGATGACCAGCTTCACGGCCGCCATCGCGGCGGTGGCCCGGGCGCTCTCCCGCACCCCGCGCACCAGCAGGACGGCGGCCATCGCGATGACGATCACGGCGGGCAGGTTCACGATCCCGCCGTCGCCGGGGCCCGCGGACAGGGCGTGCGGGAGCTGCAGGCCGGTGAGGCTGTGCAGGAGTTCGTTGACGTACTGGCTCCAGCCGACCGCGACGGCCGAGATCGAGATGCCGTACTCCAGGAGCAGGCACCAGCCGACCAGGAACGCGGTGGACTCGCCGAGTCCCGCGTAGGCGAAGGAGTACGACGATCCGGAGACCGGGATCGCGCCGCCCAGCTCGGCGAAGGAGAGGGCGGTGAAGACGCAGGTGATCGCGGCGAGCACGAAGGAGACGACGACGGCCGGGCCGGCCTGGGCGACCGAGTCGGAAAGGCCGACGAAGATGCCGGTGCCGACGATCGCGCCGATGCCGAAGCAGATCAGCTGGAAGAGGCCCATGGTGCGGCGGAGGCCGTGGCCCTCCCGGTCGGCGCCTGATTCGGCCACCAGGAGGTGTGGGGACTTGATGCGGGGCATGCGGGTGGTGCTCGTTTCTGGTGGTGCGGGTGCGATCCGGGGTCGGTCGCGGTGGCGGCCCCGGCGAGGGGTGGTGCCGGGCCGCCGCACAGCATAGGGGCCAATGAACAGGGCTGGTCAGGCGAGCGTGGCCACCAGGACCGCCTTGATGGTGTGCATCCGGTTCTCGGCCTCGTCGAAGACGACCGAGTGCTCGGACTCGAACACCTCGTCGGTGACCTCCAGTTCGGTCAGCCCGTGCCGCTCGTGGATCTCCCGGCCGACGACGGTGCCGAGGTCGTGGAAGGCCGGCAGGCAGTGCAGGAACTTGACGTCGGCGTTGCCGGTGGCGCGCAGCACGTCCATGGTGACGGCGTACGGCCCGAGCAGCGCGATGCGCTCGTCCCAGACCTCCTTGGGCTCGCCCATCGACACCCAGACGTCGGTGGCGACGAAGTCGGCGCCGCGCACCCCGTCCTTCACGTCGTCGGTGAGCGTGATCCGGGCGCCGGACGCGCCGGCGAGCTGCTGGGCCAGCTCGACGATGGTGTCGTCCGGCCACAGCAGCCGGGGCGCGACGATCCGGACGTCCATGCCGAGCAGGGCGCCGGCGACGAGGTAGGAGTTGCCCATGTTGTAGCGGGCGTCGCCGAGGTAGGCGAAGGCGATGTCGGTGAGCGGCTTGTCGCTGTGCTCGGTCATGGTGAGCACGTCCGCGAGCATCTGGGTGGGGTGCCACTCGTCGGTGAGACCGTTGTAGACGGGCACCCCGGCGAACGCGGCCAGCTCCTCGACGACGCCCTGGCCGTGCCCGCGGTACTCGATCGCGTCGTACATCCGGCCGAGGACCCGGGCGGTGTCCTTCACCGACTCCTTGTGCCCGAGCTGCGAGCCGGCCGGGTCGAGGTAGGTGGTGGCGGCGCCCTGGTCGGCGGCGGCGACCTCGAAGGCGCAGCGGGTGCGGGTGGAGGTCTTCTCGAAGACCAGCGCGATGTTCTTCCCGCGCAGGTACTGCGTCTCGGTCCCGGCCTTCTTGGCCGCCTTCAGCTCGGCGGCCAGCTCGACCAGCCCGCGGAACTCCTCCTGGGTGAAGTCCAGCTCCTTGAGGAAGTGGCGGCCGGCGAGGGCGGTCGGGACAGTCGCCATGGGGGCGCTCCAGCGGTTGGGGTCGGCTTCGGGAACCTTGGAAGTCTATACGATGTTCCACATTTCTATACAGGCCTCTTGGGGCGACCTCTGTGCTATGTCACATGTGACGCGTCACGCGTCATGCGTCATGCGTCACATGTCACACGGCATCCCGCTCCACCGGGCAGCTCATGCACCGCGGCCCGCCCCTCCCCCGCCCCAGTTCGCTCCCCGGGATCTCGATCACCTCGATGCCCTGCTTGCGCAGATGGGTGTTGGTGGTGGAGTTGCGTTCATAGGCGACCACGACACCGGGTTCGACGGCGAGGACGTTGCAGCCGTCGTCCCACTGTTCGCGTTCGGCCGCGTGCACGTCCTGGGTGGCGGTCAGGACCCGGATCTCGCTGAGGCCGAGGGCGGCGGCGATCGCCCGGTGCATGTGCTCCGGCGGGTGGTCGGTGACCTTGAGCTCCTTCTCGCCGGTGCCCGGTTCGATGGTGTACGAGCGGAGCATGCCGAGCCCGGCGTACTGGGTGAAGGTGTCGCCGTCGACCATCGTCATCACGGTGTCGAGGTGCATGAAGGCGCGCCGCTTCGGCATGTCCAGGGCGACGATGGTCTGCGCCGAGCCGGCCGCGAACAGCTTGTGCGCGAGCATCTCGACGGCCTGCGGGGTGGTGCGCTCGCTCATGCCGATCAGGACCGCGCCGTTGCCGATGACCAGGACGTCGCCGCCCTCGATGGTGGAGGGGTAGGCGGCCTGCCCCTCCGACCAGACGTGGAACGTTTCGCCACGGAAGAGCGGGTGGTGCCGGTAGATCGCCTCGAAGTGCACGGTCTCGCGCTGCCGGGCGGGCCAGCGCATGGCGTTGATGGAGACGCCGTCGTAGACCCAGGCGGAGGTGTCGCGGGTGAAGAGGTGGTTGGGGAGCGGTTCGAGGAGGAAGTCGTCGAGGTCCATGACGTGGAAGCGGACCGAGGTGGGCTCCTCGTGGGCGGCCAGGAACTCCCGCTTGGTCATGCCGCCGACCAGCGCCTCGGCCAGCTCGCGCGCCGGCAGTTTCTCGAAGGCGGTGCGCAGGTGGTCGGTGGCGAGGGGGCCGTACTCCTTCTCGTCGAAGACCCGGTCCAGGACGAGGGTGCGGGCGGCCTCGATCTCCAGCGCTTCTTCGAGCAGGTCGCCGAAGAGATGGACGGCGACCCCGCGGTCGCGCAGCACGTCGGCGAACCCGTCGTGCTCGGCGCGGGCCCGGCGCACCCAGAGGACGTCGTCGAAGAGGAGGGCGTCCTTGTTGCTGGGGGTGAGCCTTTTGAGCTCCAGATCCGGCCGGTGCAGTATGACGCGGCGCAGCCGCCCGGCCTCGGAGTCGACGTGGAATCCCATGCCTCCATCCTGACCATCGACGACCGGGTTCACCCCCTGCTCGACCGATTCTTGTTCTCGTCCTCTTGACGACAAACACGACCCAAGATTATGGTCATCTTGACTCTAAAAACGAGGGGGCGGATCCGATGGCCGACATCACCCGGCGCCTGGGCTGGCGCCATCTGCGCGGCGCGCCGACGGCGCACGTCAGACACCACCGGGGCGAGAAGCTGCTGCACGACGGACCGGGGCTCAGTTTCTGGTTCCGCGCGCTCACCGCGGCGATCTCCGAGGTCCCGGTCGACGACCGTGAACTGGCGATGACCTTCCATGCCCGTACGGCCGACTTCCAGGACGTGGCGGTCCAGGCGACCGTCACCTACCGCGTCGGAGACCCGGCCGTGGCGGCCGCCCGACTCGACTTCTCCATCGACCCGGACACCGGTGTCTGGCGCGGCACCCCCCTCGAACAGCTGGGCACCCTGCTGACGGAGACGGCGCAGCAGCACGCGCTGGACGCGCTGGCCCGCACCCCGCTGGCGGAGGCGCTGGTGGACGGGGTGGCGGTGGTCCGGGAGCGGGTCGCGGCCGGCCTGGCGGCGGAACCGCGGCTGCCCGCCACCGGCATCGAGGTGGTGGCGGTCCGGGTGATGGCGCTGCGGCCGGAGCCCGAGGTGGAGCGGGCGCTGCGCACCCCGGCCCGCGAGCAGATCCAGCAGGAGGCCGACCGGGCGACGTACGAGCGGCGCGCGGTGGCCGTCGAGCGGGAGCGGGCGATCGCCGAGAACGAGCTGGCGAGCCAGATCGAACTGGCCCGTCGCGAGGAACAGCTGGTCGAGCAGCGGGGCACCAACGCGCGGCGCGAGGCGGAGGAGCACGCGGCGGCCGACGCGGTGCGGGCGGAGGCGGAGGCGACCCGGACGGTGAAGCTGGCGGACGCCGAGGCGGCGCGCACGGTACGGCTGGCGGAGGCGGAGGCGACCCGGTCCGTGAAGCTGGGCGAGGCGGAGGCGGCCCGGTCGGTCACGCTGGCGCGGGCCGAGGCCGCGGGGGCGCGGGAGGTCGGCGAGGCGCGGGCCGCGGCGCAGGCGGCCTGGCTGCGGGTGCACGGCGAGGCGGACGTGGCCACGCTGCATGCCCTCACCGGCGCCCGGCTCGCCGAGAACCTGCCGCGCATCGACAGCGTGACCGTGTCGCCGGACGTGCTGACCGGGCTGCTCGCCAGGCTGGGCGGGGAGCGGGAGTGAGCCTCGCGCCGCGGGCCGTGCTCGTCCACCGGACCACGGAGTACGAGGAGCTGGTGGCCCGGCACGGCACGCACGGCCAGGCCGCCTTCTTCCTCGCCTCCCGGGGCCGGGACATGGCCGAGGTCGCCGAACGCCACCGGCGCACCCGGCGGGCGCTCGCCGAGGTGACCTCGGCGGTGCCGCTGGCCTGGCGCCAGGCCCGGGTCGAGCGGGCCGACCTGGACCGCTTCCTGTTCGCGCCCGAGGACGTGGTCGTGGTGGTCGGCCAGGACGGGCTGGTGGCGAACGTGGCCAAGTACCTGGACGGCCAGCCGGTGATCGGCATCGACACCGACCCCGGCCGCAACCCGGGGGTCCTGGTACGGCACCGGCCGGAGCAGGCGGCCGTACTCCTGGCCTCGGTCACGGCCACGGCGACGGGTGCCGACGAGCTGACGATGGTCGAGGCGGTCACCGACGACACGCAGCGGCTCGTGGCGCTCAACGAGATCTATCTGGGTACCGCCGGTCATCAGACCGCCCGATACCGCCTGGGCCTCGAGGACGACGGGGGTGTCGTCGAGGCCCAGGCTTCTTCCGGGGTGCTGGTGGGCACCGGCACGGGGGCCACCGGCTGGCTGCGCTCGGTGTGGCAGGAGCGCGGCGCCCGGCTCCCGTTGCCCGCCCCCTCGGAGGACCGCCTCCTCTGGTTCGTCCGGGAGGCCTGGCCCTCGCCGGCGACCGGGACCTCCCTGGTCGCCGGCGAGCTGACGGCCTCGGCGGCCCTGACCCTCACGGTCGAGTCGGACCGCCTGATCGCCTTCGGCGACGGCATCGAGACCGACGCCCTGGAGCTGACGTGGGGGCAGACGGTCCGGGTGGGGGCGTGCGCGCGGCGGTTGCGGCTGGTGACCTGAGGGTCAACTGCTGGGGAGCGGCTGGAGAAGTTCCGGGCGGGCCAGCATATGCCGGGCTGTGCGGCCGGGGTGGAGCGTGGCGCGGGCGACCATCCAGCCGGCCAGGGCGTGCGGTTCGGCGGGGTCGGCGGCCAGGGCGTCGGTGTAGCGGGACAGAGCACCAGCGGGATCACCGGCAGCGAGGTGCTCGTCGGCGGTGTGCGGCGCCGGTGGCCGGGTGGCGAACACATGGGTGCGCACGTCCGGCCATGTGGTGCGGTCGGGACGGAGACGGGGGCCTTCCGCCGGGTACGCCGAACCCGGCGTCGGCACGACGTTTCGCAGTCGCCACTCGGTGCGGTGCAGTGCGGCCGCTGTACGAGCCCGGCGAAGGGCGGCCGGTGGGACGGACTCACGCAGCCAGCCGTCCAGAGTACGTGCAAGCCCGGTCACCAAAGCCCGGCCCTGCAGGGTGAGACGTCCGCTGGTCAGCAGGGTGCGTACGACGAGTCGGCTCTGCAGGCGGCGCAGCGCGAAGTGGTAGCCGGCGGTCTCGGCCGCCCCGGCGTCCGGCGCAGAGGAGAGGCGGTCCCGCCAGAAGCCCGCGACTCCGGTGAAGGCGTAGGCACCGTGCAGCAGACCGGTGAGGTGTCGCGGGTCGGCGCGCCACGGGGCGTAGTAACGCTCCTCCCGGTCGTCGTCGATCAGCGGGAAGAGATGGAGGAGAGCGGCCAGTTTGCTGTGCTGAAACTCGTGGACGAGGGTTTCGGCGAGGGCGAAGGCCGAGGAGGGGCGGGCGATCACCATCGCACCGAAGGCGTCCCCGCTGGACGCGGAGACTTGGACGGTCGGTGAGGCGGGCGGCTGGATGCTGGTGCGACCGAAGGGCACCACTGCGCGGATCCGGGCAGGATCGAGCCGCCCCGGCCCCGTGCCGCCCGACTCCCCCAGCACCACGGCAGCCTCCTCGAACAACCGCTGCCAGGCCTCGGCCTCCGCATGATCGAGCCGGGTGGGCGGCAGCGGGTCGTCGAGGTCGCGGTACGGGTCAAGGTCATCGAGGGGGATGGCGACGGGACCGGAAGGGGTGAAGTGGGTGAGCGTGCGGAGAGGCAGCCAGGAGGGGGCCGGGGCCGTCCGGTGACTCCCCGTGCCCGTCAGCGGTGCCGTGGCCGGACGGATCGTCAGGGGGGCCGGAGTCGAGGGGACTTCGGCCGTCCCGCATTCGAGGGTCAGCTCCCCTCGCCCGGCACGGGCCCGACCGACCGACACGCCTGATTCTCCCCCGGCCAGCCGAGCCATCCCCAGGCCCGGCAGCCGTAGCGCGCCGTCCGTGAGCGGGACCAGGAGGTCCGCCTCCGTGCCCGCCAGCAGCGCCGCCGAGATCGCCAGGGAACACAAGTACCCGGCCTCCGCCCACAGCGGCGGCCCTTCCGCGCTGCCGTGCAGCCGCCGCAGCAGGTGGGCAATCCAGCCGCCGGTCGCCGGGGCGAGCAGCAGGCCGTCGACCGGTCCTGGCGCCCGCTCGGCCGCATCTTTGAGAACACGCCAGGCCTCGGAGGCCGAGGACAACGGCGTGGGCACCGGGCCGAGCCCATCCAACAGCGTGCGCAGGAGCAACAGCCGACGCGCCCGCTCTCCGCGCTCCAGGAAGCCGACCGCCTCCGGGGAGCCGCCTCCGGCGGCCAGTTCCGCGAACAGCCGCTCAGCCATGCGGAACGGGGCCTGGCGGGGCTCGCCGGTCATGAACCAGGACCTCCAGTCGCGGGTTCGGGCATCAAGGAGCCGGGGCACAAAGAAAGCTCGTCAGGGCTGCTGCACCAGGCACTCTATTCGGCCCGGGCGCCGCCGGGGCCTCCCTCGCCCCCGCCCCGCATGCTGCTGCGGGCGCGGAGGACCTCGGTGAGCAGACGCGCGGTCGGCGGGAGCGGCGCCAGGCCGTCCACGGAAGTCAAGGGCCACGACGCGACATCCGCGAGATCCGACTCCCAGGCACGGCTACCGGCAACGGGGGCCGGCTCGGGGACAGCCGCTTCGGCATCGTGCACAGCGGTCCACTGTTCCAAGGTGTCTCCCCCCTTCGTGGTTCATGGTGGCACATGAGGTGGCCGGTTTTGTGTGAGGCCCGGCGACCGCCAGATCATTGCACACGGCGGCCGGTGCCCCCGCCAGGTCGTGGCGCGTGGGTCAAATGGTGCAGCGCTGCCGCGAGTTCGGACTTTCGTTCGGGGTCGTCGTCGAGGGACGACACGGCGTCGTACAGCTCCCACAGCGACTCCGGACGGCGGCGGGCGAGCGCCGAGAGGATCCCGGTGGCGTCGGTACGCGCTTTGCTGTGGCGGGGCAATGTCCCCACGATCGAGGGATCCAACGCGGCCACGACGGTCTGTCGTTCGGCGGGGTCGTCCATCAGCGGATAGGCGAGCAGCGCTTTTACCGCGCGTCCCAGCGGAGAATCCGGTCGCTGTTCCTGCGGCGGTCCGTCAACCGCCCCCTGTACGGTCTCGGTGCGCTCAGGACTGCGGAGTTCCATCTCGGGCTGCTGTTGGGTCCGTCCGGATTCCCGTAGCACCGAGATCCGCTCCCGTACGGCGGTGAACAGTTCCTCCGTGTCAGGGATCGCGGGCAACACGGATGCGCGGCCCGCCAACAGGTCGAGAAGGACTTCCGAGAGGAGGCCGGTGGCCCGCACCGGGTCGTTGGCCGCTCGTCTCCCGCGCCCCGACGCCCGCAGCAGGGTCTGCCGATGGGTGAAGGTGCGCCGACCTGTGGGAAGGCCCTCGGACGGCAGCGGATCACGAAAGGCGAGGGCCTCTTCGAACGTCTCGCACACATCCACGATCCACAGTTGCTCGGCCAGGCCGGGGACGGCGTCACTGGCGTACCGCGCGAGAGCGGACCCCAGGTCGATGGAGACCTTGTCGTCGGTGGTGGCGTCCGCGCAGAACAGGCGGAGGTGTCCCGCCCGGTCGAGGACACCGTGCCCACCCCACCACACCCACAGGATCTCGCCTCGAGCGGTGGGCAGTTCGCGTACCAGGGTGCGCCGAAGCGTGGCCTGGTCGGCGGGGCGGTGCCGTACGCCCGCCTCGAAGACCGGCAACGGGCACAGGTGGAGGTGCAACTGGGCGTCCGGCACTCCGGCCGCCCGGAGCAGCCTGTGGAACGCGACGGCGTCGCGTGCGGGGCCGGGCAAGTCCCAGGCGGGTCCGGCCTCGTACGCCTCGATGCCGACGATCAGGGCATGTACCCGGGTGGGGTCGACGACCGGCGGAGTGTGATCCGAGCCGCTCATGGCAGACACTCCGCGATCAGCCGGTACAGAGCCGGATTCGTCCAGTAGGCGCTGTGCGCGGCGGGAAAGGGTTGCCCGTTGTCGACCGCCACGTCGGTGACGCTTCCGGGGAAGAGGCCTGCGCCAAGATAGCTCAGCACGTCGCGCCGGTCGTATACGTTCAGCCAGCCGGGGAAGTGGGATGGCAGCGGTTCGGGGTGGGTGAGCGAGGGCAGGGAGCCGGACTCGTACAGGAACGGCCCCTGCGAGCCCACCGTCACCAGGAGCCTGACCTGCGGCAACGGCGTGCCAATCAGGGTGTCGAGCGCAATGACGCCGCCGAGACTGTGACCGATCAGTACCACCGGGGGTTCGAGGTCGGCCACCAGCGCGCGCAGGTCGGCGCGGACGGGTTCACCCCGGCACAGATAACGCAGTACGTCTCCGGCTGCCGGATGTGCTGCCTGGGTGAGAGCGTGACGACGCCGTACCACAGCCCTGGACGCAACGGACCCCGCTGCCCGCAACAAGCGCGTACGCAGGCCGCGTTCACTGCCCTGCGCGGAAGCGCCGAGATACTGTGCGGCTCGGTCGACCAGGTCCTCGCGGCCACGACCGTCCGGCAGGACAGGGTCGCCGGAGTCGAGGGCCATGGCGATCATCCTGGCGACCAGCGACCGGGCGACGGTGACCGCGAGGTCGTCCGGTTCGAGGACCTCGGCCGCCGGGCCGAGCAGGGGGTTGGCGCTGAGGAGAGACGCGGCCTGTGCGAGAGCGGCCGCCTGCCCGGCCACGATGTCACCGCTGTGAACCGCCAAGGCGCTCAGGCGTTCCTGGATGTGCTGTTCCGGGAGTACCGATCCGGGTGGCCGCTCGACGGCGTGCCGCGCTCCTGCAGCCGCCAAGGCCAGTTCGGCGTCGGGGTCGGCGAAGAGTACCGACCAGGCGGCCACATCATCGTCGGCGGCCGGTGCGAGAGGCAGTTGCCCTGTCCCGCGGTCGGCGCCCGCCTCCGGGGGGAGGCTGGCTCCCCCGGCCGCGAGCCTGGCTCCGTGCGTGCCACCCCAGTAGAAGGGCACGAAGCGCAATCCGTCGCGGACCGCGGTGAGTCCGGCCGTCACCTGTCCCGCCAGCGCGGAGAAACCCGATCGGCGCACCCCGGTCCCGTGGATGAGGACAACCGTCGACATAGGCCCTCTCTCTCGGCTGGGGAAGCCCCTGCTTCCCGATGTCTGTCATCGCGGTCTCGTCTAGACCGGAAGAGGAGCAAGGTCGCATTCGATACGGCGGCGACGGCGAGCGGCGACAAGCCACGGGTGTCCGGCACGAACCACGTGCCCGAAACCGTCGACCGCCCTGCGCTCCAGTTCGTCCGCCTCCGCGCCACGGCCCAGGCCACGCAGGTCGAGGGCGAGGTTGGCCGTGCACGACAGAGTCAGGGGGTGCTCAGCGCCCGCGACCTCGGCGAGCAGCGGAAGGTTGCCGGCGTCGATCTCATGTGCCAGCTCGAAGTCCAGGCGTCCGTAAGCCGTGTTGGCCCGGCCTATGGCGACGGTCAAGGTCATGACATGACGTGGTCCCACCGTCTCCACGAGCCTTCGGGCCGCGTCGTCCTCCAGTTCCTGCGCCTGGTCCAGGGCACCGGCCGCACGCTGGGTTGCAGCCAGGTTGGCCTTGGTCAGCAGGGTGTACGCGTGGTCCGGGCCGAGTCGCTGTTGGTAACGCCGCAACGTGTCCTCCGCCAGTTGACGGGAGCTCTCGAGGTTCCCGGCCAGCCGAAGGTCCACGGCCACGTTGCTCGCCGTCTGCAGTGAGTCGAAGTGGTCCGGTCCATAGCGGGCGACGAAGTTGCGGAACGTCCACTCGGAGAGGTCGGCGGCTTCTTCGAGGGCTCCTTCTCGCCGTCGGCACACCGCAAGGGTGCGGGCTATACGCATGGAGAGCGGATTTCTCTCACCGAGCGCGGTACGCGCCCGCCGGTGGACGTCCTCCTGGAAGTCGCGGGCGCCCGGGTGGTCGCCGGCCTCCAGCGTGTCGAGAACGAGGGCATTGAGTGAGTTGAGAGTGAAGAAGTTCGCCGGGCCGAAGAGGAGCTCACGCTGCCGGACGTTCTCCTGGTCCAGCCGAAGCGCCTCCGTGAACCGGCCGCACAGGCGCAGGGCGACGCCCCAGGCGTGGGTGGCGCGGAGTGTGATGGGGTCGTCGGGTCCGAACAGGGAGCGGGCCAGTTCGGTGGCTTCCTGACCGAGTTCATTCGCCTCCTGGAAACGGCTCTGGTAGCCATGAGCGTCCGCCAGGTCGGAGAGGGAGTCGATCAGTTCCTCGGGCTCGACCTCCGTCCGGCGTGACACCTCCAGTGCCTTCTCACTGAGCGTGATGGCCTCGGGGACCTGACCGACCTGACGCAGCAGGAAGGACAGGCTCTTCGTCATGCGGATGACGTGGATGTTCTCCTCTCCGGAGGCCGCAAGCCAGGTACTCCAGGCCTCCCGCGCGAAATCGACGGCACCGGCGTGGTCACCCCAGTAGTAGAGGAACCACACCGTGTCCTGGACCAGGTCGCGCACATAGGAGTCGGTGCTCGTCACTGCCTGTGAGGTGAGGATGTGAGGCAAGAGTGCCTGGTAGGCGCGCCACTCCAGCGAGGATCCGTAGGGCCCCGGTTTGGCGACGGACAGCAGCTGATGCACCGCGTCACGACTCAGCTCCCGGGCCTCGGGACTCAGCTTGGCGAGCAGCACCGTCTGCAGGAGCCTGTGCATCTGCAAGGTGTCGGAGCGCGGATCCACCTTGACCAGCGAGAACTGGCTGAGATCGCGCACGGCACGGTTCAGCTTGATGGATTCGCGCAGCAACGGGTCGATCTCGGGTGTGATGGTGATGCCGCGGTTGCCCCGCAACATGGACCGTGGGATGGGCTCGGGGGCCATGCTCGCGCAGATGTCGAGGAGTTGGCGGGCTCCCGGGTTGCTCTCCCGGAGCCGCTCCAACGAGACGTCCCACGCAGCGGCAACGGAGACCGGGTAGTCAGGAGCCGGATCGAGTTCGAGCACCTCCGGACTGCGCTGCGCGAGCAGTTCCAGGTACTCGTGAACCGGCATGCCCGTCACGGCGTGCCAGGTTCCGGCCTGTTCCACAGCAAGGGGGAGATCGCCGAGAGCCTCGGCCAACCGGTCGGCCTCCTCGGCCGACAGGTCGGGCGAGCGCTTCTGGAGGAGTTCGACGGACTCGCGTCGCTCGAAGACGTTCACCGGCAGCGGGGTGGCCACACGTTCCCAGGCCCGGTTCCGGGAGGTGACGATGATCTTCCCTGGGCCGTTGGGCGGGAAATAACCGCGCACCATCTCCACGTCTTCGGCATTGTCGAACACCAGCAGCCAGTTGTCGTAGGGCACCCCGCTGCGCAGCGCCTCCAGAGCCGCGGGCACGGCCGTCCCCGCGGCCGGTACGCCCACGCTGTCCCGCTCGGTCGAAGCGACGCCCAGGTGAACCGCCAACGTCGCCAGCCCCGCGAGGACGAGGCTCTCGCGCTCGGCGGGGATCCAGCAGATCACCTTGTAGTCGTGCTGATGCGTGTAGACATACTCCAGCGCCAGCTGGGACTTGCCGACCCCGCCCATACCGTGCAGTGCGTGCGGCAGGACGGCCGCGGTGTCCTGCGCACCCAGTTGATCCTCCACGGCCCCCAACAGCGACTGACGGCCGACGAACGTCGTGTTCCGCAGGGGAACGTTCACCAGAAGAGCTGGCGTTGCCGCCGACTGCCTGTTCATGCCCGGCCGTGCCTCCGTCGCAGAGTCGATCGGTTCGGATGGGGTCGCGGCGCGGTCCGGAGCGATGGTCGGCTGCGGCGTTCGACGGCCGCCGTCCGGCCCGCTCTTGGGCCCGTGATCCGCTTCGATGCGCCGTGCTCGATCTGAGTAAGGTCCCGCCAGCGCCCGCATGACGGCCAGTTCACTGCGGACCCAGCCACGCTCGGCCGGCTCGGGCAATGCGGCCACGGTCGGATTGCGCAGAGCGGCGCGCAGGGCGACGCCCCGTTCACCGGCTGCGGGCAGTTCGCTGACCACACCTACCGTACGGGCCAGCTGGCTGCGCGTGGTGGTGGCCAGCAGCGCCTCGCGGACACCATCAGCGAAGTCGGGCGTGCCCGTCGCGCCGTCACCCCAATCGATGAGCCCGCCCATCAGTATCTCGGCGAGGTGCTCGGGTCCGGTGTCCGGCATCGTGCGCCGCCGCAGTTGTTCCATGAGTCCGAAGTCAAACGGGATGACGGCCAGTTGGGTGGCCAGGCGGCGCGCGGCCGGGCTGGCCAGAGTCAGGAACCGGCGCACGGCTGCGCGTGGGGAGCAAGGAGCATGCAGGCCGGGCGACGGCACGGCGTGTGCCTGGGTACCCGCCAGGAGAACAGGCAGATCACGACGTACCCCCCGGTCCCCGGTGACGAGATCGGCCCACGCGGAGACAGACCCGGGTTTGAGAGAGAGGACTGGCACGAGGAGAGCGGAGTCGTCCACATCCGGTAGCGGTCGCAGGGGATCAGGGCCCCCGAGCGGCGGCCGGTGGGCGAGACTTTTGTTGGGCACCCCGAATCCGCCCGCCTCCAGGGCGACCTGGTACGGATGGAGTGAAGAGCGGTGACGCTGATGCGGAGGCAGCAGGTGCACCACAGCCGTGGGGCCGGACCGGCCCAGACGGTCCAATAGGCGGTCGGCGGCAGGCCCGGCCCAGCCGTGCCGCAGGCCATCGGTGACGACCAGGAAGATGCGGTCCCCTCTTCCGTTGAGGATCTCGCCGGGATCCGCCGTCACCCGTGAGGTGCCCCAACGCAGCCTCGGCCTTCCGGCCTCCGGTACGTCCACCTTCACGGTACGCACGGCCCGGAAGGCACCGGAATGTTCGGCGGCGGCAGACAGGTCGGCTGTCTCGT
Organism: Streptomyces sp. NPDC001980; assembly: GCF_040296885.1. Taxonomy (NCBI): domain Bacteria; kingdom Bacillati; phylum Actinomycetota; class Actinomycetes; order Kitasatosporales; family Streptomycetaceae; genus Streptomyces; species Streptomyces sp. NPDC001980. Next base: position 25,507 of record NZ_JBEOYD010000049.1, on the reverse strand, counting down.
CACCCCAGACGGTCATGGTGGGAGCGTCGTCGACGAGGATGACCAGGTCGAAGGCAGTGGCATCGGCGGGTCTGAACCATGGCATCCACAGTTCGTCGAGGAGGCCTCGCTCGGCGGTGACCTCTTCGTCCAGTTGCACGGCGTCGCGGGACGGCACCTGTCGCGCCAGCCGGTGCAGAGCGCGAGCCAGCCCGGCGGAACGTCGGTTCGCCGCGTACCTGCTGCGCTCCGCCCGCCTCAGCGTCGGGCGCCCGAGCCATATCCGGTCCGGTCCATCCGGGTCGGGAGTGAACAAGGGCTGCGGTACGGCGCTCTCGTTGTCCAACGACGGGGGCTGTCCGTCCGACGGGGCAGGGGATGACGAGGACACCACGGTTCGGTCGGCTCCCTGACCGAGACCCGTCGGCCCGGTAGGCGTGTCCGCCGCAGTGGGGCGCCCCGCTCGGGCCCAGTGGGCGCTCAGCCAGACGGCATCGGCAAGTTCCTCCCAGTGCGGAACCACTTCCCGGGAGGCCGGGCCGACCGGTGATGTCTCGGGCACCGGACGCACGCTGGTGTCCGGCCCGGAGTCGTCACGGCCGGCGCCGGGCGCACGCTCCCGGGGCGTGCCGTCCATTCAGCGGCCCTTCGCCAGGTCGCGGAGCACCATGTCCAGAAGCTTGCGCCCGTCCGCGTCGGTCAGGAAGGTGCCGGCACTGGTCAACTGCACGGCGTTGAGGAGTTGGTCCAGCGAATGCGTCCCGCCGTCGTTAACGAGTTGGACGAAGTGATCGACGAGTTCCTCGGCATCGGGGGGCCGCACCCGAAGCTGGCTTTCCACAATGGCGAGCAGTTGCTCACGCGTCGGCATGGGCATCTCCAGCGGAAGGCAGCGCCTGCGGAACGCGGCCGGGAACTCCCGCTCCCCGTTGCTCGTGATGACCACGATGGGGAACTCCCTGCACTCCACCCGCCCTTGCCGCACCTCTGCGAAACCTCCAGGATCGCCGATGTGCACCCGCGCGCTCTGCCCAGCGTCCCGCACCAGTTCCGGGATCTCGTAGCTGCCGTTCTCCAGAACGTGCAGAAGGTCGTTGGGCAGGTCGATGTCGCTCTTGTCGAGTTCGTCGACGAGGAGCACGCGTGGGCGCTCGTACGGCAGCAGCGCGGTACCGAGGGCTCCGAGGGTGATGAAGTCGCCAAGGGCCGGGGACGGTTGGCTCTCCTCGGACCGTGCGTCGGGGCGGTCCGTCGCAGCCGGGGGCAGCCCGGCCCGCCAGGCGGCGATCGCCTGGGCTCGGCCCAGCGCGTCGTGGGAGTAGAGGCCGTCGCGCAGAGTCGTCCGGCTGACGATGTTCCATTCCAGAACTCGACCGAGGCCCAGTTCGCGGGAGATCAGGTAAGCCAGCGTGGACTTGCCGACGCCCGGTGCGCCGGTCACGAGGAGCGGGCGGCGCAGCAACAGGGCGGCGTTGACGATGTCGATACTGCCCGGGTCCAGCTGTGGTATGGCATCGACGACACCCAGGCGGCGCAGCGCAGCCTGCTCGTCGTCGGGTGGCTGGGGCTGTGCCGGTTCGCCGCGGAACCGGCGCCACGGTGGTGCTACGTGCAGACGCGGCAGTGCCCCGCGCGGGGTGGCTCCGGTGGCGTGGAAGACGCGCCAGCCCTCTCCTGCCGCCGCTTCCGGCCCGCTCATACCGCGGTCTCCTCACTGTCGGTGGACTGCATGCTGTCGGCGTACCCAATGCCTCGGCTCTCTTCAAGGCCCTAGTCGGCGGTCTGGACGTCCACCAGCCGATTCGGGTCGTCCCAGAAGAAGGCGATGTGCCTGCTCACCAATTGCGGTCCGGCCACGTTGAGTTCGGCCCTGCGTCTGAGTTCGTGAATGACCGCGGGAAGCCGGGCCGACTGCTGGACGGCCGCGAACACGGCCGACACCACTTCCCGCCGCTCCTCCGGGAACTCGCCTCTGCGATCCCAGACCGCGAGCCCGATCCCCTCCGCGATGGCCGCCTTGAGCGCCCCCGTCGCGGTCCCGCCGTCTGGGGCGTCGAGCACCGCGGCCGTACAGCTCGGCTCGGCGGCGAGGGTGGCCTGCCAGGCGTCCAGTCCCATGGGATCGGAGGCCCGCCAGCCGTGGACCGTGATGCCCTGGTGCTGCAGTGTGTGCCACCGTTCGCGCCACTGCGCCCGGACCAGAACGTCGTCGGTGCGCATCCGCTCCAGGCTGCGCAGGTGGACTCCGTACTTCAGACCCAGACGCAGCGGGTTCCCGTCCCCCGACCGGACGGCCAGGCCGGCCACATCGTGGTTCAGCAGGTCGTAGGGCAGAACGAACTCGACGTAGGGCGTCGGTTCGCTGCGGTCGTGCAAGGAGCCTTCGGTGCCGCCGGCAAACCGCAGCGCCCGTCGCAGAGCACGTTCGACGGCCTGACCGAGGCCTTCGAGGGTGGTTGTCTCGGGGTCGGCCTGCTGGGGCTGCCAGTGTCCCGGAACCGTGTTCGTCCAGGGGCGGACGACGACGTCCCCGGAGCCGTCCCTGGCCGGCTCGACGGCCACGACCAGGCATCGGGGGATCGTCGGGTCGGCAGTGGTGTCCGCCCGGCGGGTCCGGCGGTGGGCGAGGACGCCGAGCAGCCCACCGCGCTCCGCCCACCCGTCCGCCCATACGGACAGGGCGTGCCGCCAGCCCGGGTCCCGCACCAGCTCAGCCGCCTGGTCCATGAGCAGCACCGCAGGCGGGATCCCGTCGGGCTGCACATTCAGCTCCGCCACAAACACGAAGAGCTGACGAGAGGAGAGGCCGATGGGCAGGTCCTGGTGCAACTCGGCGGCGAGCCCGTCCCGTAATCGAATCGCGGACAGCTTCTCCTTGACAGCATCCAGAAGCACGAGCGCGGATTCCGTGTCCCGCCGGGTCAGTGGACCGGGCAGCGACGGCGAGAGGCTGCTCCGGCCCAGCATGACCAGCAACTGCTCGAGTTCCGCTGCGGCCTCGGAGCCCTCGAAGACCGCCACCACGTCGATCAGCACGCGATCGCCCTCGGGTGCGTTCAACGCTGCTCGTGCCAGCGCGACGACATCCTCGCGCTGTTTGCGGCCGCGCAGGTCGACCCGCACGTCCAGCTCGTCCGAGAGCACCCTGGCAAAGGCCACTCGCTCGGCCTGGTCCTCCAGACAGCTCAGCTCACACAGCGCCTCTGTCAGACGGAACAGCAGGTCCCTTCCCGGCACGCGCCCGAACTCGCCCATTCCTGCCGCTGTCTCCACCGACCTTCCCCCATGAGCCGGTACAACTGACTGGCCAGCGAACGTAGCACGGCGGCTCCCGGCCTATCCAGGCCGCCGCAACCCGGCATGCAAAACTCGCGCCCCGCACGAAGGAGTTCACGCGCAGGTCCGGGAGAGTGGGCGCTCACCCTCCCGCCGGCCGGGGACTCGCGCTCACAGCCGCGGGTCCACCGGCTCCGACTCCAGGGCCAGGACCCCGAAGACCGCCTCGTGCACGCGCCACAGCGGCTCGCCGTCCGCGAGGCGGTCCAGGGCCTCCAGGCCGAGGGCGTACTCGCGGATCGCCAGGGACCGCTTGTGGTTGAGGAAGCGGCCCCGCAGCCGGGTGAGGTTGTCGGGGCGGGTGTACTCCGGGCCGTAGATGATCCGCAGGTACTCCCGGCCCCGGCACTTGATGCCGGGCTGGACCAGCCGGCCCTGCGGGTCGCGGACCACCGCGCCGGCCGGCTTGACGACCATGCCCTCGCCGCCCCGGCCGGTCATCTCCAGCCACCAGTCGACGCCGGCCCGTACCGACTCCGGGTCGCCGGTGTCGACGTGCAGGCGGCGGGTGGTCTGGAGCATGCCGGTGGGGTCGTGCTCCACCAGCCGGTCCAGGAGGGCGAGTTGCTCGTCGTGCGGGAGCGCGGCGAGGCTGCGGCCCTGGACCGCGAGGATCTGGAACGGGGCGAGGCGCACTCCGTCCAGGCCTTCGGTGGTCCAGCAGTAGCGGCGGTAGGCGTCGGTGAACGCGGCCGCGTCGGCGGCGCGTTCGCGCTGCCGGTCGTGCAGCTCGCCGACGGCGACACCGCGCCCCGCCGCGCGCTCCAGGGCGGCGAGCGCACCCGGGAAGACCGCGCCGGAGGCGGCGCCGACGGCCGCGTACTGGGTGCGCAGCAGCCCGGAGGCCTTGAGCGACCAGGGCAGCAGTTCGGCGTCCAACAGGAGCCAGTCGGTGGCGAGTTCGTCCCAGAGACCGGCCGCGTCGATGGAGGCGCGGATCCGGCCGAGGATCTCCTCGGTCACCGACTCGTCGGTGAAGAACGGGCGTCCGGTGCGGGTGTAGAGGGAGCCGGTCGGGCCGGGGGCGACGCCGAAGCGCTTGTGGGCGACCTCCGCGTCCCGGCACACCAGCGCCACCGCCCGCGAGCCCATGTGTTTCTCCTCGCACACCACCCGGGCGACCCCGTCCGCGGCGTACTGGGCGAAGGCCTCCGCCGGGTGCTCCAGATAGCCCTCGACGTGCGAAGTGGCCGTCGGGGCCATGGTCGGCGGCAGGTACGGCAGCAGGCGCGGATCGACCGCGAAGCGGCTCATCACCTCCAGGGCGGCCGCCGCGTTCTCCTCGCGGACCGCGATCCGGCCCTGGTGCCGGGTCTCGACGACGCGGCGCCCGTGGACGTCCGCCAGGTCCAGCGGACGTCCGTCCTGGCCGCCGGGCGCCTCGGTCTGCAGCGGCCGGGCCGGCTCGTACCAGACCCGCTCGGCCGGTACGTCGACCAGCTCCCGCTCCGGCCAGCGCAGCGCGGTCAGCTTGCCGCCGAAGACGGCGCCGGTGTCCAGGCAGATGGTGTTGTTCAGCCAGGTCGCCTCCGGGACCGGGGTGTGGCCGTAGACGACGGCGGCGCGGCCCCGGTAGTCCTCGGCCCACGGGTAGCGCACGGGCAGGCCGAACTCGTCGGTCTCGCCGGTGGTGTCGCCGTACAGCGCGTGCGAGCGGACCCGGCCGGAGGTGCGGCCGTGGTACTTCTCGGGCAGCCCGGCGTGGCAGACGACCAGCTTCCCGCCGTCGAGGACGTAGTGGCTGACCAGTCCGTCGATGAACTCCCGTACCTGGGCCCGGAACTCCTCGCTCTCGCCGTCCATCTGCTCGATGGTCTCGGCGAGTCCGTGGGTGTGCTGGACCTTGCGGCCCTTGAGGTGACGGCCGTACTTGTTCTCGTGGTTGCCGGGCACGCACAGGGCGTTGCCCGACCCGACCATCGACATCACGCGGCGCAGCACGCCGGGGCTGTCCGGGCCCCGGTCGACGAGGTCGCCGACGAAGACCGCGGTACGGCCCTGCGGGTGCACGCCGTCGGTGTAGCCCAACTTGGTGAGCAGGGACTCCAGTTCGCTCGCGCAGCCGTGGATGTCGCCGACGATGTCGAAGGGGCCGGTGAGGTGGGTCAGGTCGTTGAACCGCTTCTCGGTGACGACGGTCGCCGACTCGATCTCCTCGACGCCGCGCAGGACGTGCACCTTGCGGAAGCCCTCGCGCTCCAGGTGGCGCAGGGAGCGGCGGAGTTCGCGGATGTGGCGCTGGATGACCCGGCGGGGCATGTCGGCGCGGTCGGTGCGGGCCGCGTTGCGTGCGGCGCACACCTCCTCGGGCACGTCGAGGACGATGGCGATGGGCAGCACGTCGTACTGCTTGGCCAGGTCGATCAGCTGGCGCCGGGACTCCTGCTGCACGCTGGTCGCGTCGACGACCGTGCGGCGGCCGGCGGCGAGGCGCTTGCCTGCGATGTAGTGGAGGACGTCGAAGGCGTCCTTCGTGGCGCTCTGGTCGTTCTCGTCGTCGGAGACCAGGCCCCGGCAGAAGTCGGAGGAGATGATCTCGGTCGGCTTGAAGTGGCGCCGGGCGAAGGTGGACTTGCCGGAGCCGGAGGCGCCGACGAGGACGACCAGGGAGAGGTCGGTGACGGGGAGGACCCGTCCGGTGCGCTGTGTCTCGGTCATGCCGCCTTCGCCTCCTTCGCGACGCGTACGGTGGCCGTGCTTATGTCAAAAACGGCCATCTGGGTCGGCGGGCCGACCTCGGGGTCGTCCGGGCCCACGGGGGTGAACTCGACCTCGTAGCCATGGAGTTCGGCGACCCGGTGGGCCCAGGCGCGGAACTCCTCGCGGGTCCACTCGAAGCGGTGGTCGCCGTGCCGGGTGTGGCCGGCGGGGAGGGTCTCCCAGCGGACGTTGTACTCGACGTTCGGGGTGGTGACGAGGACCGTGCGCGGGCGGGCGGCGCCGAACACGGCGTACTCCAGGGCGGGCAGCCGCGGCAGGTCGAGGTGTTCGATCACCTCGCTGAGCACGGCGGCGTCGTACCCCTTGAGCCGCTTGTCGGTGTAGGCGAGCGAGCCCTGGAAGAGGTTGACGCGGGCGGCCTGCCGCTCCCCCATGCGGTCCAGCTTGAGCCGCCGGGAGGCGATGGTGAGCGCCCGCATCGACACGTCGACGCCGACGATCTCCGTGAAGGACGGGTCCTTCAGCAGCGCCTGCACCAACTGGCCCTGGCCGCAGCCGAGGTCGAGGACGCGGGCGGCGCCGGAGCGCCTGAGCGCGTCGAGGATCGCCTCCCGGCGCTGTACCGCGAGCGGGGTCGGCTTCTCCTCGGTCTCCGTCTCCTCCTCGACCGCGTTGTCGATCTCCTCGACCTCGCTGTCGTCGGACTCGGCGAGCCGTACCAGCTCCAGCCGCTCCATCGCCTGCCGGGTCAGCGACCAGCGGCGGGAGAGGTAGCGGCTGGTGATGAGCTTCTGCTCGGGGTGGCCGGGCAGCCAGCCCTCGCCCGCGCGCAGCAGTTTGTCGACCTCCTCGGAGGAGACCCAGTAGTGCTTGGCGTCGTCGAGGACGGGGAGCAGGACGTAGAGGTGGCGCAGCGCCTCGGAGAGGGTCAGCGCCTCGGACTCCAGGACCAGCCCGACGTAGGGCGAGTCGCCCCACTCCGGGAACTCGGTGTCCAGGGCGACCGGTTCGGCGGTCACCGTCCAGCCGAGCGGCTCGAAGAGGTGCCGTACGAGGTCGGGGCCGCCGCGGGCGGGCAGCGCGGGCACCTCGACGCGCAACGGCCTCGGCTGCGCCGGGGCGTCGGGGCGGGCCCTGCACACGCCGCGCATCGCGCTGGAGAAGACGTTGCCGATCGCCACGGCGAGCAGTGAGGAGGCTGCGTAGGGGCGGTCGTTGACGTACTGCGCGAGCGCCGCGTCGGGTGCTCCGCCGCGTCCCTTGCCCTTGCCGCGCCGGACCAGCGCCACCGCGTCCACCTCCAGGAGCAGCGCCGCCGTGCAGCGCCCGGCGTCCGCCTCGGGGTAGAAGACGTGCGCGATGCCGTGCGAGGTGGTGAAGGTCTGCGCGTTGTCGGGGTGCTTGTGCAGCAGGAACCCGAGGTCGGTCGCGGGGCGTTCGGGGGTGCCGGTGGTGGTGATCGTCAGGAACACGGTGGGTCGCCTCGAAAAGGATCAGGAAAGGGCGCGAAAGCACTGGTCGTGCGCTTGTTCGCGGTTCCAACGTATCTGGGGACGCGGGGCGGGTGCGCGGAATTTCTCCCGGGGCGAGCGGGGCAGCGCCCCAAAGGGGCGCTGGGGGTCCCCCGGCCGAAGGCTGGGGGAGGAACTGCGCGACCAGCCACGACGGAGCCGCGGACGAACAACGACGCATCGCGGCTCTTCGAGCGGAACGCTCAGCTCTCGGCCCGTTTCCAGGCGCCGACGCCGAGCTTGCCCGTGGTCCCGAGATCCAGGTCCGGGGTGACCATTACGGGCGCGGCGCCCGGCTTCGCCAGGACCCGGACGTAGGGCACGTTCACCGCCGTGCCCGCCAGCGTCGTGTTGCGCCAGATCAGGCCGGAGAGGGCGGTCTCGCCGGGTTTCAGGACCAGCGGGGTCGGCGGGCCGTCGAAGCCGGTTCCCGTGGCGATGGCGGCGCCGCCGTGCAGGATGCGGATGCCGTCGACGGGCTCGCGGTCGTCGTCCAGGAGGCTCAGCTCCGGGTAGCCGTCGAGCGTGTAGTCCCGCTTTCCGCAGTTCTCCAGGTGGAGTCCGACGACGCGCAGGCCCATCGCGGCGTCGCCGTCGTCGGCCCACAGCCGCACACCGGAGGCGGGGCAGGCGCCGGTCCTGGCGGGTGCCTCGGCGGCGGGGACCTTGCTGACCTTCTCGACCTTCACCCTGGTCACCGGGGAGGCGCCCGGGGCGAGCGTGCCCAGGTCGACGGTCCCGGTCGTGCTGCGGCCCGGCGCGACCGCGGGCACGGTCACCTCCGTGGTGTCCATGACCGCGCCGGTGTCCGTCGTGAAGGCGAAGAGCACGGTGTAGGTCATGGCCTCGTCGCCGTCGTTGCCGACCTGGTAGGCGGCGGAGATGCCGGAGTCGCCGGGCAGCCGGTCCGCGTGCACCGAGCCCGGGGTGGCGGACGGGGTCGGGGAGGCGGCGGGGATGGTGACCGAGGTGATCCGGACGCCGTCCACCGGGGGGTCGGTGACGGTGGCGCGGGGTGCCGGGACGGTCGCGCCGGCTCCACCGCCGGTGGCCGTGTGCTCCGTGCCGCAGGCCGTGGCCAGGAGGAGGACGGCGGCAGGGGCGAGGAGACGGGGGTGGGGTCTGCGCATCCGGCCACCTCATCAGGGCGGACGCCGGGCGACTGTGACGGAAGCCACAGCTCCGGCCACAGCCGTGTCACAGCCGGCCGGATGCGCGACCCCGGCCGGTTACGACAGCTGCGGCTGGACCTGGGCGGAGATCAGCTCCAGGTGGTCCAGGTCGGAAAGGTCGAGGATCTGGAGGTAGAAGCGGCGGGAGCCGATCTCGGCGTAGCGGCCGATCTTCTCGACGACCTCGGCGGGGGTGCCGGCCAGGCCGTTCTCCTTCAGTTCGGCGACCTCGCGGCCGATCGCGGCGGCGCGGCGGGCGACCTCCTGGTCGTCCTTGCCGACGCAGACCACGAGGGCGTTGGAGTACGTCAGCTCGTCCGCCCCGCGCCCTGCCGCCTCGACGGCGGCCCGCACCCGGCCGAACTGCCGCTCGCTGTCCTCGACCGAGGCGAACGGCATGTTGAACTCGTCGGCGTACCGCGCGGTCAACTTCGGGGTGCGGCTGGCGCCGTGGCCGCCGATCAGGACCGGGATCCGCGCCTGGGCGGGCTTGGGCAGCGCGGGCGAGCCGGTGAGGTCGTAGTAGGTGCCGTGGAAGTCGAAGGTGTCGCCGAGCTTGGTCTCCCAGAGTCCGGTGACGATCGCCAGCTGCTCCTCCAGGCGGCCGAACTTCTCCTTCGGGAAGGGGATGCCGTACGCCTTGTGCTCCTCCTCGAACCAGCCCGCGCCGAGGCCGAGTTCGACCCGGCCGCCGGACATCTGGTCGACCTGGGCGACCTGGATGGCGAGCACGCCGGGCAGCCGGAAGGTTCCTGCGGTCATGAGGGTGCCGAGGCGGATCCGCTTGGTCTCGCGGGCGAGTCCGGCGAGGGTGATCCAGGCGTCGGTGGGGCCGGGCAGGCCGTCCACGTCGCCCATCTTCAGATAGTGGTCGGACCGGAAGAAGGCGTCGAAACCGAGGTCCTCGGTGGCCTTGGCGACGGTGAGGAGGGTGTCGTAGCTCGCGCCCTGCTGGGGCTCGGTGAAGATACGAAGGTCCATACACCTATCCTGCACGGCCCCCGCCCCGTCAACGGCATCGGCACCGCCTGTCACGGGCGTCCACCCTCGGGTGAATATCGTCAACGGCCGGGCCGCCGGGCGGCGCGGGCCAGTGACCGGCCTGTGCGGTGATCGTTGGGTGGGGGGAGCCGGGCCGTCCGGCACCCGCGCCGGACGGTCGCCGTCGCCGCGCGTCGTTCGTGGCCCGTCGCCGACGGCGGGCCGGGGGGCCGAGGAGGCCGTCTTGTCCGAAGAGTCCGTTCCACAACGGGGTGGCCCCTCGTCCGGTCAGCCGAAGGGGCTGCTCCAGCAGATGGAGGAGCTCATGGCGGCGTTGAACGCGGACCTCTCCGCACTGGACGCGGACCTGCAGCGGCCCCCGAGGGAAGAGGCCGACCTGGGCTAGGAGACACGTCCTAGCCGTCGTGGACCTCCTCCCGGGCCGCCAGCTTGCGGAGCATCTCCAGGACCCTGTCCCGGGACTCGTCGGCCGCGTCGATGGCCTCCATGCACTGCCAGTACGTCGCCTCGTCGGCCGCGGCACTGGCCATGCCGACCAGCGCGATGCCGGCCTCGGCCAGGAGGCCGCCGAGGCTCAGCAGGGTCAGGCGGGCGTCGTCCAGTTCGGTGAGCTGGGCGGCGCGCAGGGTGCCGGGGTCCAGGTCGGGGGTGCCCAGCACGCCGCAGCCCCGGCCCGCCAGCTCGGTCAGGCCGAGGGCCTCGCCGCGCAGCTCGGGCGGGCCGGATACGGCCAGCCGGCTGCCGATCGCCTGGGCCAGGGCCTGGGCCTGCCACACCTCGGTCATCATCTCCGGAACGCCCGCGCCGTGCGCCAGCGCCTGTCTGCTCGCCACGATGAGCCGCATCGCGTCCATCCGTCGCCCCGTCCCCGTCGGTCCGAACTGCCTTGCCGCACTCAGTAGTTCACTACCCAGAGTGAGGGTTCCTGAGACGCGGAGCCAGGGGAAGACGGAAATCTGTGGACAACAATTCGGATTCGGGCGGGGTATTGGATACTGAGCGTTAAATTGGAATGCCGTACTCCTTGCCCGCGCCGCCCGGCGGTCGGGCGCTCCGGCGATCCGACGGTCCGTCAGACGGGCGGGAACCGCTTCTCGTTGCGGTCGATCTTCGCGGCCAGTGCGGCCAGCGGGTCGATGTCCAGGACGTCGCAGAGCTGGAGGAGATAGGCGAGGACGTCGGCGACCTCGTCCGTGACCCGGTGGGCGGTGCCGGGGTCGGCCATCACCCGGGACGACTCCTCCGGGGTCAACCACTGGAAGATCTCGACCAGTTCGGACGCCTCCACACTGAGGGCGGAGGCCAGGTTCTTGGGGGTGTGGTACTGCCGCCAGTCGCGGGCGGCGGCGAACTCCGCCAGCCGGCGCCGGAGTCCCGCCACGTCGAGGGGTTCGTCGGTCACGCGTCCAGGTGTACCACTGTGATCGCCGCCGTTCCCTCGGCCCATGACGCGTCGCTCACCGCGCCGACGAGCCGGATGTGGCCGCGTTCGCCCATCAGGACGGCCGTACGCAGGAGTTCGGCGCGCTGGCCCGGGTCGAGGGCGCGGTCGAAGCCGTCGGCGAGGACGGTGAGGCCGCGCATGGCGTCGGGCACCTCGCCGGGCGCGTCGACCGCCAGGACGCCGGGTCCGGTGAAGAGGACCAGGGCGAGGGCGAGGTAGCGCAGTTCGCCGTCGCCGAGCCGCTCCAGTTCCGTGCGGTGGCCGTCGCCGCGGTCGAGGAGCGCCCGTACCGTGCCGTCGCCGAGCGGTTCGGCGAGCAGGTCGACGACGGGGCCGGCGCAGCCGGTGCGCACCGCGTCGACGAGCAGGCCGTGCCGGCGGCCGCATTCGGCGCGGGTGCGCCACAGGACGTCGGCGAGGTTGTCGCAGCCGCGCAGCAGCCGGCCGGAGCCGGTGCGTACGGGGGTCCGCATGCATTCGGGCCGCGGGTCACAGGGGAACACCGACCGCAGGGCGACGACCATCTGCTCGGCGGCGGCGAGGACCTGCCGCTGCCCGTCCGTCTTCCCGGCGACGCGCAGCGGCAGCAGGGCGGTGCCGAGGCGGTCGTCGGGGAGCGGCGCCCGGGTCACCGGCGCGGAGCCCGCGGTGTGCCAGGCGGCCTGCACGGCCGGGCGGCTCGGGTCGCGCAGCGCGGTCTCCAGGAGCACGAGGCCGCCCGCGGTCAGCCGTTCGCCGACGATGCGCAGTTCCGGCTCGGCCTGCACGGCGAGGTCGAGCCGCACCGGTCCCTCGGCACCGTCGGCCGTACATCCGATGCGGAACCCCCTGCGCCGCTGCGCGTCGGGCCGGGCCCGCTCCGGCACCAGCGCGCCCGGGGCCGGGAACACCTCCGCGAGCGCGGCGCCGCCCCCGAGCCGGGCGAGCGCCTCGTAGGCCGCGAGCGCCGCGCTCTTCCCGCTCCCGCTGGGCCCGGCGAACAGGGTGACCTGCCCGACGGGAAAGGTCGCACCACGATGCCGGGCGAAGGCGGAGAGCCGGAGTTCGGTGACGCGGGGGCGGGGGTCACGACGGGGGGTGGGGTCGGGGGGTACGGGAAGGGCGGGGGGTGCGGGCTGAGGCGGGGTGTCCGGGCGGCCCGGGCGGGCGCGCGGCACCGGCTCCGCCGAGCGATCGGATCCGGCGGACGGGGCTGAGGAGACGTCCATACGCGGACCGTAGGACTCCGCGGAACAGCCGAACCGTTCCGCCCACGCGCTCTTCCTTCGATCGGGGGATGCCCCGGCCGTCCTGCGGCCCGGCCCGGCCGCTCCGCCGGACCGGCCGTCAGCCTCCCGAGACCCCCGCACCCTCCATCAGCCCGCCGACCTCCGTGCCGGGCGGGGTGAGGAGGAAGACGTTGCGGTCGACCCGGTGCATCCCGCTGGCCAGGCCGAAGACCACGCCCGTGCTGAAGTCGAGGACGCGCTTGGCGACCTCCGTCTCGGCGCCGGTGAGGTCGAGCAGGACCGGTATCCCGGCCATCAGGGTCTCGGCGACATCGCGGGCGTCGGCGAAGACGTTGACCCGCAGGACGACGAAACGGCGGCGCGTCTCGGTCTCCGCTTCCGGCAGCGCCCGGTGGTCCACTGCCGACGGCCAGGCGTCGCGGCCCCGCAGCGGCACCACCTGGGCGAGCCCCTCCCACTGTTCATCGGTGACGTCGTAACGGCTCACCGGCTCCCCCTGACCTGACTCGCACTCGATGCCTGCACCAGCCAATTCTTACGCCAAGTCACCCGTTCGGCCCAACACCGACACGAGGTGGGAGCGTTTCCGGGTGCCCGCGCACGAAAGAAGTGATCTTGTCACTATTGAGGCGATTGCCGCGCATTGGGGGCTTCTTACCGCCCTCACACCGGACTCTTCTCCTCCTGTGACGCCCCGCTCACCGCCCGCGATTACCGTCCGGTCCGTGCACTTGGCAGAAACACAACAGGTGACACCCGACCGGCGGACACAGTCGGCGGTGTCCGCCGCCCCGGGCGATGCCGGAGCCCCGGCCCCCTGGCACCGGGTCCTGACCCTCCTCGCCGACATCGGTCTGTTCATCGGTACCCGGTCGGTGTGGACGCAGGCGGTGACGCACCACCAGGTCCTGGCGGCGCTGATCTCCCTCTGCTACGTCTCGATCCTGGTGACCGGCGTGCTGACGCTGACCGTCCGCAGCACCCGGTCGCTGGCCCGCCTCGACCTGGTGGTCCTGGTCACGGCGGTGGCGCTGGCTCTGTGTGCCTGGGTGCTGAACCACAACGGCGGCGACGAGGGCGCCCTCACCACCCAGGCCGCCAGGGAACTCCTCGCCGGCCACCCGGTGTACGGACAGCCCTGGCCCTGGCTGTTCGGCAGCAAGGGGGTCGCCCTCACACCGACGATAGGCGGCGGCTACGACTACACGTACGGCTATCCCCCGCTGGCCCCGCTGCTGACCGTCCCGTTCCTGTGGCTCGGCCACCACGGCGCCCCCGCGACGGCGGTGTGCGCGGGCGCCCTGATCACCGGCACGGTCGTGCTGTGGCGGATGCTCCCGGTGCCGTGGCGGTCGGCGGCGACGCTGTCCTGCCTGGGCTTCGGCTTCCTGTCGACGTACGCCCGGGTCGGCTACCCGGCGGTCATCGCCCTGGCGCTGCTGATCCCGGTGGTGGTGCGCTGGCCGCGGATCGGGCAGGGCGGCCGGCTGGGCGCGGCCGGGATCGCGCGGGCCGCGTGCCTCGGGGCCGCGTGCGCGGCGCAGCAACTGCCGTGGTTCGTCACACCGTTCCTGCTGGCCGGCGTCTACGCGGTGCGGCGCGGGGAGCTCGGCGGCCGGGCCGCCGCCCTGGTGGTCCTGCGGATCGCCGGGGTGGCCGTCACGGTGTGGCTGCTGATCAACACGTACTTCATCGCGTCCGAGCCCGGCCGCTGGCTGCGCGGGATCGCGCTGCCGCTCATCCAGGGTGCCGTGGTGCACGGCCAGGGCCTGGTGGACATCACGCTCTACTACACGAACGGCAGCGACCGCATCGACTGGTACTCGCACGCGAGCATGCTCCTCGCGGCGGCCCTGCTGGGCCTGTTCGTGCTCTTCGTACGCCGTCTCGGGCCGGCCGCGACCGTGCTGCCGTGGCTCGCCTTCTTCCTGGCGACCCGCTCCCAGGACGGCTACTACCTGCTGATGACCCCGCTGTGGCTGGCGGCGGCCGTCACCGCCCCGCTCTCGGAGTTCGAGCACGCCTGGCAGCCGCGCCCGGCCCTGCTGACCGGACCCCGCCGCCGCCCCGCCCTGATCGTGACGGTCGTCCTGCTGCTCACCCCGGCGCTGGTGAGCGCGGCGCTCGCGGTCTCCGGCCGGCCGCCGCTGCGGATGGAGATCACCGCTCTGCGGCGCACCGGGCACCAGGCCGAGGTGGTCAGGGCGATGACGCTGAAGGTGGTCAACACGGGGAGCGTCCCGCTCACCCCGCACTACACGCTCACCACCGGCCAGGGCATGAGCAGGTACTGGCTGCTGGTGCGGGGGCCGGCGACGATCCCCGGGCACGGCACGGCGAGTGTCGAACTCAAGCCCTCGAACGGCCGGTTCGGCATCCCCGTCAAGCCGAGCACCCGGATCCGGCTGCGCGCCTTCACCGCGGATCCGCAGACGCTGTCCAGCCAGGACGTGCGGATCAGCCGGACGGTCCGCCAGGCCGCGGGGCGCCAGGTCAGGCCGCCGCGCGGGTGAAGCGCAGGGTGGCGGTCACCGTGGTCGGGCCGCCCATCATGCGCATCTGGTTGAACGTGACGCCGAACTCCTCGCGCACCACCGTGAACTCCGCCTCCAGCGTGAGCCCGTCGGCGTCCGCCGAGACCAGCTTCGCGGTGACCTGCTGCGGCCTGCTGATGCCACGGACGGTGAGCTGACCGTCGACGTGCACCGCGTCGCCCGCGCCCCGCTCGGCGCCGCGCACCGCGAAGGTGATCTCCGGGTGGTTCCCGGCGTCGAAGAAGTCGGCCGAGCGCAGGTGGTCGTCCCGCTTCTTGTTCTTGGTGTCCAGGGAGGCCGCGTCGATGGTCAGGCTGCCGGTGGCGGCGCCGTCGGCGGTGACCTCGCCCCGGCCGGTGACGCCCGTGAAGGTGCCCTTGACGGTGACCAGGCCCCACACCGACTTGTGCCGGAGGGCGACGGTGGAGGCGGTCGGGTCGAGCTGCCAGAGGCCGGTTTCCACGGTGACGGTCATGGCCGTACTCCGATCCATTGATGGTTCAAATTTGGATGACTAAAGGGATGACTGCACGCTAGCCCAATATCCAAATTTGGACAACAGGTAGACTCGATGTCATGGCCGCCGACCAGGAACACCCCGCAGAGCTGCCCGAATGTCCGTCCCACGCGGGCGGCGGGCTGCTCCCGGCCGAACTGCGCGCATGGATGCTGCTGCTGGCCGCGACCGGTGCGGTGGAGCAGCGGCTGCGCTCGGTCGTGAAGGAGACGCTGGACGTCTCCCACGACGAGTTCCTGATCCTGTGCCTGCTGGCCGAAGTGGAGCGCGAGGGCCTGCGCATGACCCGGATCGCCGAGCTCCTGGGCCGCCCCAAGACCCGCCTCACCTACCAGATCGCCTGCCTCCAGCACGCCGGTCTCGTCACCCGCAAGGCCGCCTGCGGCGACAAGCGGGGCATCGAGGTCGCCCTCACCGACAAGGCCCGCCGCCAGATCCAGGACGCCTCCGCCGCGCTCGCCGGGACGGTCGGCCAGGCGGTCGGCCACGTCATCGGTCCGGAGCAGCGCGAGGCGCTGTGCGCACTGATCCCGGAGCTCGCCGACGACACGCCCTGACCGTACGAATCCGGTCACTTCACCCCCGGGAGGCGCAGGTCACAACCACGGCGAGGGCAAGGTCACAGCCCTGCCACCCGTGCACTTTTGGCGCTCTGCCCTAGCATCCGAGCATGACGGTCCTGCCTGACGACGGGCTCCCACTGGCCGCCGAGTTCCCTGACGCGACGCAAGAGCAGTGGCAACGCCTGGTCGAGGGTGTGCTGCGCAAGTCCGGCAGGGAAGTCTCGGGCGAGGCCGCCGAGGACGCCCTGTCCACGACGCTGGAGGACGGGCTGCGCACCCGTCCCCTGTACACGGCGCGCGACACCGCCCCCGACCCCGGTCTGCCCGGCTTCGCGCCGTACGTGCGCGGTGGCCGTCCGGAGGGCGGCGTCGCGGGCGGCTGGGACGTACGGCAGCGGCACACGGCCGCCCCCGACGGCGCGCTCCTCACCGATCTGGAGAACGGCGTCACCTCGCTCTGGCTGCTCGTGGGCCGGGGCGGCATCCCGGTGCCCGGCCTCGCCCGCGCCCTCGACGGCGTCTACCTGGACCTGGCCCCGGTGGTCCTGGACGCCGGCCGGGACACCGAGGCGGCGGCGGCCGAGCTGTTCCGGCTGTACGACGAGAAGGGCGTCGACCCCAAAGCGGTCCGCGGCAACCTGGGCGCCGACCCGCTGGGGTACGAGGCCCGCACCGGTACCGCCCTCCCCTTCGCTCCCGTCGCCGACCTGGCGAAGCGGTGCGCCACGGAGTTCCCGGGCCTGCGCGCGCTGACCGTGGACGCGCTTCCGTACCACGAGGCGGGCGGCTCGGCCGCACAGGAACTGGGTGCCTCGCTGGCCACCGGGGTGGCCTGCCTGCGCGAGCTGACCGAGGCCGGTCTCGGCATCGAACAGGCCCTCGGGCAGCTGGAGTTCCGGTACGCGGCGACCGCCGACCAGTTCCTGACCATCGCCAAGCTGCGCGCGGCCCGCCGGCTGTGGGCGCGGGTCGCCGAGGTCAGCGGGGCCGCCGACGCGGGCGCGCAGGTGCAGCACGCCGTCACCTCGCCGGTGATGATGAGCCGCCGCGACCCGTGGGTGAACATGCTCCGTACGACGGTCGCGACGCTGGCCGCCGGGGTGAGCGGCGCCGACTCCGTCACCGTGCTGCCGTTCGACCACGCGATCGGCCTGCCGGACGCGTTCGCCCGCCGGATCGCCCGCAACACCTCGACGATCCTCATCGAGGAGTCCCACCTGGCCCGGGTCATCGACCCTGCGGGCGGCTCCTGGTACGTGGAGAAGCTGACCGACGAACTCGCCCACGCGGCCTGGGAGTTCTTCCGGAGCATCGAGCGGGACGGCGGCCAGGCGGCCGTGCTCCGCTCCGGCCGCCTGCGCACGGACCTGGCGACCACCTGGGCCGAGCGCTCCAAGAAGCTCGCCAAGCGCCGCGAACCCGTCACCGGCGTCAGCGAGTTCCCGTTCCTCGCCGAGAAGCCGGTCGTGCGCGAGCCCGCGCCCGAGCCGCCGTCGGGCGGCCTGCCCCGCGTCCGCCGCGACGAGGCGTACGAGGAGCTGCGCGCCCGCTCCGACGCCCACCTCGCGGCCACGGGCAGCCGCCCCCGGATCTACCTGGCGACGCTCGGCCCCGCCGCCGCGTACACCGCCCGCGCCGGCTTCGCCGCCAACCTCTTCCAGGCCGGCGGCATCGAACCCGTCACCGAGGGCAGCTTCGAGGAGAGCGGCGCCACCGAGGCGGTGCTCTGCTCCAGCGACGCGCTCTACGCCGAACAGGCCGCACAGACCGCCGCATCGCTGAAGGCGGCCGGCGCCCGGCACGTGGTCCTCGCGGGCCGGGGCGAGTTCGCCGGTGTCGACTCCTACGTCTTCGCGGGCTGCGACGCCGTGGCCGTGCTGTCCGAGACCCTCGACCGCATGGGAGTGTCCTGATGGGAATCCCCGACTTCTCCGGCATCGAGCTGGGGACCCCCGTCACCGACGGCAGCCCCGAGGAATGGCGGGCGGCCGGCGGTGACCTGCCGCTGTGGGAGACCCCCGAGGGCATCGGGGTCAAACCGCTCTACACCGGCCGTGACCTGGAGGGCCTCGACTTCCTCGGGACCTACCCGGGCATCGCGCCGTACCTGCGCGGCCCGTACCCCACGATGTACGTCAACCAGCCCTGGACCATCCGCCAGTACGCGGGCTTCTCCACCGCCGAGGAGTCCAACGCGTTCTACCGGCGCAACCTGGCGGCCGGCCAGAAGGGCCTGTCGGTCGCCTTCGACCTGCCCACGCACCGGGGTTACGACAGCGACCACCCGCGGGTGACCGGTGACGTCGGCATGGCGGGCGTGGCCATCGACTCGATCTACGACATGCGCCAGCTGTTCGACGGCATCCCGCTGGACCGGATGACCGTGTCGATGACGATGAACGGCGCCGTGCTGCCGGTGCTCGCGCTGTACATCGTGGCGGCCGAGGAACAGGGCGTACCGCCCGAGAAGCTGGCCGGGACCATCCAGAACGACATCCTCAAGGAGTTCATGGTCCGCAACACCTACATCTATCCGCCGAAGCCGTCGATGCGGATCATCTCCGACATCTTCGCGTACACCTCGCAGCGGATGCCCCGCTACAACTCGATCTCCATCTCCGGCTACCACATCCAGGAAGCGGGTGCCACGGCCGACCTGGAGCTGGCTTACACGCTGGCGGACGGCGTCGAGTACATCCGGGCGGGACGCGAAGCCGGCCTGGACGTGGACGCGTTCGCGCCCCGGCTCTCCTTCTTCTGGGCGATCGGCATGAACTTCTTCATGGAGATCGCCAAGCTGCGCGCGGCCCGGCTCCTGTGGGCCAAGCTGGTCTCGCAGTTCGAGCCGCAGAACACCAAGTCCCTCTCCCTGCGCACCCATTCGCAGACCTCGGGCTGGTCGCTGACCGCACAGGACGTCTTCAACAACGTCACGCGTACGGCCGTGGAGGCGATGGCCGCGACCCAGGGCCACACCCAGTCGCTGCACACCAACGCCCTCGACGAGGCCCTCGCCCTGCCCACCGACTTCTCGGCGCGGATCGCCCGCAACACCCAGCTGCTCATCCAGCAGGAGTCGGGCACGACCCGGGTCATCGACCCGTGGGGCGGCAGCGCCTACGTGGAGCGGCTGACGTACGACCTCGCCCGCAAGGCCTGGGCGCACATCCAGGAGGTCGAGCAGGCCGGCGGCATGGCGCAGGCCATCGACGCCGGCATCCCGAAGCTGCGCGTGGAGGAGGCGGCGGCCCGCACCCAGGCCCGGATCGACTCGGGACGGCAGCCGGTGATCGGCGTCAACAAGTACCGGGTGGACAGCGACGAGCAGATCGAGGTCCTCAAGGTCGACAACTCCTCGGTGCGCGCCCAGCAGATCGAGAAGCTGCGGCGGCTGCGCGCGGAGCGGGACGAGACGGCGTGCCGGGACGCGCTCGACGCGCTGACCCGGGCGGCGGACGGCGACGGCAACCTGCTGGAGCTGGCGGTGCACGCGGCCCGCGCCAAGGCGACCGTCGGCGAGATCTCGGACGCCCTGGAGAAGGTGTACGGCCGGCACGCGAGCCAGATCCGTACGATCTCCGGTGTGTACCGCAACGAAGCAGGCGAGTCCCCGAACGTGGACCGCACCCGGGCCCTGGTCGACGCGTTCGACGAGGCCGAGGGGCGCCGCCCGCGCATCCTGGTCGCCAAGATGGGCCAGGACGGTCACGACCGCGGCCAGAAGGTGATCGCGACCGCCTTCGCCGACCTCGGCTTCGACGTCGACGTCGGCCCGCTGTTCCAGACCCCGGAGGAGGTCGCCCGCCAGGCGGTGGAGGCGGACGTCCACGTGGTCGGCGTGTCCTCGCTGGCGGCCGGCCACCTCACCCTCGTACCGGCGCTGCGCGAGCAGCTCGCCGAGGAGGGCCGGGCGGACATCATGATCGTGGTCGGCGGGGTGATCCCGCCGCAGGACGTGCCGACCCTCCTGGAGATGGGTGCCACGGCCGTGTTCCCGCCCGGGACGGTGATTCCGGACGCGGCCCACGACCTGGTGAAGCGGCTGGCGGCGGAACTCGGGCACGACCTGTGATCGATGTCGACGCCTATGTGAAGGGTGTGCTCGACGGGAGGCGCGCGGTGATCGCCCGTGCCATCACCCTCGTCGAGTCCACCCGGCCACAGCACCGGGTGCTGGCGCAGGAGTTGCTCACCGAGCTGCTCCCGCGCAGCGGCCGGGCGCGGCGGATCGGCATCAGCGGGGTGCCGGGCGTGGGCAAGTCGACGTTCATCGACGCGTTCGGCACCCTGCTGACGGGGGTGGGGTACCGGGTCGCGGTGCTCGCCGTGGACCCGTCGTCGACGCGGACGGGCGGCTCGATCCTGGGCGACAAGACGCGGATGGAGCGCCTCGCCGTCGACCCGAACGCCTTCGTCCGCCCCTCCCCCAGCGCGGGCACCCTCGGCGGTGTCGCGAAGGCGACCCGCGAGTCGATGGTGGTCATGGAGGCGGCCGGATACGACGTGATCCTGGTCGAGACGGTCGGCGTCGGCCAGTCGGAGACCGCGGTCGCCGACATGGTCGACTCCTTCCTGCTGCTCAGCCTGGCCCGTACCGGCGACCAGCTCCAGGGCATCAAGAAGGGCGTCCTGGAGCTGGCCGACGTGATCGCCGTCAACAAGGCGGACGGCCCGCACGAGCGGGACGCCCGGTCCGCGGCCCGGGAACTGGCGGGCGCGCTGCGCCTGATGCACGGCAAGGACGCCTTCTGGACTCCCCCGGTGCTGAGCTGCAGCGCCCGGGAGTCGACCGGCCTGGAGCTGGTCTGGGAGCGGCTTGAGCAGCACCGGGCGCTGCTCGACTCCACCGGGCGGCTCGCCGAGAAGCGCCGTGAGCAGCAGGTGGGGTGGACCTGGTCGATGGTCCGGGACGAACTGCTCGGCCGGCTCGCCGCCCACCCGGCGGTGCGCGCGGCCGCCCCCGGCCTCGAACAGCAGGTCAGGGACGGCACGTTGACGGCGACACTGGCCGCCGAGGGCATCCTGAAGGCGTTCGGCGAGCCGGCCGAGGGTCCTCAGGCCAGCTGATCCTGGAGCGCCTCGCGGGCCCGGGCCACGCGGGAGCGGACCGTGCCGACGGGACAGTCGCTGACCTCGGCGGCCTCCGCGTACGGCAGGCCGACGAGCTGGGTGAGGACGAACGCCTCGCGCCGCTCGACGGGCAGCGCCGCCAGGAGGTCGAGGAGCGCGACGCCGTCGTCGAACCCGGGCAGCCCGTACGGCTGGGCCCGCTCGACGGCCTGTTGCCAGTCGGGGACGTCCGCCGGGCGGGGCCTGGCGGCGGCGTACCGGTGGCTGTCCACGACGGCCCGGCGGGCGATCGACAGCAGCCAGGAGCGGGCCGAGCCATGGCCTTCGAACCGGTGCAGGCTGCCCAGCGCGCGCAGGAACGTGTCCTGGGCGAGGTCGTCGACCGCCTGCGGGTCGGCGCAGAGATGGGCGACGTATCGGAGGACGTCGCGGTGCAGGGCCCGTACGAACGCGTCCACGGCGGCCGGGTCGCCGGACCGGGCGGCGAGCGCCCAGGCCGTGATCGACGCGTCGCGTTTCTCGTCCGGCACAGGGCGTGCGGGCAGGACGGAAGTGATCACTCGGTGTCCTTGTGAGAAAGGTGAGCGGGGGAAGACGGCCGTGAGGTGCCTGCCGCGGCGCGGGGCTCAGGCGGGCGTGCGGCCGCCGTGTTCGTCCGGGGCGCGCGTGGGCGCGGCCCCGGAACACCAGCTGTCGTCAGGCGACAGCCGTCCGCACGGGCGGACCCCGGGAAGTGATCGCGTGGACGAGGAGAAGCAGCCGCGGCGCCCGGTCCGAACAGCGGCGGCGCGGCCGGAGTCGCGGGCGCTCGGGGGTGGCCGGCAGGGCCAGCAGCAGCCGGAGCGGCGCGACGAGCCGGCCGGCGACGGCCCGGACGATACGGAACGCCGCGCGTTCGCCGTGGCCGAGCCAGAGGCCGCACAGCAGCGCGGCGAGGAGGTGGGCGGCGAACATGCCGGTGGAGGCGGTGCCGCCGGTGCCGAAGCCCAGGTATTCGACGGGGTCGGTGTGGGCGGGGCCCATGTGCATCGGCCCCATGTTCATGGCGGCCATGTTCCCGGCCATGTCCATATGCACGGACCCCATCGACGTCATGGGTGCCGTGCCGTTCGTCCACACCTGGGCCGCGGAGAAGCCGGAGTGCAGTGCCGTCTGGGCGCCGACCGCGGCGGAGACGACCAGTGACAGTCCGCGTTCGCGTCCGGACAGCGACCAGCCGAGGGCGCCGGTGAGCGCCAGGGCGGCGGCCAGGGCCCAGGCGGGCACCCGGCTGCCGGACATCAGGACGTGGCCCAGGGCGGCGAGCAGCACGCAGACGGCCGCGAACACCGCGGACCGTATCGTGCGTGCGCACCACCCTGCCGTCATGGCGCATCATCCTTGCATCCGGATCAGCCGCGTCAGGGAGTGGTACGGCGATCCACAGGCAGTGCGCTCAACTCACAGGTGGTGGGGGGTGGTTCACAGCGGCCGTATGTCGGCTGCAGGCCGGTGGGGGCCGGCCGCGCAGTTCCTCCCCCAGCCTTCGGCCGGGGGTACCCCCAGCGCCCCTTACGGGGCGTCACCTCAGCCCCTCACCCACGGTCCCTCCGGCACCCCCGTCCGTACCCTCGCCCCCGTCACGTCGACCACGATCGTGCGGTCGTCGTCCAGGTCCTCCCTGACCCGGCGCAGCCGCCCCGCCCCGTCGATCCAGTACCTCAGCGGGGCGTCTCCGGCGGAGAAGACGTCGTACCGGCGGCCGTCGATCCGGTCCGTCCCCAGGTGGCGGCGGCCCGAGCGGGCGATCCGGCGTGCGTCGTCCGGACGGGCGGCGGCCAGGGACAGCGTCAGGCGCAGGGCCGTGTCCAGCGAAGCGGGCCCGTAGCGGCGGCGGATCCACGCCGTCGGCTTCAGCCGCGCAGCGTCCCGTACCGCCTCCGCCGTCGACGCCGGTCTCGCCAGCGGGCCCGCGCTGCCGTCGACCTTGGGGCGGGCGACCTCCAGCCCGGCGCCGTCCCACGCCAGCAGCCCCCGCTCCGCCGCGTCCCCCGTGTCGAACCAGCCCACCGCCCGGTGCCGGTGCTCGTCGACCACCGCGCGGACCACGGCCGTACCGCCGGGCAGCGGTGCCCGTACCGTCACCTCGGCCGGGCTGTCCCGGTACGCGCGGAACGGGGTGAGGGCCATGCGCCGGGCCTCGTCCGCGGAGAGCCGGCGGGGGTCGTCGCCACCGGCGAGGAGGAACGGCAGCGCACCGCACACGCCCGTCACCGCGGCGAGGGCCGTCCAGGTCCAGGGGGATCGCATCCGTGCTCGTACCTTCGTCGCCGCTGTCCGCATGACATGTACCTACATGCGGACGGGCCGCGCCCGGTGGGCACCGGTGCGCGGCCCGCTCGGCGTCACCCGTGCGGGGTGCGCCGTTTGCCCCACGGGTCAGCCGACCGAGCCGGCCGCCTCCCTGATGACACGGGTGACCACGTCGGGGCGGGTGACCAGGGACAGGTGGCCCGCCTTCACCTCGGTGACGTGCGCGCCCGCGCGCCGGGCCATCGCCAGCTGCTCGGCCGGGACGATGACGTGGTCGGTGGTGCCGACCACGGCCCACGACGGGAGGGACTTCCAGGCGGGGGCGCCGGAGGGCTCCGAGCCCGCGCCGACCGCGAAGGGGCGCTGGCCGGCCGCGAGGAGACGCGCCTGGGCGGTGGGCACACCGTTGGCGAAGCAGCCCTGGAAGCCCTGGTAGGCGCCGTTCGCGTCCCACTTGAGGTACGCGTCGACGTCGCCGGAGGGTCCGCCCGGGTAGGGCACCAGGTTCAGGAACGTCGACGGGTCGGCCGTGACGCACGAGCCGGGCTCCGCCGCGTTGATCTGGAAGACGGTCTCGCCCTCGGCGGGGATGTACGCGTCGTCGTAGACGAGCGCCTTCACGTTGGGGCTCTTCGTCGCCGCGTTGGTGATGACGAAGCCGCCGTAGGAGTGGCCGACCAGGACCACCGGGCCGGGGATCGTGGCGAGGAAGGAGGCGAGGGTCTGGGCGTCGGAGGAGACGCCGCGCAGCGGGTTCGGCGGGGCGTAGACGGTGTAACCGGCGTGCTGGAGACGGCCCATGACCGCGTTCCAGCTGGAGGCGTCGGCCCAGGCGCCGTGCACCAGCACGATCGTCGGCTTCTTGCCGGTGTCCGTGCCGGCTGCCGCCGCCGGGGCCGCGGTCACCTGTGAGGTGGAGGCGAACAGGGCGGCGGCTGTGGCGAGCACGCAGGAGGCGGCGAGCAGCCGCGCCCGTCTCGTTCTCGGGAACGGTATCTGTCTCATGTGCTTCTCCTTCGCCGGTCAGTCGGTGATGTTGCGGACGGCCTCGCGGATCAGGTCCGCGACCTTCTTCGGGTGCGCGAGCATGACGAGGTGGGAGGAGTCGACCTCGACCGTGGTCATGCCGGCGCGCTCGTAGCCGTAGCGCTCGACGTCGGGGTTGATGGTGTGGTCCGAGGACGACACCAGGCCCCAGGACGGCTTGGTCTTCCAGGCCGCGACCGGGGCCGCCTCGGCGAAGGCCGCGCCGGCCAGCGGGCGCTGGGAGACGGCGAGCACCCGGGCGAGGTCCGGGTCCACGTCGTGGGCGAAGATCGCGGGGAACCGGTCGGTCTCGACGGTGACGTCGGTGCCGGGCTCGTCCGAGCCCTCGACCGGGAACGGCGTGTACACCAGGGCCGAGGCGAGCTCGGAGTCCGGGAACCGGCCCTGGAGCTCGCCGAGGCTCTCGCCCTCCTCCAGGGCGTAGCCGGCCAGGTAGACCAGGGCCTGCACGTTCTCCTCGGCGCCCGCGACGGTGATGACGGCACCGCCGTAGGAGTGGCCGACCAGGACGACGGGGCCGGGAATCGCCCGGACCACCGAGGCGATGTAGGCGGAGTCGCCGGTGAGGCTGCGGTTGGGTACGGCCGGGACGAGCACCTTCAGGCCGTCGGCCAGCAGTTCGGGGACGACCCGGGCGAAGCTGGACGCGTCGGCGAAGGCACCGTGCACGAGGACGACGGTGGGTGTGGAGTCGGTCATGGGAGTTCCTTGTCGGCTGTGCGAGGTCTGGGCGGGCGGCTAGCGCGGGTCGACGCCGATGTCGGTGTCGATGTCGTAGGCGGCATCCGTGTGGTCGGGGGCGGGGTGCGCGATGTCGGTCCCCATGTCGAAGGCCGCCGTCTCGATGGCCTCCTCCAGTTCTGCTTCCTCGCGCTCCGCCTTGGCCCGGCGGTGGTGCGCGGTCAGCTGGTCCTTGAGGTGCCTCAGGCGCGGGTGGCTGTCGTGGGCGGACGGCTCCGACGGCTCGGACGGCTCGGACGACGGTTCCGGCGGCTCGTTCGTGGTCACGCCTGCTCCCGGATCAGTCGGTGTGCAGGGCCGCGTGCAGGGTGCGCACGGCGAGGGTGATGGCGGCTTCGGCGGCGTGGGTCTCGCGCAGGGCGTTGAGCATGACGAAGTCGTGGATGATGCCCTGGAAGCGGACGGCGGT
>NZ_JBEOYD010000048.1:0-75959 GCF_040296885.1 Streptomyces sp. NPDC001980 | reverse complement strand
CGCGCGGCTTGCTCCGCAAGCGCGACGCGGCGTCGCTACGCAACGCCAATTCCACGCTCCGCGTGGAATGCCCGGAACTCCGTTCCGGGGCTGCCGGTCCACTCCGTGGCCCAGCAGCGGGATCCGCTCCGCGGATCCCTGCCGTACCGGGGCGCTCCGCACCCCGGTACGAGAAAATGGCAGCGAAAAGGGGTGGGTGGCGAGGAGTCAGGTCGGGTGCGGCTGAGGGGGTGTCAGGAGTCGTCCCCCCTTCCGTCCCCTGTCCGTGTCGAATCCGAAATCGGCCTGACCCTGCGTCACAACTCAGGATCCACCACTTCTCACCATGACAGAACACTGGCGTGCGTCACTTTAGATAGCTGGCTAGATTCTGGGATGATGGTTGAGTACCTCATCCAGCCGAGGGGCCAGGTACCCCTCAAAAACCAAATCACCTCGGGCGCGTCGAAAATGGTGCGGGAAATGGATCCAGAATGGCACGCGCGAGTCTTCGTCCGCATCAGGTTGAGGCAGTGGATTCGGTGCTGCGGAATCTCTCGGAACAGCCTGGAATGGGAATCCCGCCCGGAGGTCTGCGGACTCAGGTTATCGCCGCTACCGGGTCCGGTAAGACGCTGATCGGGGTAGAGTCGGCGAATCGTCTTTCGGCTCGCCGCGTGCTGGTTTTGGTGCCGACGCTGGACCTGCTGCTGCAGATGGCCGCCGCCTGGCGCCAGGGCGGCCGCCACGGAGCGATGGTCGGGGTGTGCTCCCTGCGGGGCCCGGACAGCCAGGGCGTGCCCTGCACGACCGACCCGGACGAGCTGATCGCGTGGACCGCCGGCCCCGAGGCGGTCACCGTGTTCGCGACGTACGCGTCGCTCGGCATGGGCACCCTCCAGCGCGCGCACGCGGCGGGTCTGCCGGTGTGGGACCTGGTCGTGGTGGATGAGGCGCACCGGACCAGCGGGGACGCGGGCAAGCCGTGGGCCGCGGTGCACGACCAGGCCCAAGTCCCTGCCGTGCGGCGGCTGTACATGACGGCGACCGCCCGGGTGTGGGAGGCGGAGGGTGAGCGGCCGCGGCTGGTGGCGTCCATGGACGAGGACTCCGAGGTCTTCGGTCTGGTGGCGTACAAGCTGAAGCTGTCCGAGGCGATCCGGTTGGGGTTGGTGGCGCCGTATCAGGTGCTGTGCCTGGACATCCGTGACCCGGAGCTGTACGCCGCGATGACGACCGAGGCGACCGGCTCCGACGCCGTACGCGGGGCCCGGCTGGCGGCCGTGCAGACCGGACTCATGCGCGCGGCAGTGCAGGAGCGGTTCCGGCGGGTGCTGTCGTTCCACAGCCGGGTCGGGGAGGCGGAGGCGATGGCGGCCGCGGTGCCGGTGACCGCGGGCCGGCTCGCCGAGGACGACCCCGCCACGTTCCCGCCTGCCGAGCAGGTGCGGGCGGACTGGCTGTACGGCGAGCACGCCCCCGCACACCGCCGCCGCGTCCTGGACGAATTCGCCTCCGACTTCCTCGGAGCACCGGAATTCAAGGGCCGGAATGTGCGCGCGGAATTGCGGGTGCTTTCCTCGGTCCGTGTTCTGGGTGAAGGTGTCGATACCGCCGAGTGTGACGCTGTCCTGTTCGCGGACGCGCGTGGCTCGATGGTGGATATCGTGCAGATGGTCGGGCGTGCCCTGCGGATGCGTCCCGGAGTTGGGAAACTGGCTACGCTGATCGTTCCGGTATTCCTCGGTGAAGACGAGGACGCGAACGAACTGCTCACCTCGGATTCGTACGGGACCCTCGCGAAGATCCTCGGAGCCTTGCGGGCGCACGACGCAGAGACGATCGAGGCGCTCGCCGACCCCCGCGTCCGCAACGCCCGTTCGGAGGCAGGCGAGGACGTCGACCGCGACCAGGACGACGGCTACGGCGCCGAGGACGACGACCAGGAGCAGGAGGTCGTCCGTGTCGGCGCGGCGGCGGCCGGGGTGCTGCGGTTCAGTGAGGAACGCGACCCAGCTGCGCTGTCAGCGTTCGTGCGGCTGCGGGTGATCGATCCCGAGGCGGCGTACTGGAGGCGCGGGATCGAGGCAGCCACCCGGTGGCGGCGCGAGACCGGCAGCACCGAGCTGCGGGTGCCGTACACGTACGTCACGCCGGAGGACTGGCCGGCCATCGGCGGGCACCCGCTCGGGATGTGGATCGCGGACCAGCGGCGCTACTACACCGCCGGGACCCTGGAGTCCTCCCGCGTCGCCGAGCTGGAGGCGCTCGGGATGGTGTGGTCGGTGCAGGCATCCGCGTGGGAGGCCGGCCTCGCCGTGGCACGCTCCTACGCCGCGGCGCACGGGCACTTCCTGCCCGCCGCTTCCGTGGTCTGGGACGACTTCCCCCTCGGGGTATGGGCCAAGAACCAGCGCGCAGCGGCCAGGAAGGCCGCGGAGAACGCCGCACGGCGCCAGGCCGGGGAAACGGGTGTCCCGTACACGGGCGAGCTGTCAGAGGGCCGTCTGGAGGCTCTGGCCGATGTGGATCCGGGCTGGTGCCCGGCATGGGAGATCGGCTGGCAGCGCGGCTACCGCCTCGCCCTCGCCCACGTGAAGGCTGGCGGTGCCCTCACAGCCGTGGCGGGTGAACTGATCGTGCAGGGCGAGGACCTGGGCGTGTGGGTCGCCGGGCAGCGGGCCGGGTGGGAGCGGCTGATGCCCGCACAGCAGTACCTCCTGGAGACCATCGGGATCGAGCCCGCGGCCGAAGGCGAGGCGCCGACGCCGGGTGCACTCCGGTCGCAGGACGCCCGGTGGGCCGCGAACCTCGCCGCGGCCCGCCAGTTCCACAAGCGGGAGGGCCACCTCGCCGTACCCCGCAAGCACCTGGAGGCCGTCGATGGCGAGCAGGTCAAACTCGGAGCGTTCCTCGACAACGCCCGCCGCCGCGCCACGAAGCTGAGCCTTGCGCGCCGCGCGGACCTCGATGCTCTCGACATGCGCTGGTAGCGGCAGAATCGGACATGGTGTTGCCCGCCCCCGGGAAATCGGGGGCGGGCAACGGTCGTGCACGCGGTCGTGAAGGGCGGTCGCCTACGCGGCGAAGGCTCCATGAGGCTTCAGCCGAACGATCGTCCTCATGGGCAATAGGTGAGGCCCGGGGACACTGTCCCCTCCACAACCACATTGTTCGCAACGCCGCCCAGGGGCGGGCATTCCCGGGCTGACCGGGGGCCGGGAGCAGCACGCGGAGCCGTCGGCGGGGTGATGCTGGCGGATCCATACGTGAGGCTCGTGCGGTGCTTTTTCGGTTCTGACGGGGTGGTGCGGGACCGATGAAGCGCCCGCAGATCCCCCTGTCGGGGCCTGGCTACGGCCGGCCGCCGGGCGGTGCGTCCGGCTGCAGGGCGTCCAGGCCGGGGTGGGTGACGGTGCTGGTGTAGCGCAGGGCGCTGTTGGTGCTGAGGCCGAAGAGGTCGGTGAGGTGTTTGAGGTCGCCGCCGGTGGCGTGGGCTTCGTGCAGGAGGAGGTCCTCGCGCAGGGCGCGGGCGGTGAGACGAGGGCCGAGGCGGCTGCCGATCCAGAGGTTGTCGACCTGCGCGGTGGTGGTGATCGCGGTGGTGCGGTTGATGAACAGGTGCGGGTTGGCGGTGACAGGCCACTTCTGGTGGCGGTGGACGAGGTAGGTGTCCAGGCGGTCGGCGACGGGCGGAGTGAGGGAGATGGTGCGGCCGTCGACGGTGAGGCGGGGGTGGGGGGCGGTGTCGTAGTCGGTGAGGGTGAGGTGCTGGATCTGGCGGGGGGTCAGGGCGTGGAAGGCGATCAGGGCGCACAGGGCGGCTTGTGCGGGGTCGGTGGAGGTGAGGGCGTCGCGGATGTGGGCGGTGTCCAGGGGGAGCGGGATGGTCGCGGGGTAGGCGCCGACTTTCATGCCGTGGGTGGGGTCGGTGAACACGATGTGCTGGTCTTTGAGGATGCGGAACAGGCAGCGCAGGCCCGTGAGCATGTGGGTGGGGTGAACGCCTGCCGGAGGCCGGACGGTCCGGACGTCGTGCGGGGTGATCTCGCGCAGGGACGTCTTGCCCGCAGCGGTCCACTGGATCAGGGCGGGCAGGGCCCAGGACAGGTGGTTTCGGATGGTGCCTGCCGCGCGCGGGCGGCGGCGGGGCGGATCCGTCCGGCCCTCGCTCATGGTGGTCAGCCAGGCGCGAACCTCTTCGGCCATGGGGGCGGGCAGCGGGGCGATCCGCTTGTGGACCCAGGTGACCACGGCGGGGATGCGGTCGCCCTCGAGGAGGCCGGCCTGTCTGAGGACGGTGGTGATGTGCCTGACGGAGTCGGTGAGCTGGGTCATGGGGGCGATGTCGGCGGGGACCAGGTAGGCGCCCGGGGCCTTCAGGAGGGCAAGAGCGGCGTGGACGCCGAACCGTACGCGGCGGGTCACCACGGGCTTCCAGCCGCAGCGCGCGGCGTGCCGGCGGGTGAGCTGGTCGGCCCATGCCGCCAGCTGAGGGTCCGCGTGGCGGCCGAGGTCCCGGATCGTCCCGCACAGACGGAAGGTGCGGGGGATATGGAAGAGCGCGGGCTGGACAAAGGAGGGCGGCGGCACCGGGGCGGGAGGGGTGCGGGGGCCGGCGTGGTGCCGCGGGGAAGAGCGGCAAGGTCGGCGAGGAACAACTGGGTGCAGGGATGGACTGCCGCCTCCCGCGGGCGGCCCTGCAGCCGGGTTTGGGGGTCGGGGCGGTCGGGGCCGGGCTGGCTGCAGCACAGCCGGCAGGCTCCCTGCGTGTTGAGGACCGCGGTGTGCCCGCACTGGCGGCAGGCGCCGGTGACGGTGTGGACGCGGCACCAGTAGACGCTGCAGAGCCGGCACAGCCTCGTCTGCCGGTGGAGGATGCCCCAGGCCAGACAGTTCCCGCACGAACCGAGAGGCGCGGGCACGGGCGTGGCCGCACCGTGGTGGCAGCGCTCGCACAGGCCCCGGCTCCAGTAGAGGGTGCGGGAGCCGCAGCGCAGGCACGGCGGTTCGGTGACGGGGCCGCCGGGCCAGCAGCGGAAACAGAACTCCACCCCGGGCATGGCCACCGGCCGCTGCCCGCACCCCCTGCACATCGGCGGCCCGCCGCCGGACGGGCTCACAGCGGCGGCAGCGGCCGGTGCGGCCACCGCCCCACCCGCCCGGGCTGCCGCGTCTGTTGAGGCTGCCTGGCTCCTGTGTCTACGGCGGCGGAGGCGGCGGCGGTAGGAGTCCCGGGCGAAACTGGTTCCGGTACCGGGCGCGGACCGGAACCGGCGGCCGCAGAATGGGCGGCAGACGGTTCACCGGCGGCGCGCGGGGCCAGGAGGGGGCCGGTACGGTCACGGACCAGGAGGTCGGAGGGTTCGCAGCCCAGCACTGCGCAGATCACCTCCAGGTCGTCCAGGCGCACACTGACCGGCGTGCCCGACCACAGGTGGGACATCTTGCCCGCGCTGACGGCAAGACCCGCCCCGGCGAGCCGGCGCCTGAGACCGGCCGCCGTCAGCAGACCCCGCTCCACCGCCCGCGCCCGCAGCTCCCACCGCATCAAGACCCCTCCCCCGTCAGGCCCAGCCGCCCGGCGACCCGGCCGCCGGCCGCCGCCCACGCCCGCTCGAGATGCTCGGCGCGCACATGCACGTACCGAGTCGTCGTCTCCACCCGCGCATGCCCCAGCAGCTCCTGGACCGCCTTGAGGTCCACCCCCCGCTCGTACAGCGACGACGCGCAGAAATGCCGCAGCACATGCGGAGTCAGCTGCCCCGACCACACGGGCAGGAACCGCTTGGTGGCGTGGGCCAGCCCCGCACGCAGCGCACCGCGTCCCGCCCACCCCACCTGGGCGTTCACCGGGAAACATCGGCGCCCGCGGATCCAGCGGCGCATCCCCGAACCCGGGGCGGACCTCCTCAAGCCACCACTCCAGCAGCCGGTTCACCCCGTCGGTCCCCGGAACCAGCCGGGCCCTGGGACCCCGCCCCCGGCTCCCCTTCCCATACCGGACGTGCAGCTTCCCGTGCGCACCCCCGTGCGGGTACCGGTCACCGACCTGAAGCATCGCCGACTCCCCCACCCGCAAGCCCACCCGCCGCCACAACGACGCCGCCACATCATTCCGGGCCGCCGGCCCGTACTTCCGCGTCCCGGGCAACTCCCGGCGCCACCCCTCGAACAACGCCTCCATCTCGCCCGGCGAGGGAGGAAGACGCATCACTCCGTCCACCGGACGACGCGGCCGGTTGAACTCATCAACCGGCTGCACCACCTCACAACCCGTCCGCTCCCACACCTCCCGCGCATATCGCGCCGTCAGGAACTCGTAGAACCGGGCCACCGTCACCGCCCGCCTGTACACCGTCTCCCCGGCCAGATCCCGCCCCCGCAGCCACACCAGCCACCCATCCACGTCACGGTCCCTCACCTCCCACAACCGGCAGCCCGTCACCACCGCCAACTCCCTCAACACCGCCCGGTCCTCCCTCAACACCCGGTCCGACAACCCCGCCGCCGCCGACGCCAACACAAACCGGTCCACCAACTCCCCCTCCAAACCCCCCAACCCACCCGGCCCACCCGGCCCCAGCCCCCGGCGGTCCTCCCCCGCGACCACACGCAACATCCCGCACCACCCCCACCGACGACCCGACCCAAACCCCACCTGGATACCGGCCCCCACCTTCAGCAATCCCGAACACAGGGATCAAATCCACCAACCAGGCGAAAACCCACAACACCCCAGACCAGACCACCCACACACCCCACCCACTCACCCCCGGAACCCAGCACCTTCCGCACAGACGACGGCATGCCCCCAGGCGTCGGCCCCAGCCTCGGCATCGACGCCTTCCACGAGCCCGGAACCTGAAAGGTGTTACAGAAGGCCTGATCAGAGTGCGAGACTCACGCCTAGTACTCCAGCTGTAGATCGTGTTGTTCATGTCTGGGATGCGGTTTGTCGCCGGTAATGGCTGGTGCGTGATCGCTCCTGATGGCGGCGGCGCCAGTCTGACCAGCTGAGCCGGTGGGCCGCGTCGTGGAGAGGCTGGACGACGACGGCGATGAACAGGCGCTGGATCTCGTTGCAGGACAGCGGAACCAGGCCGCCGTCTGTGGACTGGCGGGTGTGTTCGTCGGCACGGACTACGGCCAGGAAGGCGTGGGCGAGCATCGAGAGGGTGACCCAGCGGATCCAGGAGGGGTAGCGGCGGACCTGGTGCTCATCGAGGCCGGCCAGACCTTTCTCGCTCTGGAAGGTCTCCTCCGCCCGCCATCTGGATCCGGCGACCTTCACCAAGGTAGTCAGCGGTACGGGATCGGGTGAGTAGCAGCGGTAGTAAGCGAGTTCACCGGTGGTGCGGTTGCGGCGGATCAGTAGCTGACGGTGACCTGGCGCCGCCTCCGCCAGGTCGATGACTGCCCAGTCGTAGAACCGCTGTCCCTTCGCGCCACGTCCGGCTGAGAGCCTCTGCCAGGCCCGCTTGGGCACCTTCTTCGCCAGGGCATCGACGCGGAACGTGCCGGCGCCGGTGGTCACTTCGGCCGAGCAGCCCACCGCGAGCACATGGCCCAGGCCACGTTCCTCCAAGGCGCCGCGCACCTTCGGGTTGCCGCCGTAGACCTCGTCCCCGGTGACCCAGCCCGCGTGGTGTCCGGCGTCCAGGAACCGTTCGATCATCCTGCGGGCCAGTTCTGGCTTGGTTGCGAAGACGGTGTCCTCGCCGAGTCCCGCGGCCTGGCAGCGGGCCGGGGCAGACGTCCAGGAGCGTGGAATGTACAGCTCCCGGTCGACCGCCGCGTGTCCGCGCGGGTCCGCATAGACGAGATAGACGGCGACCTGGGAGTTCCCGATCCGCCCGGCCGTGCCGGTGCACTGTCGCTGGACTCCGACGGTGCGGGTGCCCTTCTTCAGGTCGCCGGTCTCGTCGACAACCGATACCGCGGCCTTGTCGTGGAGGTGCTCGACGATGTACTCGCGCACATCGTCGCGGACCGCGCCGGCGTCCCAGGAGGCCCGGCACAGAAGGTGCTGCATGCCGTGCGGAGTCGCTTCCCCGGCCCGCTCCGCGATCGTCCAGCAGTTTTTGCGCGGGAGGTCGGACAGCAGGCCCAGCACCAACCGCCCGGCCCGCAGCCGGGGTTCGACCCGCACGAACCGTCCCGCGATCCGGCCCATGGCCACCTCGAACGCTTCCCGCCAACGGCCGGGATCTATGCTGTGACCTGCGGCCACCGTCTCGTCGTTTGTCCACACAACTCACGATGATCAACGGTGACCGTACCCGTCTCCGTACCCGCCCCTGCACAGCACCTGATGATCATGCGGTGGCCGCGCCATGCCCGGCCGCGACACCCCGCCCGATCGCTTGCCCGGCAACGGTTTCGTCGAAGAGCCGGTTCCGACCTGGCGGCTGGGGTGGGTTCAGTCGCGAGCGCCCATCGTATGGCCGGTGGCGTGGAACAGACCCATCGGCAGCGCACCGACGGCCATGCCGAGCAGCGCCCAGCCGGGATGCCGCACTGGATGCGCGCCCCAAAGACATAGCCCGGCAAGCGCCAGGCCCGACCAGCCGGCGAGCACGTTGACCACCGGGGAAGATCCGAAGACGGTCGGGAACCGTTCCGCCGCGATGCCCTTGGCGAAGTGAGGATACGCGTTGGCGGCCAGTATGCCGGCCAGGAACGCGAGCAGTACCGCCTGCCACATGCCGGCCTCCATCCCGTTGCTGTGGAATCCGTTGACCCTAGAATCGGACTTGTGACTCCGATTAGAGGATACGGACTGACCACTCCGGTTGCAAGGAGTGGCCGATGACCACCGCCCGGCCCCTGCGCGCCGACGCGCAGCGCAACCGCGCGCGGGTACTGGCCGCGGCAGAGAAGGTCTTCGCGGAGCGAGGTACGGCCGCCTCGACCGAGGAGGTTGCCCGCGCGGCCGGCGTCGGTGTCGGTACCGTTTTCCGGCATTTCCCGAGCAAGGAGGCGTTGCTGCAGGCACTTGTCGTGGAGCGCCTTGCCAGGATCGCCGTCGACGCCCGCGAACATGCCGCATTGCCGGATGCAAGGGCGGCCTTCTTCGACTTCTTCACCTCCGTCGTCCGTGGCTCGGCAACCAAACTCGAACTCGTGGACGCACTGGCCGAATTGGGCATCCACCCGAACGAGGCCGTCGCGACGGTCGCCGAGGAGGTGACCGAAGCCCTGTCCGCTCTACTGCAGCAGGCGCAGCGGGCAGAGGCGGTGCGCACGGACATCGGAGTCAGTGATGTCATCGCGCTGCTCGCCGGCGCCTCTCAAGCTCGCCGGTACGCTCCCGACGACCGGCCGCTAGCCGTCATTCTCGATGGCCTGCGCGTTCCGAGCGCCCAATAGCGCCAGCCCCCGCGGATCCGATGCCGGGCTGTCAGGCACGGGATGCCAGAGCCCCAAAGATCTCAAAGTGCGGCTGTCCTACTACGAGCAAGATCACGATCTGCAGCTGGAGTACTAACCGGTGGTCGGCCTTGCGGGAACCGAGGATGTGATGAGGGTCGGCATCTGCAGTCGGCCGGCGGGCGGTGTCGCAGCCGGGGCCGTCACCGACGGCACGCCTGTCTGCAAGACGCTCGGGTCTTTCTCCCAGACAAGATAGAGCGCGGTGAGAATGCCGAGCCCTACCAGGATGGCTGCTCCCATTCGTGGATTTCGGTAGGCGATATAAACACCCCCGCCTGCGAGTGCGAGAGCAACGACAAGAAGCAGGGTCATCGAAACCGCCTCCGCTCCCGTAGGGAATTATTTGACGGATACCTCATGGGCTCCTCCTCAGTCTCGCTACGAGGACGGAGCCGCGGGCGAAAATCTTTCACCAGAGTCAAAAACAGTGAAGGGCCTGGACACCACCCCTCGTGATGTCCAGGCCCTCTGTGTTACGTCGATCTCCAAACGTGTTGGCCGGCTAGATCCGGCCTTCCCCCTAGAAGGCCATGCCCCCGATAGCCGAGATCAGAGTTCGACGTACCCCCGAACAATCGGTTCACTGCCTGATGGGAGTAACCAGGCCCTCGGGCAGCGCTGATTGAACACTGTGTTCTTTCCACTGTCCAGACTTGTGGCCAGTCGAGTGCCGCAAGCCGGACTGCCGTGCTGAGATTTTCAGCGTATCGAGTTCTGAAGCTGGTGGATGCTCTGCAGAACGCTGGGTCGTTCGGCAGACGGATCGAGGGCAAGTTCATCGACGATCTCGACGGCCACTTCGTCGCCAGCATGTGCCGCGTGGAGCCACCACACGAATGCTGTTGTTTCGTCGTCTACCTGCTCAACGATCTCCGCAATCCTCCTTAAGACACCTCCCTTCCCCTTCTCCTGGTCCTCTTCCGACACAGCTGCAGGGAGAAGGCCCCGCAACTCCTCCAGGAGGTCCTCCGGTTCCGGAGGGACAAGCCATGCCTCCTGGTTGCCTTCCTCGGCCCCGGCCGGCTGCGGGCAGCCCCTGTCACTGGCTGCACCGCAGGCTGCCGTGCCCCGAGCAATCCCTATCTTCGAGAAGAACTCGTCAAGGAATTGCTCGGGGTCGGGTCGGTCGCCTGAGGAAGATCGGGAGTTGAGTGCCAAGGTGAGCTGTTCTGCGACGTTCACTATGGCTTCCTCCCTTCTCTCAGTTCCTCTTGCAGGCTTCCCCAAGAGCCTTGAGTGCCCTTTTCTCGTAGCGGCGCACAGTTGCCTCCGAGATACGGAGGACCGCTGCTGCCTCTGCGCTCCTGAGTTCCCGCGCGTAGCGCAGGCGGATGACCAGACGCCAAGTCGGATTCAAGGTTTGCAGGACATCAAGCATCCTGTTAAAGCTGTCATCGTCCTCGACGCGCGAGTATTCGCCGGTCCCGACGATTACTTTCCTGGCATCTTCTTCTTCTCGTTCTTTCCGGGACTTTCCGCTTCGGATCGCGTCGATAGCCGCATGGGCGACCGACCTGTACGCATAGCCCCGGTTACCTAAAATGCGAATCCTGAATTCCGGATCGGGCCAATTTTTCCAGAACCTCAGAAATACGTCCTGGACCGCATCCTGCGCATCCCAAAGGTTGCCAGTAATCCGGTGAGCGACCCTGATGAAACTGTCCGTGCACTCTTCGCAGTATTTAACGAAGTCAGCACAGGCTTCCGGGGATATCGCCTCCGTGGCAGAAGTGGCTTTCTCCTGCGCAGAGTTCAGGCCCGGCGTGGCTTCCGGGTCCGGGGACTCGCCGGCGAACGGAGGCACTGAGGGCCTCCTGTCCTCCCGCGGGTCTTCGAAGTGGTCGCCGATCTCCATCGACGGCCCCCTTCTCGGTAAGACCGGCTCGGGCCCCGTGTCCCAGAGAAGGCACCGAGTCCGATGGGCCGGGGCGGAAACCCTGGCTTGCAAGTGATGACGGAGCAGCACCCCGGTTTCCGTCACCTCGGATCAAGATCTTTTCCAAGCGGGCGTTACTGCTGGTCAGACACCTGGGAGCAGGTGCACCAGCAGTCCCTCACCCGCCATGCCACCAGCCAGCTCCGCATCCAGGGCCATTGCAGAATTCTCAGACCGCGTCACCCATGGGGTTCCTCTCCCGTCCGGTGTCATGTCCCCGCCCCCTCCGACTCCACGCGCATGGCCTGCAAGTTCTCACCAGATGACACTCGCCTGACACCGGATCCGAGAGCACGGCACGGGATTTGCGACCCTGCACAGTCGGTCAGGCGGCGAAGCCGATGGCGGTGACGTACTCGTACTGGCCCCACTGGGAGCCGAGGTCGACGACCTTGTCGATCCACGCGTCGTCCAGGGCCTGGCCGTCGGCGGCGGCCCACGCGGCGACGATCCGGTCCCACCGCCGCACGTTCATGGTCCGGAACGCGACCACGCGCTGGTGCGGCTGGGTGACATGGGACTGGTTGACCGGGTGGAACTCCACCCGGGTGCCCTGGCCGCCCCGGTTGAGACGGGCGAGCAGGTAGCGGGCGACGTTCTCCCGCCGCACGGTGCGATACGCCTGCTCGATCCGCTCCAGGTTCCGGCGGGAGGGCGAGCGGGTGCCGGCGAGCCAGGCCTGGACGGTGCGGTCGGTGACGGTGAGGCCCGCGGCCCGGGCGGCGGTGCGGGCGTGGTCGCTGCGGGTGAGGTAGTGCAGGCGGGCGAGCAGGCCGCGCGGGGCGGTGACGGGGGTGGCGATGTACCCGGCGAGGGCGTCGAGCTGGCGGGCGACGGCCTCGTGGCCCTTGACGCCGCGGGCGCCGAAGTGGCCGAAGTCGAGGTTGCGCTCAGGCATGTCAGGCCTCTTCCGGAGCTGCGGGGCCGGCGTCGCCGATGGTGTAGACGTCCTTGGGCTTCATCTCGGTCAGGCCGCGGCCCTCGGGGAAGACGGCGCGCCAGTCGCCGATGACGTGCAGTTCGTCGGTGCCCATGGCACGGACGACCATCAGGCCCTGGTCGTAGGCCCGGTGGGCCCTCCACCACAGGTTCGCGAACGCCTGCGAGCGGATGAGGTGCATCCAGTCGGTGCGGTAGAGCTCGCGGTTGTAGTTCGACTCGCCCATGGTGGAGACGAACTTCGAGTACATCGCCTTGACGTACTCCCCCGTCACGTCGTCGTCCTCCGCGATCGCCCGGTCCCGGGCGTCCTTCAGTGCGACGCGGAACTTCTCCAGCAGCCCCTCGGTGGCCCCGGACGTCCACGACTCATGGATCACGGGCGCCTCGCACAGCCCGTACTTCGGTCCGGAGATCCGAAGCAGCAGGCGCAGGGTCGGCTCGGTCACCCACAGCGGCCCGGGTTCGTCGCGCTGGCCGATCGGGCTGGGCAGCACCGCCTCGTGGTCCCAGCCTGGCGGGGTGATCAGGTGCACGCCGGCGCGGCGCGGATTGTGCCGGCCGTCGGTGGAGTGCTCCAGCTGGCCGAGCGGCAGATGCGTCTTGAGCGCGCTCAAGTAGGCCCCGTTGACGTCCAGCGCGGTCACCTCGTGGGCGCCGGCCGGGAGTTCGGGCCTGGTCCACCTGGGGCGGGCCTCCCAGACCTGGTCCGCGCCCTTCGCGGTCTGCTTGCGCAGCACGTCCGGCAGCCACGGGTGCGCGACGACGTCGTAACGGCCGCCCAGGCGGGCCTGGTCCAGCAGGGCCATCGCGTCCGGGATCGCCCGCTTCACCAACGCCTGCGTCGCTTCGTCCGCGTCCCCGCTGTGCTCGGCGAGCGCGGCCGCGACCGCCGAGATGATCCGCCCGGCGAGCGGGTCCGGAGCGCCGGCGGGCCGCACCCGGCGCCCGGCCGCCACGACCTTCACCCCCTGCCGCCCGCGCGGGGCCTGCCACGCCCCGCCGGCGCCGCCCCGACCGCGCTCTCCAGCAGCCGGAGCGGGCACCGGCTGCGCGGCCGCGGGCAGGGACACGGCCGCGCACTCGGCCGGGTCCAGGTGCTGGGGAAACCCCTCGACCTGGTGGCGGGCCGGCTGCCCGCACAGCACACACGGCTGGGGCGTGGCGAGCACGTCGCCGTCGTCGTCCGCGCCCACCACCGGCCCGGCATCCGCGACAGCCTCGTCCCCGGGTTCGCCGGCGGAGCTTTGCCCGGCCGTCCCGGCGCTCAGTTTGGCCCTGGCCCCTTCGAGGAAGTACGCGTACTTCACCCTCGTCTCACCGCTCGGCTCCCGCCCTGCCTCCCAGCCCCCGACCGTGGAAGGGCTCACCCCCAGCACCTGAGCGAGCTGGGCACGCGAGAGGTTCAGCTCTTCACGCAGGAGGCGCCGCTCCTCGGCCATCGGCAGCGGGACCTCCTTCCCGGCGCCGGCAAGGAGTGCGTCGATCGCATCGAAGTCCGTCATCACGCCCCCTCCCCGACAGCCGTGGGACGCCGGGTCCCGGTCCGATGGCCGCGGGTGCGGCGGCGTGGGGCGGGCAGCGCCTCGGTGGCCTCGGTGGGGCCCGCAAGAAGGTCCAGGACGTCGATGCCGTAGTGCGCGGCGACCGCCTCACAGTCCGCCAGAGTCCAGGCCGCGGTTCCGCGCTGACGACGGCTCACCTGTGCCTGGCTCACCCCCAGGACAGCGCCCAGTGCGGACTGCGATTCACCGGTCGCGTACAGGAGCGCCGCCACCGCCGACCTCACCCGCTCCTCCAGACCCATAGCCATGACGCCAACCTTACCGCCTATACCTCATTCTCTATTCGTTTCGCGCACAATACTGGATCACGGAGACTCACTCAGCCAGAGACGAGCACGCATGCAGGGCCCCGGGCACGGGCAGCCCCGGGTGGCCTCAGGACTCCACCGGGGCCCCGCGGGCGGGTACAGCACCCGCACGACGGCAAGAGCGGTGACCACGCGGTGGTCACAGTGCCATGGGAACGGGCCGGCACCACCGCCCGCCGCTTTGCCTGCCGTGGTCGCCGCCTTCCACGACGGCGTCGCATGCGCCGCGAGCGCCCACCGGGTGCCGCAGTCACCCTCGGCATCACCTGCCAGGACGACGGCGTACGCCTTGGATGACCGGACCGGCGGCGGTCAGTACGGCCAGGGCCGCGAACCCATGGGTGAGGGTGGTGGCCGTGGCGACGGCGGCGGCGGGCAACGGGCCGCCCGCGGCACCGAGTCCGCGCCCGAGTTCGGCGGCGCCCATGGTCTGGCCCAGGCGTTCGGCGGGCGTCGCCGCGGCAAGGGCAGCGAACCCGAGCGGGGTGATCAGACCGACTCCGGCGCCGGTCAGGGCGGCGCCGGTCAGGATGCCGGTGAGGCCGGGCTGCATGGCGCAGCCCAGTCCGGCGGCCGTCAGCAGCAGTCCGGCGGTGAGGCCGGAGCGGGTGGAGAGGCGTCCCTCATCCAGCGCGCGACCCGCACGGGGCTGCACGACGGCCGCACACGCGGCGAGCACCGACACGGTGGCGCCTGTGGCGACCGTGCCGAGCCCGGCCGCCCGACCCGAGACGGGGAGGAAGCCCACGCCGGCCGAGAGTGCGGCGGTCGGGGCGGCCAGTGCGGCGGTCGGGGCGGCCGGGGCGGCGGTCGGGGCGGTCGGGGCGAGGAAGGCGGGGTCGGCCGGCCGCCGGGCCAGCCGGTGGTGGGGCGCCGGACGGACCATGGAAGGGGGCCCGGACTGCGGTCGGGGGTGATGGTGATGAAGGGTTTGATCCGGATCGGAAGTGTGCGGGGAGTGGCGGTGCGGGCGCACTGGACCGTGCCGTTGATCATGCTGCTCTTCGCATACGGTCTGGCCGGCCGGACACTGCCTGCGTACGCGCCGGGCCGGGCGCCGGTGGTGTACGCGGCCGCCGGAGTGGCCGGTGCTCTGCTGCTGCTGGTGAGTCTGGTGGTGCATGAGGCGGCGCATGCGCTGACGGCCCGCAGGGCGGGGATACCGGTGCGGGACGTGACGCTGTGGGCGCTTGGCGGAATGACCCGGATGGACGGGCCGACGACGGCGCGGGCGGCGTTCGCGGTCGCCGTCAGCGGGCCGCTGGCCAGCCTGCTGCTCGGCGGGGCAGCCATCGCAGGCGCGGCCGGGATGCAGGCCGTGCTGGGCTGGCGGATGCCGGTCGTCGTGCTGGGCTGGCTGGGTGGCATGAACGTGCTGCTGGGCGTCTTCAACCTCTTGCCGGCCGCGCCGCTGGACGGTGGCCGGGTGCTCCAGGCCGTGTTGTGGTGGCGTACGCGGGACCGCGAGCGGGCCCAGCGGGCAGCGGGGCGCAGCGGACAGGTCATCGGCATGGTGCTGGCCGTGCTGGGCTGGTCGGCGTTCGTGCGGGGGGTGTCGGACGGACTGTGGCTGATGGTCATCGGCGTGTTCGTGGCGGTCACCGCCGCGGCCCAACGGCGGTGGGCCCAGCTGTCCATGGCCGTGCGCGGCGTCCGGGTGGCTCAGGCAATGACCAGCCCAGTGGTCACCGGTCCCGACTGGCTGACCGTGGACCGCTTCCTTGCCGACGTGGCCGCTCACACGCGACATTCGGTGTTGGCGCTGGTGGACTTCGAGGGCCGCCCCAGCGGGGTCGTGCAGCTGCGCAGGCTGGCTGCCGTGCCGTCCGGGCGGCAGCAGGCGCTGCGGGTACGGGACCTGGCGACTCCGCTGTCGCAGTGCACGCTCGCCGCACCCGACGAGCTGCTGGCTGCGGTCCTGGAGCGCCTCGGCTCCGGGGGCGGACTGCCCGTCCTGGTCATGGACGGCGGCCGTCTCGGCGGTATCGTGACCGCGCACGACATTCAACGGCTCTCCCAGCGGAATCCGGCGGGACGGGAGGGCAAAACGGCACCTCCCGGCGGCGGTGGCGGCAGCAGCCCCGGTATCGATGCGTAGCTGTCACGCACCCCGCAGAAGTTGGTCGCGGCGCGATGCGGTCGTCTCCCCCCCGGCCGATGCCGAGGACCGCCCCCGCAACACCATTGCGTACCTGTCGCGGACCGATGCGCCCACCGGCGTGATCTGCTGGGTCCACGCCCGACGGGACCCGATGGAGCAGCACACCCTGCTCAACCACACCCTCGCCGCTCTCGCTCACCGCCCGCATATCGAGGCACTCGTCGGTGGGTGCATGCAGTTCCTTTCCAGGGAAGCCCCTGATCAAGCGGTGAGCTGGTAGCGGTGCTGGTCAGGGCCGGGGCAGAAGCGCCGGTACTCACGTTCGAGGTGAAACACCCAGTACGAATCGAAGTCGCCGTCGTCGATGAGCGCGCGGAGTTCGAGGACGGCTTCGGCACCGTCCAGGCCCCAGTGGGCACCAGTGATCTCGAGCCGGTCGCCGATCAGGTGACGGCACGCCCCTTCGACGGCGCCGGTGGCGATCGGCCAGCCGCTTTCGAGGGCGGTGCCGTACCGGAGCCGGCCGAGGCAGGACTCGTGCACCTGCCGCCTGCGGGGAAGAGGTCCCCGGGGGCGCCGACGACCAGCTCCCGGGCGCGGGAGGCCCGTTTCCTGATGCCCCGCACTACCTTCGCGACCTCAGACGGCCAGGAAACCGCCGGCGACGGCGAGCCGACCCGCTCTGCCCGTCCGCCGCGCGCGTCATGTCTTCACCCGTCCGTCCTTCGACGGGCCGCTGTGCCCCCCTCAAGAGGGGGAAGCAGGCACAGAGTTCGACGCCCGGCTTGCGGCGGTGATCACAGGAGCCGGTCCTCCCGCACGAGCGCATGACCCAGACAGACACCTACGGGTCCAGGAAGCCCGGCATCGATGGCTTCCGAAAACGGGGACCACCGGAAATACTCCGGGCCGAGCCGAGCCTCTGCGGACTGGGTTCCGGACAACAACCGGCACACCACGAACGAGCGCGCGTCCGCCGGAGCAGTGCCCGTCGGTCGTAGCAGCGTTGGGCCGTCGACGAGACAACCGGTCAGCTCGTACCACCAGGCACGCCACAGTGGCCGCCGCCGATCCGGCCGCTTCAGGAGCGCCTGACGGCAGTTCCCAGCTGCCCTTCTC
Source organism: Streptomyces sp. NPDC001980 (assembly GCF_040296885.1). NCBI lineage: Bacteria > Bacillati > Actinomycetota > Actinomycetes > Kitasatosporales > Streptomycetaceae > Streptomyces > Streptomyces sp. NPDC001980. The sequence goes on along the minus strand of NZ_JBEOYD010000048.1, from coordinate 58,577 downwards.
GTTCACCAGCAGCAGACGCCCGTCGTACACGACGCCCGCGTCCACCACGCTCCTGGCGGCCCGCTCCGACATCATGACCCACCCCTGCCCTCCCGCTCCGTCTGACTTCTGGCCAGCCGGCCACGTCAGCGCGACGCATGCTCCCTCCCCCGGACACACCGGCTCACGCCGTACGGTCACCAAGCCCTGGGCAGTCGCGGCCCGACCCTGCCCCGGAGCCTCCACCTCAGCCGCTGACGATTCCCACGACGAGATTGATGGCGGTGGCGAGAATGCCGGTGCCGAAGACGTAGGACAGCAGTGTGTGACGCAGCACGATCGCCCGGATCGCCGAACTCGACACATCGGTGTCGGACACCTGATAGGTCATGCCGAGGTTGTAGCTGAAGTAGAAGAAGTCCCGGTACGCCGGCGGGTCGTCCGAATTGAAGTCGATCCCGCCCTCGGACTCGTAATACACGTAGGCATAACGGGAGGCGTACATCAGATGCAGCGCGGCCCAGGCCGTGAAGACGCAGCACAGGGCGGTCGCGGCCGCCACATGGCCGGGGTCGGACTCCCCGCGCCCGAGCAGCAGCACGATGGCGGACAGCCCGCACAGAGCCACCGCGACCACCACGAGTTCATCGGTCACGGGACGGAAGTCCTCACGCCGCGCATTGCGGTGGGTGGCCGTGGCGTCCATCGGCCACAGCACCGCCCAGCCCGCCAGGACGAAGGACAGTTCCGTCGCGGCGATCGCAGCCAGCGCGCCCAGTGCCCCATCGGTCGCCAGCGCCACGGCCACGCCGGCCACCGATCCGACGATCGCCGCGCCGGTGAGACGGGGCACGGCATCCAGGGGCAAGGAGCGTCTCATGCAGCATCACGGTAGCCCCGTCGCCGCCGGTCAGCGCACTTCACGGCGCCTGATCCACACGGCGGGACGCGGAGCCGTCCGAGAAGCGGTGGCGTTGCGAACGCTGACCCTCTGCGACTCCCCAAGATCTTTGCCAGAGCCCGTCTTTCGTGAACAGAGCCAGAGCCTCACCTACGGATTCGCCGCCCTCGCCCCGCTGCTCACTGCCGGTCCACTCCTCACCCCGGCCCGCACACCACCGCACCGCCCCCGCCCCCGCCCCCGCCCGACAGTAGGCATACGGCCCCGAGAACACCGGTACAGCGCTGATCGGTGCGATGGAGCAGAACGCCAGGGAGGTCAGTTGCAGCAGTCCCAGCCGGGGCGGCAGCCGCAGGCGTCCGCCTCCTGCCGCTGGGCGGGCATCGCGGCGGTGGGAGCCGCGCAGCAGCCCTTGCCCTGCCAGGCGTCACGGCCCTCCTTGATGGCGATGGCGGCGATGACCAGGGCGGCGACCGGGTCGGCCCAGGACCAGCCGAGGGCGGCGTTGAGGACCAGGCCGGCCAGGAGGACGGCGGAGAGACAGGTGCACAGCAGGGTCTGCCTGGAGTCGGCGACCGCGCTGGCGGAGCCGAGTTCATGTCCGGCCCTGCGCTGGGCGGCGGACAGGAACGGCATGACCGCCAGTGACAGGGCGGCGAGCACGATGCCGGGGACGGACCGTTCGGCTGCGCCGGTGCCTGTCAGGGCGCGGACGGCGTCGACGGTGACGTACGCGGCGAGGGCGAAGAACGAGATCGCGGTGATCCGCAGGGTGCGCTGCTCGCGCGCTTCCCGTACGGCGTGGCCGGCTGCGGAGAACCGCCAGACGACCGCGGCGGCCAAGGAGACCTCGATGACGGAGTCCAGGCCCAAGCCGATCAGGGCGGTGGAGGAGGCACGGATGCCGGCGGTGATGGCGACGACCGCCTCGATGACGTTGCAGGTGATCGTGGCGGCGACCAGCAGCCGTATTCGCCTGGCGAGAGCGTCGCGGCGGACAGGTGAGGGGCCGAGGGATATCGCGGTCATCAGCAGCACCCCTTGGTCTCTTGGTCTCGGCGTCGACGCACGTGCGGTCGGTCTCGACGGCCACGACGGCGGTGCGCAGGCCGTCCAGGGCGTGGCCGAGGCGTTCGCCGGCGAGTTCGTAGCGGGTGCGGCGGCCGTCGGGGGCGGTGACGACCAGGCCGCAGTCGCGCAGGCATGCCAGGTGGTTCGACAGTCGGGTACGGGAGATGCCGAGGGCGTCGGCGAGGTCGGCGGGGCAGGCGGGCGCGTCGCGCAGGGCGAGCAGGATGCGGCAGCGGATCGGGGCGGCGAGCGCGCGGCCGAACCGGGCCAGCACCTCGATGCCGGAGGCAACATTCAGCACACCATCACAGTGCACAACTGAATTCAGGGAATCATGGATTGTCGATGCGCCGGGGGCTGCCGGTGTGGACTTCAAGCGGGCCGGCTGAAGATGCGGCAGATGTCGGCACCGCTGCAAGAAGCCGGGTCGGTTGCGACGGCACGCTGGGCGAGTTCCTTGAGCGCGCTGCGGGTTTTGCGCAGTTCGGCCAGGCGGCGGTCGATGTCGTCGAGGTGTTCGTGGATGAGGTCGCTGACATGGTTGCAGGGGGCTTGCCCGCTGTCGCGCAGGGTGAGGATGCCGCGGATTTCAGCGAGGGTGAGCCCGGCGTGCTGGGCGTCACGGATGAAGGTGAGCCGCGTGGCGGCTCCGGCGGGGTAGTCGCGGTAGCCGCCCGTGGTGCGCGGGGGCTCGGGCATGAGGCCGACCTGTTCGTAGAAGCGGACGGTCCTGGCGGGGACTCCGCTCGTGGTGGCCAGCTCGCCGATGCGCATACTTCCAGGCTAGCCCTTGACCTTCCAGTGCGCTGGAAGGTCTAGCGTCAGGCTTCGAACGGGGAGGTCGACGGCAATGCGGATCACGGTACTGGCGGTTCCGGACTGTCCGAACGCACCCGTGGCACATGAACGGGTCCGTGCCGCGCTGGCGGGACGGACGGCCAGGGTCGAGGCGGTGGAGGTGCGCGATGCGGCGGAGGCGGCCCGGTGGGGCATGGCCGGCTCGCCCACGGTGCTCATCGACGGAACCGACCCGTTCGCGCAGGCCGGGACGGTGCCGAGCGTGTCCTGCCGGATCTACCGGCACGCGGACGGGACCGTGGACGGGGCACCGCGCGTGGACGAACTACGCCAGGCCCTGGGCGCCGCCGGTGGGCCCGGGGCCGTGGAAGAGGGGTGCTGCGAGTCGGACCTGCTCGACCCGACCGGCCGGGCCGGACGCGGGCGGCGGGCCCCGGCCGAGCGTGGGCTGCGCGCCGTGCACCAGGCGGTACTGCGGTCCTTCACCGCCACCGGCCAGGCCCCGCAGACCGCCACGCTCACACCATTCGCGGCGAGCGCCGGACGCCCTGCGCACGAGGTCCTGGCAGAGCTGGCGCGCGAGGACTTCCTCACGCTGGACGCGAACGGCCAGATCAGGGCGGCATACCCGTTCTCGGCAGTACCCACCGCGCACCGGGTGACTTTGGAGAGCGGGGTGAGCATGTGGTCGATGTGCGCGATCGACGCGCTGGGCATCCCGGAGATGCTCGGCACCGACGCGGTGATCGCCTCCCCGGATCCGGTCACCGGCGAGCCGGTCACCGTTTCCAGCGAGAACGGGCACATGGTGTGGGAGCCCGACTCGGCAGTGGTGGTCGCCGGCCGCCGCTCATGCTCCGGGCCGGCCGCTGCCGTGTGCTGCGACGCGCTGAACTTCTTCACCAGCGCTGACTCGGCCCGGTCCTGGCTGGAGCAACACCCGGACGTGCAGGGGAAGACCCTGAGCCAGCAGCAGGCAGCAAAGATCGGCCGGCAGATCTTCGGGCCGCTCCTGGCTGCCGGCTGAACCACGGGGGCAAGCGCCCGCCACACCGGCGGCGGGACCGTCGGGCAGCCACAGCGCGATGACGCCAGTCGACGGCGCCGGCTTAAGTCAGCTGATGCCGAGCGTGGTGAGCGCCGTGGTCCAGTCGGTGACGATCGCCTGCTGGGCCTGGACGAGGGTGATCCTGCCGGCGCAGACCGCGGTGTGCAGTTTGGTCTCCACGGGGTCCTTCTTGTTGTTGACGCCCTGGCTGCTCTTGTGGCCCGGATCCGAGGGTTCGATCCACAGGTTGCGCGGGTCGTTGGGATCGCCGCCCAGCTGAAGGCTGATCAGATGGTCGTACTCGACCTCACTCATGGCGCCGGTGTAGCCGTAGGAGGCGGCGTTGAGCTTCTTCTCCTTGCCGGTGATGTAGGCGGAGGGACGGATGCCGGAGGTGTAGCCGCCCTTGCGGCAGATCGTCGTCTTCAGGTTGGCCTGGGTCACGGCCGGGGAGACCGCGCCCGGGGTGCACGCCGCATCCTCCAGCGGCTCCCCCTTCTCATACCGGAAGTGGCACGACCCGGCGGCCGGCTGCTGCTGCACCGTGTACTTCTTCTGCGGGCCCGCGCCGACCGCGATCGCATGCCCCGCGCCCGCGGCCCCGGACCGGGACACCTCCGGCGCCGAAGCACCCGACGAAGAAGGGTCCGACGTGCCCAGCGGGACAGACGAACAGCCCGCCAGCAGCAGACAGGTCAGCAGCGCGGGCACGACGGCAGGGCGGACAGGTGGCATGACGACCCCTCACGGGCAGGTGACAGCTGAGCAGATGCTGCCCTACCGGCCATCCCGCACGCCGGGCAGGGGGTGCGGGCAGGAGCACAAGCATCAGACGCCGGGGCGCACGGCGGGGCAGCCGAGGCGCCGACGGTCCCCCGGGTGCCCAGGCTGTGTACGCCGTTGACGTGCCACTCACGGTGAGCGGCACACCAACGGCTGCCGGGCCGCGGGGGGTGTGCCGGGCCCGTACGGTCACCGGCCCGCGGGACCGTGCCGGTCAGCGGCGCGCGTCGCGGCGCCCGCCATCACGGTCGCCGCGCTCGTCGCAGCCGCCGCCGTCCCGGTGCTCACCGTGGTGGTGGCTCCAGGAAGCGTCGACGACGAAACGGCCGACCTCGTCGCGCAGGGTCGCGGTGGAGTCGTCGCTGTTCCGCACGTAGTTGCGGCGGCCCTGGTAGACGTCGATCGCGGTGTCGCGGTCCTCGCCGGCGTGGACGCGGACCGCAGCCCGCCCCTCTCCAGCCGGAAGCGGCGGAAGGTGTAGGTGTGGCCGGCCCTCGACGCCACGACTGGCCTCACCGGCATCGCTCACGGCCTGCTGCCCACGGCCGGCCCTGAGCGATGCCCTCACCGCGAAGACCGCCGCCCACAGGGCGCGGGTCTTCCCGGTGGAACCAGCCGCCACGGGAATGCGTCGTGCCGGTGCTCTGCCGTGGGGTGACCGCTCGGGTGGGTGCCGGGTCAGCCGATGCCGGTGACCGCCGGCGCCGTGGCCCAGTTGGTCCTGATGGCGCTGCGGGCTGAGGCCAACGTGATCGTGCCCGCGCAGACCGCATTCTTCACCTTCGTTTCGACCCCGTCCTTGGCGGTGGCGGTCTCCGTGCCGGAATGCGGCTCTGGCCACAGATGGGTCGTCGCCGTCGGGGAGCCGCCGAGTTCGAGGGGCATCAGGTGGTCTTCCTCGTAGCCGGCGGTTCTGGTGTCGCTGTACCCGTGGTCGATGACGCCCTGGACCCTCAGCGGGTTGGTGTAGGAGGTGGGCGGGCGGACGGTCGCGGTCCAGCCGGACACGCAGATCGTGGACTGCGTCAGGGCCGAGTAGTAGGCGCCGGGCATGCACTTGGAATCGGGCAGCGGCAGACAGGACTGGGAGCACGTTGCGGCCTTCCTCACCGACATTCTCACCACCGGCTAGGAGGTCGGCGTCCTCAACGGCCAGGTGCGTCCCGGCGACACCGTCGTCATCGTCGGCGCCGGACCGGTCGGCCTGTCCGCGACCGTCACCGCCAAGCTGTTCTCCCCGCGCAACGTCGTGGTCGTCGAACGCACCCCCGCCCGCCGCGAGATGGCCCTCGAACTGGGCGCCGCCCACGCGGTCGGCGAGGACGAGGTCCACGGCCTGGTCGGGAAGCTGGCCGACGGCTACGGCGCCGACGTCACCATCGGGGCCGTCGGCTTCCCCGACGCCTTCGAACTCGCCGCCGACCTGGTCCGCTCCGGCGGCCGTATCGCCGACATCGGCGTCCACGAGGGCCCGGCCACCCTCCACCTGGAGAAGCTCTGGGCCAAGCAGGTCACCATCACCACCAACATCCCGTCCGGACTGACCATCCCCCAGCTGATGAACCCCATCGCCACCGGCGCCCTCGACGCCACCCGGCTCATCAGCCACCGCCTGCCGCTGGCCGAGACCATGCAGGGCTACGACGTCTTCACCCGCAGCGCCGAGACCGGCGCCCTGAAGGTGGTCCTCACCAACAACTGACCACTCCGGCAAGGCCGTCGAGCCGGGTCCGTTCTCCCCTGCGGGCCCGGCTTGACGGTCTTCATCGCGAAGTGCGAGGTGACGTTCTTGATGCGGGGGATGGTCATGACGCACCGGCCGAGGAATGTCCCGTAGGCGGGCAGATCGGCCACGGCCACGCGCACGAAGTAGTCGGGGCTGCCGAACAGCCTCCGCAGCTCCAGTACTTCCTCTGCGCAAGGCGCACGCCGTCTGCGCGCCGCCCTCGACACCAGCGCCGTTACCGGCGGACCCGACGACCGCCTCACCTCGCCGGAGTCCCTCGCCCCGTGGCCGGCGACCGGCATCCGGCCCGGCGGCTACATCGACTCCGTGGAGATCCGCCCGGTCGCACCGCCCCGACCGGGCCGTACGGCCGCCTGGGTCTCCACACCGCTTGAGCTGGTCGCCGGTGGGTCCGCCGGCCCGCTCGCGTCGTATGTCGCCCTCGTCGACACCGCCAACGGCATCGCCGTCCGTCAGCCGCCCACGGCGTGGATGTTCCCCAACGTCGACCTGACCATCCATCTCCACCGCCAACCGCGCGGCCCCTGGACGGGGTTGGACACCAAGGTCACGTTCGGCCCCACCGGTCAGGGCCTGACCAGCACGGTCCTGCACGACCTCGACGGCCCGGTCGGGCACGCCTCGCAGATCCTCACGGTCCGCCCGCTGCCGGGAACGTGACGCGTCCGGTCAGTGGAGGGAGCGGTACAGGGCCAGGTGGCGACGGGCCGCCTCGACCCAGGTGTGAGCGGCGGCCAGTTCCCGTCCGGCGGCCCGCCTGGCCGGGTCGTCGACCGTGAGGGTGTGGCCGAGTGCGGTGGCGAGCTGCGCGGGCGTGGCGGCGAAGTGGGCTGCTGGGCCGAAGACCTCGCGCAGGACGGGCAGGTCCCGTACGACCAGGGGGACGCCCGCGGCGAGCGCTTCCATGGCGGCGAGGCCGAAGCCCTCCTTGAGCGAGGGGAAGGCGAAGGCATTCGCGGCGGCGACGAGGGCGGGCAGCTCGTCGTCGGGTACCGGGCCCAACACGATTGGCTCGACGTGGAGTTCGGCCGCCCGCACTTCCCAGCGGGCGCGGTAGTCGCGATAGTCGAAGAGGGTCTCGCCGCCCGCGATCACCAGCCGGACGCCGGGGTGGTCGGCGCGCAGCAGGGCGTAGGCCTCCAGCAGGTCCAGGGAGCCCTTGCGCGGTTCGATGCCGCCGACGGTGAGAATGTAGCGGCCCAGGCGGGAGCGCCAGACCGCCCTCGCCGTCGGCTCGGTGGTCGCGAAGCGCTCGTACGCCACGCCGTTGGGGATCACCTCCGCCGTCAGGGCCCAGCCCGCCCGGAGCTCGCCCGCCACGGCCGCCGACACGCAGACGTGCGCGTACGGTTCGACGATGGCCCGCTCGTGGCAGGCGGCCAGCTCGGGCGTCGTGAAGTGGTCGATGTGGTGGACGGTCCGGACACAGCGGCCGACGGCGTTGGCGCTGATGCAGTCCTGGGCGTGGACGATGTCGTACGGGGCGGGGTCGAAGGCGTCGCGGAGGGTGGCGATGGAGCGCACGACGCGTCGGCCGACCGTCTCGTCGGCGGGGCCGGAGACGCTGTCGGAGAATGGCACGATCCGCAGCCGTACCGCCGGGGAAACGGGCCGGAAGAAGCCCGTGTCGCCGCCCCGGCCCAGCGTCCACACCGTCACGTCCTCGCCCAGCGCGGCGAGGGCCTCGGCGAGGTGGAGGGTGTGCACGACGCCGCCGCGCGGCTTGGTGGAGTAGCTGAGCAGGGCGATCTTCACGAGGGTGCTCCCGGAGGCTGGATTACGACGGGTTCTCGCGGTAGGCGGCGGGGCGGCGCTCGTCCAGGTGGCGCAGGACGCGGCGGGCGCGGTCGATCTCGGCGGCCACGTCGACCTCGGCGACGGCCAGGCCGGCCTTGGACCAGGTGCGGGCGAGGATGTCGCCGCCGGGGCCGACGACCTTGGCCTGGCCGAGGAAGCGCATGCCGCCCATGGCGCCGGTCTGGTTGGAGGAGGCGAGGACGAGCTGGTTCTCGGCGGCGCGGGCCTGGTCGTAGAGGTCGAAGAGCCTGGCCTGGCGATCCTGTGCCATGCGTGGCGCGCGGTTGGTGATGGAGGTGGGCCAGGCGGACAGGCAGGCGAGGATCTCGGCGCCGTCGAGGGCGAGCGAGCGGGCGGACTCGGGGAAGGTCTTGTCGTAGTCGATGAGCATGCCGAGGCGCCCGACCGGGGTGTCGAAGGCGTCGAAGCGGTCGCCGGGCGCGTAGGCGGCGACCTCGCCGGCCGGGAGGTGGACCTTGCGGTGGCGGCCGAGGACGCCGTCGCCGCTGACACAGACGGCCGAGTTGAAGCGCTCGTCGCCGGCGTCCTCGCAATAGCCGACGCACACCACCAGCTCGGCGGCCAGGCGGGAGACCTGGTGGATCAGTGGGTCGTCGGGCTTGAGGGCCGGGGGCAGGGCCCCGGGGTCGGGATGGCGCAGATCGGCGAGGTAGCCGCCGAGGGCCGCGTCGGGCAGCACGAGCAGTCCGGCGCCGGAGGCGCGCGCGTCGTCGATCAGCTTGGCGATGCGGGCGAGGTCGAACTCCAGGTCGCGGCCGAAGTGGGCGGCCGCGGCCGCGATCCGGATCGTGCTCATGCGGTGACTGCTCCTGCGTACGTATAGGTCTCGGGCCGCCGGTCGCGCAGGTGCCCCATCGACCGGCGGGCGGTCCGAAGTGCCTGGACGACGTCGAGTTCGGCGACGGCGATGCCGGCCGTGACACCCGTGTCGGCGAGGATCTCGCCGCCGGGGTCGACGACCTTGGCGCTGCCGACGAAGCGTAGCGACCCGAAGGTGCCCGCCTGGTTGGCCGACAGCCACACGATCTGGTTCTCCAGAGCGCGGGCCCGGTCGAAGAGGTCGAAGCGGCGCTTCCAGCGGTCCTCTTCGAGGTCGGCGACCGCGTTGGTGCGCGCGCCCGGCCAGGCCGACACGCACACCCCGATCTCCGCGCCGTCCAGGGCCAGTGCCCGCGCAGATTCCGGGAACGCCTTGTCGTAGCAGATCATCATGCCGATCCGGCCGACCGGAGTGTCGAAGGCGTGGAACCGGTCCCCGGAGGCATAGGACGCATCCTCGCTCAGTGGCTGGTGCACCTTGCGGTGGTTGCCGAGGACACCGTCGCCGGTGACGCAGACGACGCTGTTGTAGCGGTGGCCGTCCGCGTCCGCCTCGCAGTAGCCGGCGACGACCGTCATCTCCCCGGCCAGGGCGGCCAGTCGGCGGATCTCGGGGCCGCCGAGGGCGAGGGCGGGCGGGCCCTCGTCGAGTTCCGCGGAGTCGTCGAGGCTGAGCAGGTATCCGCCCAGGCACGCCTCGGGCAGTGCGAGCAGCCGCACGTTCTGCTCCCTGGCTTCCTTGATCAGCCCTTCGGCGACGCGGAAGTCCTCCTCCAGGTCCCGGCCGAACTCGGCGGCGACGGCCGCCATCCGCAGCGTGCTCATGCGGCTCCCATCCCGGTCACCGTCGAGGCGACCGCTTCGGTGATCTCACCGTCGGGCCAGCGCAGCCCGACGCCTTCTCCTGTGGTCAGCTCGCCGCACACGGCGCCCGTGGCCGGTCCCGCGGGCAGGGCCGGGGCGCCCGGCTCGTCGGCGGTGAGCATCGCGTAGCCGGGGAAGCAGGTCAGCCAGTCGCCGACGGTCGCCGCGGTCGGTCGCGGTACGGCGGCCACGTCGAGCACCGCCCGGCAGCCGCTCGCCTCGGCAAGCATGCCGAGGGTGCCGGCGATGCCCGCCATCGACACGTCCTTGGCCGCGGCGGGCCGGGCGGCGGCCACCGCGCCGGTCATGGCACGCAGATCGTCCGTACGGCGGTGGCTCGTCGAGTCCCACTGGCGGCCCCGGTATCCCGTGCGCCAGCCACCGCCGAGGTCGGCGGTGAGCCGCACCTCGTGCCCCGGGCGTCCGCCGCCGCCCGGCACCGGATGCACCGTCCGGCCCAGCGCGGTCACCGAGAGGGCGGCCGGAACGCCGAGCTGGGTGTGCCCGCCGAGGACGGGGACGGCGTACGCCCGCGACGCCCGGCCAAGTCCGGCGAGCACCCGGGCCGCGTGCGCGGCGTCGCGTGCGCCGAGGGCGTCGAGCAGGCCCAGGGGTGAAGCGCCCATCGCCGCGAGGTCGTTGACGTTGACGAGGACGGAGCACCAGCCCGCCCACTCGGGGTCGCGCTCGACCATGGACGGCACGATCGCGTCGCACGCGGCGATCACCTCGGTGCCGGGGACGGGCGCTCCGTCGTCACCGACGAATCCCACACCGCCGAGGACGGCCCGTGACGCGCTGCCCGGGGCCCCGCCGACCGGGTCCGGGGCGGCATCACCGACCGCCGCGGCGCCGTGCCATGGATCTCGGGTAGTACGGGGCGCAGCACGGGTTCGCGTGTCACCCTACGTGACGTGCTGTTCCTGACCGCCCGTTTCCGTCCCTCGGTAGGGTCACAGCGCCCGGACCAGCCCCCTCACGGCTACAGGTCTCACAAAGCGCCGACAGGATCGGCCCGGCATCCTGTTCGCCGCCGTCACGCCGACTCGGTGGTCTGCTCGGGAGCGTTTTCGATCTTCCACTGTGCCGGGAAATTCGGTAGCACCGCCGCCAGGACGACGGCGACCACCGTCAGCGCGGTGAGCGCGAGCACCGGCACCGTGTAGCTCCCGGTCGCGGTCTGCATCGCGCTGACCAGGAACGGCGACATACCGAGCGACAGGGTGGAGATGGCCAGCGTCGATCCCTGCAGCTGCGCGAACGAGGCGAGGCCGAAGTACCGCGCGATGAGGAAGGGTCCCAGCGACGACTCGGCGCCGGTGGCGAAGCCGAGGAGGATCATCGCGACGAACAGCAGCGGCGTCGAGCCGTGATTCGCGAAGGCGATCAGGAGCCCCACCGGCACCGCTGCGAGCATCGGGACCACCACCCGGGGCCGGTCGGTCCTGTCCAGGATCATCCCACCGATGAGAAGTCCGGCGACCGACGCGGCGAACAGCGCGGACAGGGAGAGCGAGACCGTCGTCTCGGTGAATCCGCGCTCGTCGAAGAAGTCGACCGCGTTCTGCCGCACGGTCATCGGGCCGGCTGCTGCCAAGGCGAGGGAGACCGTGATGGAGATCCAGACCCGTGTCCGGACCGCCTCGCGCAGCGGGATACCCGGAAGCTGTGGCAGCCCTGCTTCGGGCCCCGTCACACGCCGCTTCGTCGGCTCCATCGACTCTGTCAGTTCCATCGGCCCCGTCGGCAAAGTCGGCTCCACCGGCACCGTCGGCTCGGAGATGAGGAACACGGTGGTCGGGATCGCCACGATGGCGATCGCCGCAGCCACGAGTAGGTAGGTTCCCTTCCATCCGAGGCCGGCGCTGCCGCTGATCAGCCACTGGAACACGGGTGAGAACACAGCGGCGGCCAGGCTGGAGGCGACGCCGATGAGGGCGAATCCGATGCCCTTGTGCTGCGGCAGCCAGGTCGAGACGACTTTGAAGACGACAGCCAGACCTGACATGAAGCCGAACACAGACGCCAGGATCAGCACGACCGCCAGCACCGGCACGCTGGACCCGCACAGCGGGACGAGGGCCGTCAGCACCGCGTAGAGGACAGCGGAGGGGACCGCGACCCTGCGTGCGCCCAGTCGATCCACCCAACGGCCCGCGAAGGGCAGGACGATCGGCCCGATCAGCAACGGGACGGAGACGAACACGAGAATGCCGGCGGATTTGGCGACGCCCGTGTCCTTGGCGAACGCCGGCACGATGAACGTCGTCATCGCGGAGAGGCCGGAGGGACTGACCAGCATGAGGAGGAGACAGCCGGTCAGCGCCGCCTTGGCGCTCGCTGGTGCCCTCCAGAGGTCGGCGAGGTAGGACTTCCCGCCGGCTTCGGACGAAGACGGAGCGGTGTCGCCCCTCGGCACGGAAGTGGTCATGGGAAAGCCTCCGTTACGGATGCACCGCGGCCCCATTGGCGCGGCGAGCTATTCAGAGGGCGGCTCAATCGGTCATGGGCTGGGGTGGTGACGCTGTGAATTGCTTTGTTCCTGACCAGCTGTGGGAGTTGTTCCGGCCGGTGATGCCTGCGGCGACGAAGCGGCCGCAGAGCGGCGGTCGACGTCGGCACGGCGATCGGGAGGTGCCGGCGGTCATCGTGTTCTTCGGCATCTCTCGGGGTGAAGCCGGTGGCATCTGCTGCTTTGTGTCGGCCCGTTGGGCCCGACCGGGCACCGGCACCGAGCCGGGTGGCGCCGTGCCCGGGTCTGTGGAGCCGGTCCGGTCCCGGTGTGCACGATCGACTGCGAGAACGGGAGGGCTCTGGCAGGGGTGTGACAGATTCCGGGGCGTCTGGAGCGCCGTTGCCGGACTGTCAGGGGCACCGCTGCTCGGCTCACCAGGTGCCGCTGCTCCGGCGTCACTACGGGCGGAAAGGTGTCACTGCGAGCGGAAGGCCGAGTGCTTGCTCGGGATCACCGGTATCGCCGCAGCCTTCGAGTGGAATCGGGTCACGCGGGGTGCGGCACCGGGTCCGGGAACTTGCCGCCGGCCGCCTGCGGGGGCGTCTTCGCGGGAGGGGGCGAACTGAGGGCGGCCAGCATCGGCAGCGGCTCCAACTCGAAGATGTCCCGACCGTTGATCTCGGCCATCGGGTCGATACGGAAAGCGCCGTGGGTGGCCAGCACGTGCACGTCCCGGACGAAGCGCTGGATCGGGTTGGACAAGCCGACGGTCGAGGAACCGAGTGCCAGGTGCAGCCCGTCGATCACCTGGAGACAGGCGTGGATCTGATGGACGAGGTCCATCGTGATCTCCGGTTCGTCCCACGGGTGGAAGTCCTCACCCGCCAGCGCGCGCCGGTCGATCTCGTCCGCCTGCCGCTCGACGACGGCCGCGGCCGTGTTGATGACGGCCCTCGCCTTCCCCGCCACGACCTGCGTCGAGGCCATGTCGGCCATGGTCGGATACGGCAGGTTGAACGGCGGCCGCCTGGCGGCCTGTTCGACGAAGGCCTTCAGAGCGCCCTCGGCCATGCCCAGGGCGAGCGCACCGAACGCCGTCGTGGTGGCGACCATGGTTCCGGTCGCGGAGTGCATGAATCCGAGTCCCTGGTACTTGCCGCGCAGGGCGTCCATGCGCGCGGGCATGTCCATGGTGTGGATGACCCGGTACTCGGGGACGAACACCTCCTCGTCGGCCCGCACACTGTTGCTCGACGTGGCGCTCAGTCCCATGACCTGCCAGTCGTCGACGATCGTGTACTGGTCCTGGGACAGGAGTCCCATCGCGCGACGCCGTTCTCCGGTGTCGGGGTCGTCGTACTCGAAGCCGACCGAGCCCCACTTCGCGATCTTGCAGCTGCTGCCGAACGCCCAGCGGCCCTTCACCATCCACCCTCCCTCGACCTTGCGCCCGTCGCCGACCTTCGGCGCGAAGACGGTGGCGCCGAAAATGAGCGGTCCCTGCCAGGTATCGATGTCGGCGAAGACCTCGTCCTTCACCTGGTCACCGAGAGCGAGCGCGCCCCGGGCCGCGCTGGAGACGATCGCCGTCCACCCGGCCGACGCGTCCACGCGTCCGAGCTCACGCACGACCTCCATGGTGTCGCGTGCACCGAGTGCGAACCCGCCCAGCTCCACCGGGACGGTGATGCGGAACACCCCGATCTCGTGCAGTACCGAGACCGTCTGGGGCGCGAGCGCGCCCAGCAGCTCCCCCTCCCGGGCACGTTCGGCAAGGCCGGGCGCCGCCGCGCGCAGCGCGTCGCGCATGCGGCGTCCCTCCTCGCTGAGATAGGGCGACTCGGGGAACCTGCTCACTTTGGGCAACGTCATGGTCATCTCGTGCTCTTTCTTCATCTTCGGGCATCGCCGACGCGTTCATCACTGCGCACGAGCGGCGGCGGATTGCGATGCGGGGTCGGGAGCGCCCAGGTTCGGCAGCGTCGGTTACGGGTTCAGGGGCGGGTCCGAGATCGGCCAGGTCGACTTCGAACCCGCCGTGCGTCACCGCGCGGTTGTACGTCCGCTGCGCGACGGGGAAGTGGGCGGCGCGGACGGAGCGGGGGCTGGGGCGACGATCTGTGACTGTGCCGGGCTCGCCGCTCAGTTTCCCGGCATGGGCGCGGCCATCTTGCGGAAGGCGCTCCAGTGCTCGGCGAGCTTGCCGTCGCGCACGCGGAACACCGTCACGATGTACCAGTCGTAGGTCTTGTCGGGGCTCTCCGGGTCCGGCGTCGGCTGCTTCATCATGACGCACGCCAGGTCGCCGTCCAGGACCACGTTCACCACCGGCGGCGGCGTGCCGTTGCCGGTCGGAACGTTGCGGAAGTGCTCGATGATGTTGTCCCGGCCGTTGCCGGGCGCGTTCGGGTCGTGCTGGATGTAGTCCTCGACGATGTAACGCTTCATCACGTCGGCAACGTTCTCCTGCACGGAGCCGTCGCGGACCATGCGTGCGAGGTCGGCCTCGAAGTCGACCAGCAGACGCTTGGTGGCGGTCCGCTCGGGTGTGTCGGCCTGCGCGACGGCGGCCTTGTAGTCCTCGCGGTCGAGCCAGGTCTCGTACAGCTTGGGATCGGTGATGTGCGCGATGCCGTCGATGATGCTGAAGTCGTTCATGCGCGGATGGGCTCCTTGTCTCGGGTGGAGTCTGTTGAGGCGCGGCGTTCGGGGACGGCGCCGCCGATCATGGCGAAGGGGGGCAGGCCCAGGAGCCGGCGCCCGTTCTGCTCCGCGAGCGGGTCGATGCGGATCGCGCCGTGCGAGGTGAGTACGCGGACGTCTCGGACGAACCGCTGGATCGGGTTCGACAGGCTCACGGTGGACGAGCCGATCGTCTTCTGCAGCAGGTTGATCGCGTCCTCGCACAGGTTCGCCGCGTACGCGATGGAGAGGCTGATCTCGGACTCCTCCGGCGGGGTGAAGTCGAGGCCCTGTGCCGTCCGCGCGTCGATCTGGTCGGCGGTGCCTTCGATCGTCGCGGCGGCGAGGTTGATCATCGCGAGCGCCTTGCCCGCCGCGACCTGGGCCGACGCCATGTCGCCGATCGTGGGATACGGAAGGGTGAAGGGCTTGCGCTTGGCCGCCTGCTCGGCGAAGCAGTCGAGCGCTCCCCGCGCCATCCCCAGGGCGATCGCGATGTTCGCGAGGGACGCACAGAGCAGCAGCGCCATACCGCGCTGTGCGAAGCCGGCACCCGTGTAGCGGTCGCGCACCTGCTGCAGCCGCAGCGGGAAGTCGGCGAGGTCGATGAAGCGGTGGGCCGGGACGAACACCTCGTCCTGCACGCGCAGGCTGTTGCTGGCCGACCCCGACAGACCCATGACGTTCCAGTCGTCGAGGATCTCGTACTGCTCCCGGCGGAGCGCGACCATGCCGCGGCCGCCACCCCCTCCGGCCTCGGCGGGGTCGTACTCGATGCCGACCAGCGCCCAGCTCGCGTGCTTGCAGCAGCTGCCGAAGGCCCACTTGCCCTGTACCAGCCAGCCGCCGTCGACGGCTCGGGCAGTGCCGACCTTCGTGGCGAAGACGGAGGCACCGACGATGGCCGGCCCGACCCAGTCCTCGGTCTCGGCGCGCACCTCGTCGACCACCTGTGCGTCCATCGCGAGGAGGTTCTTCAGGCCCACGCCCACGAACCCGGCCCAGCCGGCGGAGCCGTCGCCCTCGCTGAGCGTGCTGATCACCTCGACCAGGTCCCGCGCGCCGAGCCCGTACCCGCCCCACTCGACGGGCATGGACATACGGAAGACCCCCGCCTCGTTGATCGCTTCGAGCACCTCGGGAGTGAGCGCCGCGATCTTCTCTCCCTCGCGGGCCTGAGAGCGGATGAGCGGGATCAGCTCGCGCACCCGGTCGCGGATCCGACGGCCCTCGTCGCTGATCCACGGGGAGACCACGGGTGCGGCGGGTACCGGTGGCACCGGCGAGAGCGGGGCGTCGGGTGAGAGCGGCGGAGGTGTTGAAGTCATCGAAGCACCATGGTTTCCATCATTATGCACTGCACAGTTCAGTACATATCGCAGATATGAAGAGGAACAGGTCGGGAAGGTGAAGCACCTGGTCGCCCAGCGGCGCCGTCCTCAACTCAGCGGAGGACGGGGGGCGTTGACGCCGCGCCGCGGCACTGCGGCGCCGACCATGGGGAAGGGCTCGAGTCCGAGGAGGCGTCGGCCGTTCTGCTCGGCGAGCGGATCGACGCGGATCGCGCCGTGCGAGGTGACCACGCGTGCGTCACGGACGAAGCGCTGGATGGGATTGGACAGCGAGACGGTCGACGAACCGAGCGTCTTCTGCAGCAGATTGATGGCGTCCTCGCACAGGTTCGCCGCGTACGCGAGCGCGAGGCTGATCTCCGACTCCTCGTCGTCGCCGAATTCGAGACCGGCCTCGGTGCGTGCGTCCACCTGGTCCGCGAAGCGTTCGATCGTCGAGGCGGCCAGGACGATCATCGCCTGGGCACGCCCGGTGGCCACCTGGGCCGAGGCCATGTCGGCGACGCTCGGGTAGGGCAGGGTGAACGGCTTGCGCTTGGCCGCCTGTTCGGCGAAACAGGACAGCGCGCCACGTGCCATGCCCAGCGTGATCGCGGTGCTGCTGAGCGCCACGGTCATCAACAGCGCGCGGCCGCTCTGCCGGAAGGCGGCGCCGCTGTAATGGTGTCGGATCCGGTCGAGCCTCGGCGGAAACTCGGCCAGGTCGAGGAAGCGGTGGTCGGGGACGAAGATGTCCTCGGTGACCCGCAGGCTGTTGCTGGACGTTCCGGAGAGCCCCATGACGTGCCAGTCGTCGAGGATCTCGAACTGCTCCCGCTCCAGCACCACGACACCGCGACCGGTGCCGCCGGCTTCCGCGGGGTCGAAGGCGACTCCCACCAGCGCCCAGCGGGCGTGCTTGCAGCCGCTGCCGAAGGCCCAGCGACCGTTGACCATCCAGCCGCCGTCGACCTTGCGGGCGTTCCCGACCGTGGTCGCGAACACGGAGGCGCCGACGAGAGCCGGACCCACCCAGCCCTCGATGTCCTTGCGGATCTCCTCGACCACCCGCGGCTCCAGGGCGAGGAAGTTGCGCAGCCCGACGCCGACGAAGGCACTCCAGGCCGCCGACCCGTCAGCCTCACCCAGGGCTGCGACGACTTCGACGATGTCGCGGGCGCCCAGCGCACTGCCACCCCACTCGACCGGCATCGTCATGCGGTAGACACCCGCCTCGTCCAGTGCCTGAAGCACGTCGGGAGTCAACGCCTCGATCCGCTCCCCCTCGCGCGCCCGCGACCGGATGAGAGGAACGAGGTCCCGGATCCGATCGCGCAGCTCACGTCCGGCGTCGGTCAGCCAAGGCGATTCCACGGTCCTGACCTCCAGGGCGATGTGCTCGGACATCGGCTCTCCTCATTGAGATTGAGCGAAAACAACGAACTGATCCGTATGGGTGGGCTAGTTGGTGGCAGCCCCTCTCAGGCGGGGACAGCCGACCTGTCTCCGTCGTCGAGCCGCCGGAAGCGGCTTCCGTGGAAGACCAGGGGCTCGGCCGACGGCAGCGTCCACAGGCGGTCTATCTCCAGCAGGGCGATGGTGTGGTCACCCGCCGGGAGTTCGGCGCGGAGCGTGCAGGTGTACCAGGTGACCGCCCCGGGAAGGACCACCGCTCCTTCCCCGGTCGTTTCCCAGTGCACGTCCGCGAACCGGTTCTCCTCCGCACCTGCGAGCGCGCGGCACACCGCTCCCTGCTGCTCTCCCAGGACGCTCAGGCCCAGCCGTGGCAGCTGCCTGAGCTTCGGCCAGGTGCGGGACGAGGTCTGAAGGCACACCGAGACGAGGGGCGGAGCCAGCGATACGGAGGTGAAGGAGCTCACCGCCATCCCGAGGGGGCGATCGTCCACCGTTCCGCACACCGCGATCACCCCGCTCGGGAAACGGCCGAACGCTTCCCGCAGAGCCTGCGCATCCATCGGTGCCACCGGTGTGGGCTGCGGCTCCAGGCCGGAGCCGGGATTCATGAGCCCCTGGGCCCCGTGCTCATCGATCGACATGGTCCTCACCTTCTTTCTTCCTGCAAGGCGGTCGGCTCAGCCCACCTGGGGCACGCCGCCGGCGAACATGGGAAACGGTTCGAGTCCGAGGAGCTGGCGGCCGCTGAGCTCGGCCAACGGGTCGAAGCGGATCGCGCCATGGGTGGCCAGCACGCGCACGTCCCGCGCGAAGCGCTGGATCGGGTTCTTGAGGCTCACCGTGGAGGAACCGAGGGCGAGTTGGAGCTTGTCGATGGCGTCGGCGCACAGCCGCACCGCGTAGACGAGGTCCATCGTGATCTCGGACTCCTCGGCGCCCGTGAAGTCGATCCCGGCCAGGGCGCGCCGGTCCACCTCGTCGGCATGGCCGAGGATGGTCGCCTCCGCGGCGTTGATCATCGCGCGGGCGGTACCGGCGGCCACCTGGGTCGACGGCATGTCCGCCACGGTGGGGTAGGGCAGGTTGAACGGCTTGCGGGCCCTCGCCTGCTCCACGAAGCAGTCCAGGGTGCCGCGGGCCATGCCGAGTGCTACGGCCACGTTGCTGAGACAGGTGATCAGCATGAGCGCGCGCGTGTCGTTGCGGAACCCGATGCCGTCGTAGCGCTCCCGCACGCTGTCCATGACCGCGGGGAAGTCGGCCAGGTCGACGAAGCGGTGGTCGGGGACGAACGCCTCCTCCTCGGCGGTGATGCTGTTGCTGGAGGTGGCCTTCAGGCCCATGACCTTCCAGTCGTCCAGGATCGTGTACTGCTCGCGGCTCAGCAGTGCCATCGCCCGGCCCGGCCGGCCTTCCGAGTTCTCGTAGGTCACGCCCACGGCCGCCCAGGCCGCGTGCTTGCAGCCGCTGCCGAACGCCCACTTCCCGGAGACCAGCCACCCGCCGTCGGCCCTGCGGGCCGATCCCACGCTGGTGGAGAACACGGAGGCACCGACGACCAGAGGACCGATCCAGGTGTCGATCTCCTTGAAGACCTCGTCGACGGTCTGCTGGGGGAAGCCGAGGACATTGCGGATGCCGCCGGCCACGAAGACCGTCCACGCGGCGGATCCGTCGCCTTCGCCGAGCGCCGTGATGATCTCCACGGTGTCTCGCGCCCCGAGGGCGTAGCCCCCCAGTTCGACGGGCAGGGCGGTCTTGAAGACACCCGCCTCGTGTATCGCCCTCAGCGTCTCGGGGGGCAGGGCGCCGAGCTCTTCTCCTTCCTGTGCTTCCTCCCGCAGCAGGGAGATGAGGGCGCGCACCTCGTCCCGGATCTGCCGACCGCGGTCGCTGAGGTGCGGAGAGGGGCGCCGATCGGCCGCCGTGGTAACCGACTCGGCACCGGAAGGGGTCGGAGAGGGTGGCTTGCTCATGAGGCTCCTTAACCGTTGAACTGCACTGCACCGTTCAGTTCAGTTGAACCGTACGGTAGGGTTCAGCGAAAGGTCAAGCGATGAGATGTGTACCGGCCCCCACCAGGGCCGGGGACTCGACGAGGAGCGAGATGGCAGAACAGGAGCGTCCCCAGCGCGCGGGCGCGAGTGGACGGCGGAGCAAGCGGGAATCCATTCTCGACGCGGCCGTCGAGCTGTTCCTCGAACTCGGCTTCGATCAAACCTCGATGGATGCCGTGGCGGCACAGGCCGGCGTCTCGAAGACGACCGTCTACGCCCACTTCGGCGACAAGTTGGAGCTGTTCCGTGCGGTGATCGCCCGCGGAGGAGCCTCCCTCGACTTCGATCTGGATCAGACGATGCTCGCCTCCGTCGACGATCCCCAGGAGAGGCTGGCGCGCATCGTTCTGAAGCTCCTCCAGGCCACGACCGCCCCGAACTACCTGGCCTTCATTCGCGTCCTGACCGTCGAGGCGGCCCGCCGCCCCGAGTTGACCGAGGTGATTCGGTCCCTCGGAGTACCCCATGTCGTCGATCTGGTGACCGTGGCGCTCCGCGAGGATGCGCGACAGCGCGGCTACGCCCTTCCCGACGCGGAGGCCTACGCCGGACTGTTCGTGCGCATGACGGCGGCCGGACCGCAGATGGACGCGCTGCTGGATCCGGAGGCCGACCGCGATCCGGCCCACTTCGAGGCGTACGCCCGATGGACGACGGCCATCTTCCTGCAGGGCCTGCGCGCCGGCGACCTGCCGGATGCCCCCGATTCCGCGATCGGTCAGGTCTTCCCGTGGCTGTCGCGGGCGAACTCCTGACACGCACCTGGGCGCGGGAGTGGGACCTTCCGCGCCACGGCGTTTTCGAGCACTCCTGCGGGATGCTCGGACACCTCACGCTCTGACCTCCGCGCTCTGCATGCGGGGCGGCGATGGCGATTCGGCCGTGCAGGCCTCTTGACCGATTGATTGCACTGGACCGTACAGTTCATCAATCGGGTGCCGCTCGGCGCCCGGCGCCCTCAGCGAGCCAACTGGCAGCACGAGACCGCCCCGCCCGCTCAGCCGGCGGCCGCGTCTCCTTGCGCGAGGAAGGACGACGATGTCCCCGCCCCAGTCCCACCCGGAATTCGCTCCACCCGGCCAGCCGGGTGTCCCTGCCCCCGCCTCCCTGCGGGAGTCCTTGTCCGCATTGCGCGGCTATCCCACGCCGGCCTGGAAAGCAGCGATCGCCTGTGTGCTCGCCATGGTCCTGAGTCCCCCGGCTCTCGTCACCGTTGTCACCTTCCTCGTCGACCCGGTCGCCAAGGACTTCGGCTGGTCCCACTCGGAGACGCTGAGCATCTTCAACATCCCCACCGTGGCCGCCCCCTTCGTGCTGCCCCTGGCCGGCCGCCTGGTCGACCGCTGGGGTGCCCGGGCGGTCGCCGTTCCGGGCACCGCCCTCTACGCGCTCTCAACGGCCGCGGTGGCGCTCGTGGGCGCGAACGGTGTCGTGCTGGCGGCAGTCCTGCTGGTGAGCACGGCTCTGGGATACACCTCCATACTCGGCGTGGTCTACAAAGTCGTCTCGGAGTGGTTCCCGCACCACCGCGGGCTGGGCTACTCCCTGCTCATCGGGGCGACCTCCAGCCTCGCCGGTGCCGCCCTCTCGCCCCTGAGTCAGCTGTCCATCGACCACTTCGGCTGGAGGACGACCTACCTGCTGACAGGCGGGTGCATCCTGCTGATCGTCTTCCCTGCCCAGTACTTCCTCATGTACGAGCCCGCGCCGGCGTCGCCCACCCTGGGGAACGCCGTTCCGCCGAAGGCAAAGGGCCGGCCGGCGCACAAGGAGCTGCCCGGCCTCCCCCTTGGCCGGGCACTGAAGACCCGGGCCTGGTGGTACACGGTGCTGGTGCTGACCGTGGCGGCAGGTGTGGCGATGAGCGTGCGTCTGAACGCCGTGTCACTCTTCGGCGAGCACGGCTATTCCGCCACCGAGGTGTCCCTGTCGGTGTCGGTCATGCTGGTGGCGTCCGTCGCCGGACAGATCGTCGCGGGCATGGTCCTCGACCGGTCGCGCACACCTCGTGCCTTCGTGCCGTTCACGGTGTGCCTGGTGATCGGCATGGTCATGGTCTTCGCCGCCACCGGAGGCATGTGGGCCCTGTTCGTCACCATGGGACTGCTCGGTGTCGTGACCGGCGCGGAGTCCACCACCGGGCCGTACCTCGTGGGGTGCTACTTCGGCATGCGGGCCTTCGCCCAGATCCAGGGCATCACGCTGGGCATCGTCAGCCTCGTCGGCATCGGAGTCTTCCCGGTGCTGGCACAGGGAGCCGCGGAGAGCACAGGTGGATACACCGCGACGCTCATCGCCCTCACCGCCGGAAGCGTGCTCGTCCTTGGCCTGTCGCTCTTCCTGCCGCGCTATCCGAGCCCCGCCCCGAACCCGGACGCCGACGAGCCGGAACCCAGCCTCGCCGACGGCCGCATGAGCAACTGGTGACAGCCGGCTGCACAAAAGATTCCGGGAGGGCACGCGCCGCGCGTGCCCTCCCGGCCGTTGACAGGGGCCCAGCCGTCGCTAGCCCCGCAGCACGGGTGCTCCCGGCGCCGGCGGCCCGGCGGGCGCGGGAGGCGGGTTCAGGCGCAGGGGCCGCAAGGCCTCGGTCCAGCGCAGCAGTTCGTCGAGCATCATCGTGGCTGCGGCCTCCAGCGGCTCGTCGGCCCGGAAACCGCCCTCCCCCATGAACTTGAAGACGAACGGTATGGCCACGGCCTCGGGAATCGGCATCATCTTGAGAGCCGTCGCGACCTCCTTGAACACCTGCACGGAGCGCAGGCCGGCCGCGACGCCGCCGTAGCTGACGAATCCGACGGGCTTGTACAGCCACTCCCGGTACAGGAAGGAAAGAGCGTTGAGCAGCGCGGCAGGCGGACCGGAGTTGTATTCGGGCGTGACGAAGACGAAGGCGTCGGCCTCGTCCACCGTTGCGCTCCACCTGAGCGTGTGCTCGTGGGTGTACTGACCCGCACGCGGATGACCGGGCTCGTCCAGCAGGGGGAGGCCGAACTCGGCGAGGTCGACGAGTTCGACGTCGAAGCCACCGTGCTCCTTCGCGGCCTGGGCCGCCCACTGGCCGATGGGCAGTCCCAGTCGGCCGGGACGGGTGCTTCCGATGACGACGTGCAATTTCGGCATGGGTGAGCCTTTCTGAGCATGCGTGGGTTCGAGTACGAACAGGAAGAGGGAGCCGACGACCGATCAAGTGCGGGCAGCGGGCGGTGGGCCGGGGGGCTTGGGCGGGGCGGTCCTGGTGATGCCGCTCCAGTGCTCCACGAGCCGTTTCCCGCGCACGCGGTAGGCGTCGTAGACGTAGTACGGGTAGAGCGCGCCGCTTCCGTCGGGTTCGGCCTGCGGGAGCAGTCCGGCGACCACGACGATGTCGCCCTCGGCGACGATCAACGCGGGCGGGATGAGGGGCTCGGCGGGCGGGGGCACGGGGCCGTCCGGGAATCGGCTGCGCACGAACTCCTCCAGCCCCGCTCTGCCCGGTGGGTAGTGGGAGACGTGCTGGAGGTAGTCCTCGGCGACGAAGTGCTTGACCGCATCCGGGTTCTGCGCGTCGAACACGCAGCGGTAGAAGTCCACCACCAGGCGTTTGTTCGCCTCGATGTCGATCGAGGGGGATGACGAGACGGTGGTCGTTCGCGTCGGCGTGCCCGGTGCGGGAGGCCGCGGTGGGGCGATCTTGTTGAGGGAAGGCCACCGCTCGGCGATCCGTCCGTCGCGGATCCGGTAGGTGGTGAACGCGTAGTGGTCGAAGGTGGAGCCGGGGGCGTCCGGGTCCGGTTGCGGCATGTAGTGGCAGACACAGACCAGGTCGTTCTCCCCGACGACGAACACCGGGTCCCGCGCCCCGGAGGCATCGGCGGCCGTGCCCTGGTCCGCCGTCGGTCCGCGGCCGAACTCGCGGCGCAGGAGATCGGCGAACGCCTCCGCGCCGTCGGGGACGTCGGCACCGTGCTGGACCAGGTCCGGGGCAACGTAGTCGGCGACCGCGTCGGCGTTTCTCGAGCCGAAGACATCGGCGAGAAACCGGTCGACCAGAACCTTGTTGACGCGCGGCTCTTGCTCGGTTGATGTAGCCATGCGCCTAACTAAACTGTACCGTACAGTGCACGTCAACATGACGCTTGACATCTCCCCAACCCAAAGGGAGTGTCCTAGATAGTGAATCGCATGTTCGGAATTACGGGACACTGACAGCTTGTCCTGCAGAGAAGGGGACACCATGACTTTTCTGGACGCCAGCGACTGGCAGGAGCGGATCTTCTCCGGAGAATGGATCGAGGCGGCGGGAGAGACGTACGACTCCACCGAGCCGGCCACCGGCAAGACGTTGGGCCGAATCGGCTCCGCCACCCCCGCCGACCTGGAGCGGGCCGTAGAGCGTGCGGCGCAGGCTCAGCGCGACTGGGCGGCGCGCCCGTACGTCGAGCGGGCCCAGGTCCTGCGGCGGGCGGCGCGTCTGTTCGAGGAGCACCAGGCCGAGATCGCGGAGTGGATCGTGCGGGAGTCCGGTGCCCTGCGCCCGTTCGCCGACTTCCAGACCTCGAACGGGGCCGCCGAGGAGTGCTACGAGGCCGCGGCGCTGGCGGCGGCTCCGTACGGAGAGGTCCTGCGGTCCATCGAGGACCGGCTGTCGTTCGCGCGGCGGCGCCCGGTCGGCGTGGTCGGGGTGATCTCCCCGTTCAACGCGCCGATGGTGCTGGCCATGCGCGCCGTCGCCCCCGCCCTGGCGCTGGGCAACGCCGTCGTGCTCAAGCCCGACCCGCGCACGGCCATATGCGGCGGTGTCACCATCGCCCGCGTCTTCGAGGAGGCGGGCCTGCCCGCGGGCGTGCTGCACATGCTGCCCGGCGGCGCCGACGTCGGCGCCGCACTGGTGGACCACCCGCGCGTGCCCGTCCTCGCGTTCACCGGCTCCACCCGCGCCGGGAAGGCGATCGCCACCGCGGCGGCACAGCGGTTGAAGCGCGTCCACCTGGAGCTCGGCGGCAACTCGGCGCTGATCGTCCTCGCCGACGCGGATCTGGAGAAGGCCGTCTCCGCCGGCGCGTTCGGCTCCTTCCACCACGCCGGACAGATCTGCATGGCCTCCAGCCGCCACCTGGTGCACGCCTCGGTCGCCGAGGAGTACACCGAGCTGCTGGCCCGGCACGCCAACGCCGCCCCGGTCGGCGACCCGGCCACCGAGCAGGTCGCGCTGGGCCCGATGATCGACGAACGGCAGCTCCAGGCCGCCCACTCCATCGTCACCGACAGCGTGGCGAGCGGTGCGCGACTGGCGGCCGGCGGCACCTACGAGGGCCTGTTCTACCGGCCGACGGTGCTGGCCGACGTCCCGCTCGACGCCCGCGCCTACGCGGAGGAGATCTTCGGTCCGGTCGCCCCGGTCGTGTCCTTCCAGGACCTCGAGGAGGCCGTCCGGCTGGCCACCGACACCGAGTACGGACTGTCGCTGGGCATCATGACCCGGGACGTGGCCAAGGGCCTGGCCCTGGCCGACCGCATCCCCACCGGCCTGGTCCACATCAACGACCAGACGGTGAACGACGAGGCGACCATCCCGTTCGGCGGCGTCGGCGAGTCCGGCAACGGTTCGCGCCACGGAGGGACCGTCGCCAACCTCGAGGCCTTCACCGAACAGCAGTGGGTCACCGTCCGCGGCGAGATCCCCGACTACCCCTTCTGACCCCGCTCTGGTCTGCCACCCCCGCTTCACCCGCACTTGGAGCATGCAGATGACACTTCCTTCGCGGCGGGGCCCGTTCCTGCCCGATCCCATGACCATCGCGCCGCGTACCACCCCGCATCCATCCACCCCTCGGCTCGCCCAGGATGCGGCCGGCTGGGCGCCCGGCAACAAATTCCTGGAAGGCCCCTTCACGCCCTGGACGGAGGAGAGCGGCGCGTACGACCTGGAGGTGGACGGGCGGATCCCGGGTGACCTCGCCGGGGCGCTCTTCCGTATCTCCTCCAACCCCCGCTTCCAGCCACGCGATCCCGACCGCTACCACTGGTGGGAGGGCGACGGCATGGTCTGCGGCATCTACCTGCGCGACGGGCGCGCCGCCTACCGCACCCGCTGGGTGACGACCGACTCCATGAAGTTCGAGGTCGAGCAGGGCGAGGCGGTCTACAGCGGCTTCGCAAACGGAGGCAGTACGGCGCCACTCCCCCACGGCGCTCCGCCCGCGAAGAACGTCGCCAACACCAACGTCGGCATCTTCGACGACCACCTGCTGGTCTACTTCGAAGGCGGACTGCCGTACTCGATGCACCCGGAAACCCTGGAGACGAACGGCACTTACAACTTCCACGGCGGCATCGACGTCCTGTGCACCGCCCACTACAAGATCGACCCCGACAGCGGCGACATGCTCTTCTTCGCCGCCACCGGGCCGACCATCACCTGGTACCGGGCGGACGTGAAGACCGGGCACGTCGTCGACAGCCACAGCTTCGACATCAAGGTGCCGGTGCTGATGCACGACTTCGCCGTCACCGACAACCACGCGGTCTTCTTCGTCACCCCGGCGCAGTTCCGCCTCGACCACATCATGCGGGGCGAGCCGGGCGTGGTCTGGGACGAGGCGTCGCTGCCGCACGGTGTGCAGATCGTGCTCATGAACCGGCAGACGCACGCCGTCAGTTGGCACGAGGTGGGCGGCCACTGGGCCAACACCCACTTCTACAACGCCTACCAGGACAACGACCAAGTCGTCATCGACGGACACCGCATCACGCGCCTGGGCACCCCGGCCGACCGGCTGGACACTCCGGAGACGTCCCACTCCTGGTTCCCGCCGTCGGTGCCCCATCGCTGGCGTGTCGACCTGGCGACCGGCCGGGCGACGGAGGAGCTGGTCGGCGGCGTCGCCGGAGAGTTCCCGAGGATCAATGACGCCTTCACCGGCCGGCGTCATCGCTACGGGTATTTCGTCACCACCCGCTACCTGGCCGACGACACGATGAGCGACGGTCTCGCCAAGCACGACGCCCTGCGCGACTCCACCACGGTCGTCGAGGGACCGGACCACCTCACCAACCCCGGCGAACCGGTCTTCGTCGCCCGCGACAACGCCGTCGCCGAGGACGACGGCTACCTGCTCAGCCTCTGGTGGAACCGCGAGACCGGTCTGAGCGAGCTCCTCGTCCACGATGCCACCGATCTGCGACGCACGCCTCTGGCCCGGGTGAAGCTGCCCAGCCGCGTGCCCTTCGGTTTCCACGGCAACTGGGCCGACCACACCACGCTCGATCAGGCTGTGGCCGCCCACAGCGACGCGAACTGACCCGTTTTTTGCATTGCGTGTTCTGAAAGGAGACGTCCATGGCTATCACCGGCCTCGGACACACCGGCTTCTGGGTGGACGACCTGGCGACGATGCGTGACTTCTACACCCGGGTCATGGGGTTGACCGTGACCGACGAGGACGAGGAGCGGGGCATCGTGTTCTTCTCCTCGCGTCCCGAAGAGGAGCACCACGAGTTCGTCCTCCAGCGCGGCCGCACCGCTCCTCCCGGCGCCAAGCTCACCCATCAGGTGTCGTGGAGGGTCGACTCGCTGGAGACGATCATCGACTTCCACCACCGGTTCCGTGCCGAAGGCATCGAGGTCCAGCAGGAAGTCACCCACGGCAACGCGATCGGGATCTACTTCTTCGATCCCGAGGGCAACCGCAACGAGGTCTACCTCCGGGTGGAGCGGGACGTACGCCAGCCCTTCCGCAAGTCGCTCAACCTCGACCTGTCCCCGGAGGAGATCTTCGCCGAGGCCGAGCGGCTGCTGACCGAGGGCGGCCCGGCCTACCAGCCGGTCCAGTGACGAGGGCGTCCTCGCGACGCCGCGCGCCCCGGATCGGTTCGGCCGGTGTACGCGTTCCGCTCGACGAGCGGAACGCGTACCCGGTGACGGCCCCAAGGCGATCAGCCTCGAACGCTCGGTACCCCGAGCCCTCTCCCACCTCACTCACACACCTGGGGCGTCGGCCGCTGCACCGCCCCTTGCCGCCGTTTCGTCCACTTTCTCCGGAGAACCTTCATGAGACTGAGTACGGTCCGTCTGCCCGCCCCCGACTCCGGCGCGCAACTTACCGCTGCTGCCCGCCAAGAGGCCGATGAACTGGTCCTGCTGCCGTACTCGGACGTCAGAGCACTGCTGGCGAGCGGGGAGGACTGGCAGCAGCGCGCCGCAGCGGCCGACGGCAAGCGGGTGCCTCTGGAGGGAGCGTCCCTCGCCCCCGTCGTCCCGCACCCCAACAAGATCGTGTGCCTCGGCCTGAACTACGCCACACACATCAAGGAGATGGGCCGGCCCACCCCGACCCACCCGACGCTCTTCGCCAAGTACGACGGGTCCTTGGTCGGTGCCCACGACGACGTCCATATGCCACCGGTCAGCGACGACCTCGACTGGGAGGCCGAACTCGGTGTCGTCATCGGACGGCGAGCCAGGCACGTCGCCCGGGACGAAGCGCTCGCTTACGTGGGCGGCTACACCGTTGTCAATGACGTGACCGTGCGGGACTGGCAGCATCGCACCCGGGAGTTCCTCTCCGGGAAGACGTTCGAGGCGACCACGCCGGTCGGGCCGTCTCTCGTCACTCCCGACGAGCTCCCCCCGGGAGCTTCCGGGTTGACGGTCGGCTGCAGTGTGGACGGCCACACCATGCAGAAGTCCAACACCTCCGACCTGCTCTTCGACGTCGCCGCGACCATCGCCTACATCAGCACCGTCATCACGCTCCTGCCGGGCGATCTGATCGCCACCGGCACCCCGGGCGGAGTGGGGGCAGGACGCGACCCCAAGGTCTTCCTGCGCCCCGGGCAGCAGCTGGTCACGTTCGTCGAGGGAGTCGGCGAGCTGCGCAACACCGTCGTCAAGGACCGGCTGTGATCTCCGGTCGCCGGGAGGTACCCGCACAGTAGAGTGTCTCTCATGTCAGGAACAGCGTCCCCCAGCTATCGCGAGCGCAACTCCACGGCCGACCGGGCCCTGGACATCCTGACGATGTTCGACGACACCCAACTTGTCATTTCCGGTAGCGCGGTCGCCGAGCGTCTGGGAGTCGCCCGTTCGACCGCCTACCGATATCTGCAGTCGCTGGTGAGCAGCAGGTTCCTGGAGGAGGCGCCGGGCGGCGGCTTCCGGCTCGGGCTTCGTGTCCTGGAGATCGGCCGGCTGGCAAGGCGCAGCTACGGACTGTCCGAGATCGCCGTTCCAGCGATGACCGAACTGTCCGAGGACGTCTCCGAGACGGTGCTCCTGACCCGTCGTGCCGGGGACCTGGTCGTCTGCGTCGACCGTGCGGAAGCCCGCGCACGGGCAGTGCGGATCTCCTACGAGCGTGGCAGCACCCTCCCGCTCAACGCCGGGGCTTCCGCGCTCGTCCTGCTGGCCTGGATCCCGCAGGACGAGGCACGGCGGCTGCTGGAGGCAGCCGAGCTGAGGCGTTTCACCTCGGCCACGATCACCGACGTGGACACTCTCATGGACCGGCTGGCGTACATCCGTCGCACCGGTTATTCCGTCACCCGCGGCGAACTCGACCCCGATGTGACGGGCGTGGCCGCACCGATCCGCAACGCCGAGCGGAAGGTGGTCGCCGCGGTGAGCGTCGCCGCGCTCGCCTCCAGGGTGTTTCCCGAAGCGGAAGCGGAACTGGCTCAGAAGGTGCTGGCCACGGCTCAGAAGATCACCGACCGCCTGATCACCGTCGGCGGTTGAGAACGCACAGGCCGCCTGTGGTTCCTGCTCGGCATCGTTACGGCGCATCCATCGCCCCAGGCGTTGATGTGCGTGACGTAGTCCAGGCCGCGCCCGGGCCACGCAGCGGGCTCAGTCCTCACCCGGCGGAAGGTGCAGTGCCGGACGAGGGCGCTCCGGCCCGCTCCCCTGCGCGGGGCGGGTCCGAGACAGGAACCGGGCCAGGGTCCGTGCGACGTGCTCCACCTGCCCGGGGGTGAAGACGGCCGCTATCAGCCGGTCCGGGCGGACCAGCATCAGACGGCCCGGCAGTGACGCCAGGTAGGCGTCGAGCGCGCCGTCCCCATCGGCAACCGCGGCCCGTCCGCCGCGCTCACGCGGTGCACGGTCGCCGAGTACGACGTCCACGCGCCGCGCGTCGGGCAGACCGGCTGCCGAGACCGGGGTCCAGTCGTCGTCGGACAGGCCGATGCCCAACAGGCTCCAGCCCGGGCCGAGGAGATCGTCGAGGCGCGTGAGCGAGCATCCGGGGCCCTGCAGCACGACCGGCTGGTACAGCAGGGTGCCGGCCAGCGCCTGTCCAGGGCCGTCGGCCGGTACCACCGCTCCGGCCCGCACCCGGGTGTCGGGCCGGTACCGCATCTCGGTCAGATACCGACGCCCGCGCCGGCTCCGCAGGGCCGCTCGCACGCAGAGATCCCTCACCCGGGCCCGTCTGTGATCGGTCGTCATGACGACACGGCCCAGCCGCACGGACAGGTCGATCATCGCCTGAGCATGCGGGCGGCGCTCCACGTCGTAGGTGTCGAGGAGCGTGTCGGCAGCCCGCCCGGCGAGCACTTCGGCCACCTTCCAGCACAGGTTGGCCGCGTCCCGGACACCCGAGTTGAGACCCTGTCCGGCGAAGGGCGGCATCATGTGCGCCGCGTCGCCGAGCAGGAAGCAGCGGCCGTCACGCAGCCGCTCGGCCAGCAGTGCGTGGAAGGTGTAGGCGACCGAGCGCTCGACCTGTCGCGAGGTGATGTCCCGATACGGGCGCAGCAACTCCCGTACCAGGCCAAAGGGCACCGCGCCGCCGGGAGCGCACTCGCCCTGGCGCAACCGGAACTCGTATCGGCACCGCCCCTCGCGCCCGGGCACGATGACGAGGGGTCGGTCAGGGTCGCCGACGTGCATGCCGTAACGCTCGTCGTGCGGATCCTCGAGAGTGTCGACGACGAGCCAGACGTCGTCGGGATAGCTGCGTCCGCGCATCGGGACGGACAGCTGCTCCCGCACGGTACTGCGGCCTCCGTCGCACGCCAGGACGTAGGCTGCCTCGATCTGCCGCGTCACCTCGTCACTGTCACCGTCACTGGATGCCAGGGTGGCCCACACGCGGTCGGGATACTGGCTCAGCTCCACGAGGCGGGTCCCGAAGCGAACGTCGACGTGCGGGAAGCGGTCGAGAGCGGAGCGCAGGACGCGCTCGAGATCGGGCTGGGCGAACGGATTCTTGAAGGGGTGCCCGTATCGCCGCACTCCGGTGCCGCGGGCATGGACGAGCGGTCGTCCGCCGACTCCGTAGTACCTCGTCCCCGTCCCCGGCACGATGATCGGGTAGACGGCTTCGTCCAGGCCGGCCAACTGCAGTGTGCGCAGCGACTCGTCGTCCAGACTGATCGCCTTCGCGTCATCGCTC
This sequence comes from Streptomyces sp. NPDC001980, assembly GCF_040296885.1. Taxonomy (NCBI): domain Bacteria; kingdom Bacillati; phylum Actinomycetota; class Actinomycetes; order Kitasatosporales; family Streptomycetaceae; genus Streptomyces; species Streptomyces sp. NPDC001980. The sequence continues at coordinate 27,430 of NZ_JBEOYD010000048.1, read as the reverse complement.
GTGGTCGTATGACGCTCTACGACCAGCACGCGCACACCGAGCGCGCCCAGGAGGTTGGCCGCGGTCAGCCCGACCGGTCCCGCGCCGACGACGAGCACCAGTGGCGCCGCGCCGGACGACGCCGGGGGTGGTGTAGCCATGGAGGGGCCTTTCGGGAGTGTGAGCTGAACGTGCGGTCGTCCGGCCGCGCCGGGCTGACACGGCCCCCTGTAGAAGTCGCGCCGCCAGGTCCTCGACCCGGAATCTGAGTCCCAGACCAGCGACACTCATCCTGTCTCTTTTCTCAGGACCTACGTTCCATTTATCGAGACATTAGGCCCCGGCTCCTTCTCTTGACAACCCCCGACCTCGGCACGGTCGGGGAATTCCTCTGCCTTGACCCTGACTACCTCGAGCGCCCACGCTGCCGACGAACTGGACTGAACCGGGCAGAATGCGCTTCGCCGAGAAGGTGACTCCCACCCCCTCGCCACAAGCGGCGCGCGGCCAGCCATGAACACCACCCCGGTCCCGGCCAGCGGCGGTGCGCCGCGTCAGTCTCGCGGTGACACGTGTGTCGTTCACTGCAGGAGGCACACCTGGGCGCCGCCGGATGCCACTTCAGGCGCACCCCCGGACGGCCGCGCCCGCGAAAAACCAGGACGCGCAAGTCTTGACGCGCAATATGAACTGAACCGTACAGTTCATCATCCGGTGCGTCCCACGACGGTCGCCCCAGCTCAACCGAGGAAGCACGCCGATGTCCGCCACCCGGTCCGGCCCGAACCCCACGTGGCCCGCCGTAGACACCGCCTCCGCGAAAGCACTCCGGCGTGCCTGCCTCGTGCCCGCCTGCCGCTCGCCGCCCTCGGCGTGGCAGGCCGCCGCGGCTCCCCGCGCACCGCGGTTCGGGCCACTCCCCCACTCCGACCGCCCGCGCCCCTGCGATTCACTCACCTACCAGGAGAAGACCTGATGCGTCACAGACCCGACCCATCCGCGTTCCCGGCCCACCGCGACACACAGAGAGGTTCATCGGCTCTGCAACACGCGCGGCAGCAGGCCCTGCGACTGGACCGGGCCTTTCTGACGTCGAACGCGACCGGCTTCACCGTCACGTTGATTCTGGGCGCGACGGCCGGCGATCTGTTGGCCCTTCGGCTGCCCGGCACGCACGTGACCGTGGGTCTGCTGCTCTCCCTGGCCCAGGTGGCCTTGCTGCTGGTGACAGCCCGGCGCTTCGACCGGCGCTGCACCCGTCTGCTGGACCCCTGGCAGCAGGCGTACGGGCAGTCCGGTGCGGGAGCGGCCAACGGCGGTACGGGGGACACGAGATGACCGGTGGGACGGTGCACATGGCTGTTTCCGGCAGCCCGAATCAGGTCTTGATCGGCTTCATGCTGTTCATGATGCTCACCCTCTTCCTGACGGTCTTCTCCAGCCTGGACGACCACTCCGCACGGGAGTTCTACACCGGCGACCGAACACTGCCGGCGTGGAAGAGCGCGATGGCGCTGGCCGGAAGCTTCATATCGACAGCCCTGCTGCTCACCGTCACCGGTGTGGTGGCGACCGCGGGCTTCGACGGCATCACCACGGCCACCAGCATGTTCCTCTCTCTCGGTGTGCTCCTTCTCCTCGCCCGGCCGATCCAGCTGAGCGGCGCCTGCACGTTGGGCGAGCTCCTGTCCCTACGGGTGCCCGGAACGGCTCCCCGGATCGCCGCCGCGGTTGCCACACTCGCCATGGCAGGACCGTTCCTGGTCGTGCAGCTGACGGCCGCAGGCAATATCACCGCCTCCCTGCTCGGTTTCACCGGGATCGGCGTCCAGAAGATCTGCACGGTACTGATCGGCTGTCTGGTCGTCGTCTGCGGTCTTCTCAGCGGCGCCAAGGGGCTCACCTCAGTGCAGGTAATGGCAGTCACGGTGATCGGCACGGCGATCTTCGTGATGTGCGCGTACGCGGTCCGGGCGTTCCATGGCGACGTCGACACCCTGATCGGCGCCGCCGCCCAGGGCAGTACCCATCCGGGCCAGTACCTGTCCCCCGGCGGCACGATCGGCATCGGGAGCAGTTCACGCCTCGACTTCGCCGGAGGTCAGCTCGCGCTGGTCCTGGGCAGCGCCTGCATGCCGCACGTCCTGAGCCGGGTCTACGCGATGAAGGACCCAGCCACCGCTCGACGTTCCATCCGATACGCGGCCGGTATCGTCGCCGTGCTGTGCGCCGCGTCGGTACTGCTGGGATTCACGGCCGCGGCACGGATCGGCACTCGTGAGATCTTCAGCGGGCAAGCGCACTCCGACGGCGCGCTGATGCTCCTCGCGCGGAGCCTGACAGGGGGTACGGGGAACAGGTTCGGCGAGCTGATGTTCGCCGGTGTGGCCTGTGCTCTGTTCCTTTCCATCCTGTCGGTCGTCGGCGGCACCACACTGGCCGCTGCCGGCGCCCTGGCCCGGGACTCCTACCCCAACGTCGCGCGGCACAAGCGGTCCGGTCCGTCGGACGAGGTGTTCACCGCCCGTATCGCCGTGGCGCTCTTCGGCGCCCTGGGCATCGCGACCGCGGTGTTCCTCCAGGGTCACTCCGTCGGCTTCCTGGCCCAACTCGCCACCACCGTAGCCGCGTCGAGCGTCACACCTGCCCTGCTGTACACCTTCTGCTGGCGCCGCTTCAACCGGACGGGGCTGCTGTGGGCGGTCTACGGTGGAACGACGCTGCCGATCGGCCTGTACCTGTTCTCCACTGCCGTGTCCGGCAGCCCGACGGCGCTGATCCCGACCGCCGATTTCGCATGGTTCGGCCAGAGCAGCCCAGCCATGGTCTCCGTGCCCGGGGCCTTCCTGCTGGGGTGGGTGGGCAGCCTGGTGGGACGGCGACGCGGCGGACAGACCCAGGCTCCGGAGGAGTATCCGCACGCCGTCGACGCGCTCCTGTTGACCGGTCGGCCGCTCGCATCCCGCGCTGTCACCCCCCAGGATCCGTCCACACCCTTCCGCGGAATGCACCGACCGCTGTGACGCTCCCCGGCGGCATCGACAGTGGGTCATCTGCCCGGTCCCGTCCGTGTGTTCGGCGAGCCGTGAGCGCCGCACACCCGTGTGCGGGGGATCAGCAGGAATCCAGGCCGGAGTCGGCTGCGGGCATGACCAGGTGGAAGGTGCAACCTCGGCCGGGGGTCGTATCGAGTTCGAGGCGGCCGCCGTGGCCTCGGCGGTGGCGAGGCCGCAGCCGCCGTGGCGGCGCGAGCGGTCGGGGTCAGCGCGCTGGAAAAGCTCGAAGACGAGCACGGCCTCGACGGGTTCGTGGCCCGGCCCTTCGTCCGCCACCTCGATCACGCCGATCGGAAGTAGCGTGATCAGTGAGCGCACGCGATGGGCTGTTCGGACCAGATGGTCTTGTGGTTCTGGCCATGGCGACAGCCCCAGCGCTCGGCGAGTTGGGCGACGAGGAACAGGCCGCGTCCGCCCTCGTCGGTGGTGCGAGCGCGGCGCAGACGGGGTTGGGCGCTGTTGGAGTCGGTGACCTCGCAGACCAGAACGTGGTGGCGGATCAGTCGCAGCTCCGCCGGCGGACGGCCGTAGCGGATCGCGTTGGTGACCAGTTCGCTGACGATGAGTTCGGTGGGGAAGACGAGGTCGTGCAACCCCCATGCGGTGAGTTGGCGGGTCGCCCATGCCCGGGCCTCGGAGACGGCAGCGGGATCGAGCGGTATCTGCCAGTGAGCGGTGTCCTCCGCGTGTACGGCGCGGGTGCGCGCCAGCAGCAGAGTCGCGTCGTCGCACGGTGCTTCGTCCACCAGATCGTCGAGGAGGGCCCTGCCGGTCTCGTCCAGAGCGCGGTCCGGGCGGCAGGACGAGGCGAGCGCATCGGTCAGCCGCTGGAGCCCGTCGTCGATGTCGTGCGCGCGTCGGTGGACCAGGCCGTCGGTGTAGAGCGCGAGGACGCTGCCCGGCTCGAGGTCGATCGTGGTGGTCTCGTACGGCATGCCGCAGACGGCGAGGGGTGGCCCCGGGAGAATGTCGACAGCTTCGGCGGTTCCGTCGGGCCGGACGAGCACGGGCGGTGGGTGCCCGGCACTGGCCATGGCGCAGCGTCGGGTGACAGGGTCGTAGACCCCGTAGAGGCAGGTGGCGCCCATGGCGTCGTGGCTGCCGGGTGATGCTTCCGCTGCGAGGCGCTGGACCAGGTCGGCAATCCGGGTGAGCAATTCGTCCGGCTCCAGTTCGAGGTCGGCAAGCGTCTGGATGGCGGCGCGCAGACGGCCCATGGTGGCGCTGGCGGGTATGCCCTGGCCGATCACGTCTCCAGCGACGAGGGCCAGCCGGAGAGAGGGCAGGCTGATGGCGTCGTACCAGTCGCCTCTGGTGCCCGCTCCACGACCTGTTGGCAGGTAGACGCCGGCGGTCTCAGCGGCTGGGGTGTCGGTCGTGGCTGGAGGAAGCAGGCTCTGCTGCAGGGTCATGGCGGCTCTGTGCTCGCGCGTGTAACGGCGGGCGTTGTCCATGGCGAGCGCCCCCCGTGAGGCGATCTGTCCCATAAGGTCCACCTCGTCTTCGGTGAACGGCTCGGACAGGCCGGTACGCCAGACCACGATCGCGCCGAGGGTGAGGCCGCGGGCGTAGAGCGGTGCCGCCATCACCGCGTGGGCGTCGGGCGGGAGGAGCTGGTCGACCAGCTGCCGTCCGCCGATCAGCGCGCCGAAGTCGTCCGGGCCGTAGACGACCGTCTCACCGTGCTGGAAGCGGCGCAGGAGCGGGTGGTCGGACAGTGGTGGGACGAGGTTGCCGTGCTTGATGCCGGCCGGCCACGCTGCAGTGGCCGGCACCAGAGCCGCCATGCGCAGATGCAGATCTCCTCCGCCCAGCCGCTCGGGGGGTTCGTCACCGTCGAAGACGGCCTGCGCAAGGTCGACTGCGGCCATATCCCCGAAAGCGGGTACGAGTACGTCCGCGAGGTCGTGCGCGGTCCGCTCGACATCCAGGGAGCCTCCCACGCGCTCGGCAACCTCGCGGGCGAGATCCAGTTGCCGGCGGGCACGCAGTTGGTCCGTGTCGTCTATGTACAGGGCTGCGACCCCCGTGGGGCGTCCTCGTGCGTCCTCCAGACGGAAGGCGGACAGCGACAGCGCGTGCCGCCGCATCGCATGGTGCCGCCAGCTCACGTGCTGGTTCCTGCCGAGCACCGGGATGCCCGTCTCGAGGACCTGGCGCAGTACCGCCTCGATGCTCTCGGCGTCCTCGGCGCACAGCACGTCGTGCAGCCGGGTGCCCGGCTGTACGGGACGGCCGTCGAGCATCTCTGGCATGGCGTTGGTCTGCACAGTGGTGAGATCTGTGTCGTGCAGAGCGATCGTGATCCGGTTCTGTGCGGACAGTGCGCGCAGGAGCGCTGCGCCGTGCTGATGGTCGGCGGCGGGAAGGGCGGGGGCCGCGAGCACGAGGAAGTCCGCCGAGCCGCTCACCCGTGCGGTCCGGAAGGTGACGTCGATCGTGTTGCCGCACTGGTGCCGCAGTCGTACCCGGCCGGTCGCCGGCAATTGCGTGGCCCTGCGCAGGTCGCGCGGGAGGTCGGCCACCAGTTCCCGCACGGGGCGGCCGTTGACCTCGTCGGCGCAGAACCCGGTCAGGTCCTGTGCGGTCCCTGTCCATCCCACGACCGCCCCTTGATCGTCGAGTACGGCGGCGGCCAGACCCTCGAAAGGGTAGGGCCTGCCGCCGGGGCCGGCGCCGGAGATGCTCGTCACTCCTTGGGAAGCCCTTACCGGGTCGGCGTTGTCAGTATTCGATGTGTCCATGTCTGTGGCTTCCTTTGCGAGAGCCCACGGCTCCCAGAGGGGATCCGGTGGCGGCTGTCGGCCGCCGACGCGTCAGAGGGCGTCGGCTGTGGAGGGCAGGTCCTGTTCGGCCCAGACGACCTTGCCGTCTGCTGCGGAGCGGGAACCCCACCTGCGCGACAGCCGAGCCACCAGGGAGAGGCCGCGGCCGTGCTCGTCGAGCGTGCGGGGATGGCGTGGGCGTGGCTGGCCGGTGCTCGTGTCGGAGACTTCACACGTCAGCACCCGGTGCTGGATGAGCCGTAGGCGGCTCGGGCCGTCTCCGTGGCGGATCGCGTTGGTGACCAGTTCGCTGACGATCGACTCCATGGGTGTCACGAGCCGCTCCAGCCCCCATTCCCTGAGCTGACGGGCGGCCAGGTGCCGGGCTGTCGGGACGGTGACGAGTTCGTTCGGCAGGTCCCAGGAGGCGACCTGTGCGGGGCGCAGTGCCCGGGTCCGCGCAAGGAGCAAGGTGACGTCGTCGGCCGGTGCCTGGGTCGGCAAGGTGTCCATCGCCCGTGAGCACAGGTCCTCCAGGGAGGCACCGGGCTGTGCCAGGGCGGCACCCAGGCGATGCAGGCCGGCATCGATGTCCTCGTCGCGGGATTCCACCAGGCCGTCGGAGAAGAACGCGAGGACACTTTCCTCAGGTAGTTCCAGTTCCACGGACTCGAAAGGCACGAGGCCGAGACCGAGGCCGAGCGGGGCTCCTGCGGGCAGGTCGGGAATGGTGACCTTGCCCTGCGCGTCGACGATCAGGGGCGGGGGATGCCCGGCCCGCGCCATCGTGCACCCTCGGGTGACCGGGTCGTAGACGGCGTACAGACAGGTGGCACCCACCACCGCGGGCACCACGTCGGAAACGTCGGCGTCCTCGTCGTTCAGTCGCCGGACCGTGTCGTCGAGGTGCGCCAGTAGTTCGTCGGGGGGCAGGTCGAGGTCCGCGAGCGTTCGCACGGCGGTGCGCAGCCTGCCCATGGTCGCCGCGGCATTGATGCCGTGTCCCACCACATCGCCGACGACAAGGGCCACCCGGGCGCCGGACAGCTCGATCACATCGAACCAGTCACCCCCCACACCGTGGTCCATGTCGGCCGGCACATAACGCGAGGCGACCTCGACGGCAGCACCGCCCTCCATGCGATGAGGGAGCAGGTCGCGTTGCAGTGTGAGGGCCGTGGTGCGCTCGCGCGCGTACTGCAGCGCGTTGTCCAGACACAGCGCGGCCCGGGTGACCACTTCCTCGGCGAGGAGCAGATCGTCCTCCTGGAACGGCGTCTGTTCCAGGGAGCGGCCGAACAGCGCCAGTCCCAGCACACAGTGCCGCGCACGGATGGGGACGACCATCAAGGAGTGGACGCCGCTGTCGCGTACCTTCTGCGCCCGCACCGGATCGTGGTCGACCCAGGGGCCGGCATGGGTGTCCAGCACTGGCTCCAGGTACGACCGGCCCGTGCGCATGGCGGCGGCGAACGGGGACTCCGGGTGGGGGTGGACCACTTCTTCGCGCGCCCACGGCAACTCCAGGACGCCCAGGTCGACGGAGGCCAGACCGGCACGGCGCAGCAACTGCGGACGGCCACTCGTCGTGCCGATCCGTGCCGGCGGCTCAACAATGAACGGAACCGACTCCACCAGATCGACGAGGGCGTGGTCGGCCAGCAGGGGCACCGCGAGCTCTGCCAGTTCCTGCCCGGTCCTCATGACGTCGAGGGTGCTCCCGATGTGCGTGCTGGCCTCGCTGAGGATGGCGAGGCGCTCCCGCGCCCGGCGATTCCCGGTGACGTCCACGGTCATGGAGCACACGCCCAGTGGCATGCCGTCAGCGCCCTGGAGGCAGAAGAACGAGGCCGAGAACGCGTGCTCACGGGGCCGGTCCGCAGGCGGCCACGCACGGTACTCGTGCACCGTCGTCGTGCCGCTCTCCAGTACCTGCCGCATCACCACCTCGAGCGCTTCGGCCTCGACGGCGGGCAGCGAGCCCTTCAGACCGCGTCCGAAGCGTCGGTGACGAGGAACGCCGTCGTGACGCTCCATGGCGTCGTTCACCCACACACAGCGCAGCTGCGGGTCATAGACGACGATGCCGATCGGTGCGCGGGCAAGCAGCGACTCCCGCACCGGTCCGCTGCTGGTTGCCCCCGAGGACAGGGAACCGATGTCCGTCACGGACACCAGCCACCGGGTGCCGCCGTCCTGCCCTCGCAGCAACGAGACCCGCAGCGTCATCCTGAGCGTGTGGCCCTCCCGGTGGCGTATCGACGCGGTGCCGGACCAGCCACCCCGCGCACGGCACTGCCCGGCGAACGCCGCAGCCCTCCGGACGTCCTCGGGAGGCGGCAGCACGTGTGCGGCAGACCGGCCCACCACCTCCCCGGCCGAGTAGCCGACGAGCTGCTGAGCGGCATGCGTCCACCCCACCACGGTGCCCTCGGTATCCAGCATCGCTATCGCGGCGTCGGGCATCTCACGGGGAGTCACCGGCTCGGCGAGGAGGGTGTGGTCAGTGTTGGTCATCGCGGTCCGTCCCATCGGTGCGGAAGTAAGAGCGCCGGCACTTGGCCCGGCGGCCCTGTGTGCAGCCGTGGTGAACGGCGTCGTCCCGGTGAGCGGCACACGATGCGGTATATGCCAAATTGAGCCATATGACCACTTCTGATGAAATAGTCAGATGTAATCGTTCTCGCGTCAAGGCCCTCATACTTGATCAAATAATCAGATGTCCGGGCCGCCGCTCATCACCCGGCGCCCCCGTCCCGCTCCATCGGGACGGGGGCGCCGTGGCCGCGCGGTTCAGAGTTGGATGGGCAGGTGGCGGGGCCCGCGGAGCATGGCGTTCTGCCGGTACGGGGGCGGATCTTCGATCAGGCGGGCGCTGCCGAGGCGGGGAATCAGCGCCCCGAGCGCGGCGTACGCCTCGACGCGGGCCAGGGGGCCGCCAAAGCACACGTGAATACCACTGCCGAAGCCGAGGTGCTGGTTGTCCACGCGGGTGGGGTCGAACCGGTCGGGCTCGTGGAACCGCACGGGATCACGGTTGCCCGAGGCCAGCACCAGAATGACGGTCGCATGTTGCTGAATCTTGATGCCGGCGACGTCCATGTCGGCGCGCGGGACACGCTCGCGCATGTGGACCGGGGGCTCATAGCGCAGCAGCTCCTCCACCGCGCGCGACAGCAGGTCCGGTTCGCGGCGCAGGAGATCCAGCTGCTCGGGCTGGCGCAGGAAAGTGAGCGCCCCGTTGGTGATCAGGTTGACCGTCGTCTCGTGTCCGGCGATGAGCAACAGCACGGCAGTCTCGGCGAGTTCCTCCTGGGTGAGTCGCAGGGCCGGGTCCGGTTCGTTGATGAAGGCGGAGAGCATGTCGTCGCCCGGATCGCCGCGACGCTGCTCGGCGAGGTTCACCAGGTATCCGCCCATCTCCATCCGTGCCTGGTCGCCGGCTTTGTCCGTCTCGGTGGATTCGTCGTCGGGCCTGACGTCGGCGGCTGCGACCAGCGCGTCTGACCAGGCCCGGAACAGCGGCTCGTCCTCGCGCGGTACGCCGAGCAGCCGGCAGATCACCGTGACGGGCAGCGGGTAGGCGAAGTCGTCGACGATGTCGATCTGCCGGCCGGCCTCAAAGGACGCCAAAAGTTCGCCGGTGATCCGGTCGACCTCGCCGCGCATGGAGTCGACCCGGCCGGGGCTGTGCGGAGGGCCGAACGGCCGCATGGCCAGGGTGCGCAGCCTGTGGTGTTCGGGGTCGTCGAGCCGGAGGAACGGAGGCTTGTGGGTCGCTTCCCCCCGGGTGCGGGGGTCGACACTCATCCGCGGGTCGTGGAGCAGAGCGGCGATCTCGTGGTAGGTGCCGATCAGGTAGCTGCCGTCTGTCTGCTGTGCCACGGGACCGGCCTCGCGGAGTTCCGCGTACAGCGGGTAGGGGTCGGGGCGGCTGGCGTAGTCGGTGATCCGTGCCAGCAGGGTCTCGGATTCCATGGCGGATCCTCGTGGTCGGCGGGACGCGGGCTACACCACGGTCAGTCTGCGGTCGGGAAGATGGCCGGTGAGCGCGACGGTCGGGCCGTGGGACAGCCCCGACGGATCCGGCACGAGAGAGGGGATCGGAATGTCTGCCGCGATCGCCCGGTCCTGCGCGCCGGGCGGCGGCGGGAACGGAGCGGCCGTCTCGATCAGGTGCCGGTAGTAGTCGAGCGACTTGGCCATGTCGACGGTGACCGCGGCGGTGACCCGGCCCTGGTAGCCGTAGACCATGGCCAGACGTCGTGCCTCCAGGGAGCCCTGGGCGATGACCACATGGTCGGAGTAGGTGGGTACACCCACGGACTTGATGTTGAGGCCGAACTGGGTCGACCAGAACGACGGGATGGACAGGTGCGGTCTCCGCAGCGGCCCGGGGTTGACCATGTTGTGGGCCGCCACCCCGGCCTGCTCCACCGCGTTTCCCCAGTGCTCCAGGGACAGCATCTGGTAGCCGAACAGTGGGTGGGGGAAGCGGGAGACGTCACCGGCCACGAAGACGTCGTCCGTGACGATCCCGTACATGTTGAAGGCCCGGCACCCGGCGTCGCAGGCGATCCCGCGCGGGCCTGCCGCGAGGCCGGAGTCCGCCAGCCATTCGACATTGCGGATCGCGCCCAGCGCGACGACGCACACGTCCGCGTCCACATGGCTGCCATCAGACAGCTCCGCGCCGGTGAAGCTGCCGTTCCCGCCCAGGGCTGTGACCATCACCCCGGTGCGCAGGTCCACGCCGTGGTTGCGCTGCATGACGGCCGCGAGTTTCGACAAGGTGCCGCCGAGGGCGCCGACCAGGGGCGCGGGGCCGCGTTCGGTGACCGTGACCTCAAGCTCCAGTTCCCGGCAGGCCGAGGCGATCTCCGAGCCCGTGAAGCCGCCGCCGATCACCAGCACCCGCTCCGGCCTCGCATCCAGCCGCTCGGCCAGCCCCGCGGCGTCCTCCCGGGTGCGCAGGGTGAACACCCCGTCCAGGGCGGCTTCCTCCGCGTTGGGCCAGGGCCGCGCCCGGGTCCCGGTGGCGATCAGCAGCCGGTCGTACGGCAGCGGCTCCCCGTCTTCCAGCAACACTCGTTTCGCCAGCAGGTCCACACCGGTGGCACGCACACCCAGACGCCACTCGGCGTCAGGATCCCGGCGCATCGGCAGCTCGGTGGTGTGCGCCGTCGCCTGCCCTAGCAGCACCTGCTTGGACAGCGGCGGCCGGTCGTAGGGCGCGTGGGGTTCGTCCCCGACCACGGTCAGGGAGCCGGTGAAACCCTCCTCGCGCAGCGCCTCTGCGGCCCTGAGCCCGGCCAGCGACGCGCCGACGATGACGATACGGCCGGCCTTGAGGTCATCGGCCACCAGTGCTCACCTCTTCTCCCAGGAGGATCGCCTGCACCGGGCACGCCGCCGCGGCCTGACGCACGCGTTCGACCTGATCGCCGGGAACGGCTGTGGCGTACAGCAGTCCCTCCTCGCCGTGCAGCTCGAACACCTCCGGCGCGAGGAAAACGCACTGTGCATAGCCCTGGCAGCGCGTGAGGTCGACAACGGTCCGCATCTCCACCACTTCCTCCGTTGCCTCTCCCCCTCGTTTCCAGCATGAGCCGGGAAACACAGGCCCGCACGTCGCGGCTGCGGAACGCAAACCCCGGCGCTCCGATGGGGCCAGGAATGGCCAACGCTCTTGAAGTAAGCATCAGTTGTCGGCTTGGCCAGCTGAGGGCGCCTCGGTGACTCACACCACTTCGACGTTTCCATACAACGTATGGTATTAATGACGAGGAGATTCCATACAGCGTATGGAAAATCTGGCCCGGACCACACCAGGCACTACGCATCGCCTGCCCGTACAACCGGGCGGTGCAGATCACGCCAATCGCGAAGGAAAGATCATGAAGAAGCTCACGAAGCGCATCGCTGTCACCGTTTCCTCCGTCGCGGTCGCGGGTGTCGCCGTTCTCGGTGCCGGGAGCACCGCCTCGGCCGCGACTCCTGCGCCCGCACACGTCCACCGCCCGGCTGTCAGCGCCAAGGCCGCCGACTACCAGTGGGACCACGGAGTCGGCTACCTGCTCGAACAGGGCTACTCCTGCGACGGAATCCGCGGCTGGCACCAGGACCACCACAGCACCGATTCGACCCGGCACGACTGCGATGGTCTCTTCTCCCGCGACGGTCACTTCTACCGCTGGGAAGGCGAGGGACATGGCGGAAAGTCCGACCAGTCGTACCGGGACGGCTGGAACCGCCACGACTGGAACCGCTCAGAGCACCTTGGCTGGGACGGGGAACACCACAACCGGAACCACGCCGACTGGTGAGGCAGGTTCCGCTTGCGGGCATGGCCCAGGTCGTTTCCCCCACCTTGCAGTCCGTCGGCGGCAAGGGCCCGCTCGCTGGTCAGAGATCAGCGGTCCCTGACCGCCGCCCAGGCCGCCCGCCTGAGGGCCCGGCCCTCCCCCTCACCGTTGCCTGCGGATACCCCTCAGGCGCCGCGGGCTCACGTCGCCCATCGGCCGCGATGGGCACACGAATTGCGCGGTCCGGCCGACCGGGCCCTGCTGTAACGCCCCTTCCCCCGCCGCCTCTTCGTCGCCAGCCGGGCGGCGGGGCAGCCGAGGCAGAGGTGCTTTGGAGTGAATATCGATGAAGTCCTTGAAGACCGTCGTGCGGGGAGTGACCGCGCAGCTTGTCGTCTCACGCTGCTACTCCCTGCCCATGTGCATGCGCCTGTGCTACGAACCCACCGATCCCTATGCCGTCCGTGCCGTCTTCTTCGTCCACGGTGATGAGCCGGTCGAATGGGTCCTGGGTCGCGACCTTCTGAGTGATGGCCTGACGGGTCCCGCAGGCGATGGAGATGTCCGGGTCTGGCCGGCCGTTGGTCCTGGCGACGTGGCGATGTACATCACCCTCGGATCTTCCGCAGGCACCGCGTTGCTCGAGGTTCCCGTGCAGGACATCAAGTCTTTCCTGGAGAACACGGAGGCGCTGGTGCCACGGGGCACCGAGTCCGGACGTATCGACTGGGACACCGAACTGGCGTTCCTCCTCTCGCAAGACTGACTGCCGTCCATCCACGCTCAGAAGAAAAGGAACGAAAGTTCATGTCCCAATACCAGCTTCGTGTCTACACCTTGCGCAGCCCTGAGTCGCTCGCCGCCTACGAGAACATCTGGGCCAAACACATTCCCGGCATGGCCAAGCACCGGATCACCACACACGGCGTCTGGACGGTGCCCGCAGCGCCCGCAGGCGCGGCTCCCCAGCTGTACGCCCTCGTTTCCTACAGGGACGCCGACGACATGCAGGAGCGCCTGGAGGCGTACTTGTCGAGTCCTGAATTCCGCGCAGACATGGAAGGCTTCGACCTCACCCAGATCGTTGATGTCGCCGAGTCCGTGCTGACACCCACCGCCGACTCGCCCTTGCGATGACGGTTGACCTTCGACAGGTGACGCAGCCAGAAGGGTGAGCGTCCTCGTGGCTCTTCCGGACCTGGACGATCTCATCGCGGAAGTCGACCGGAGATACGACACCGCACACCGCCTCGGAGGGGAGGAACAGCCCGACGGGCTCGCCCTGTTGACCGCCGCTACCGGCCTTGCTGGCCAACTCCGGGCACTGGCCGATGACTTGGTCGAGGCTTACGTTGAGCACTGCCGGACGCACGGCTCCTCGTGGACCGACATTGGTGCCGCCCTGGGTGTGACCCGACAGGCAGTCCAGCAGCGTTTCAACGCTCCGCACAAGCGCTACAGCCCCGAGACGATGACCGACGACCTCCACCGGGCGATGGCGCACGTCAAACAGGCGGCGGTGCAGCACCGCAGCAACTACATCGGCACCGAGCACCTGCTCTGGGGGCTGACCGCCGAGGACAACAGCGCCACCCGGCTCCTGCAAGTCGCCGGGGTCTCGCCGCAAACGGTCCACCGGTCCGTCGGCAATCGGCTGAGCATGGATGCCTCCCAGGCAGCCGAGCGCATCGCCTGGACACCCTACTCCCGTAAGGCCATCGTCATCGCCAAGACGCGGTCCGAGCACAACAGCTCCGACCGCATCGACTGCGACGACCTGCTGATCGGTCTTGCCCAGCTCGGCCGCGGAGTGGCCGCCGACGTCCTGACCGGGGCCGGGTTCGGCCCAGCCGCCCTCGACGCCACACTCACGGGCCCCCATTCATCACTGCACGACTGACCACGACCCACTGCACTGATCCTCAGGGGCCGTCGACCTCGCGGTCGGCGGCCCCTCACATACCCGAATTCCCCCCACCAGCTCAAGACCACGTCCCACATGGCCAGTTGGCGGTTGTGCCAGCAATGGGGAGTGGTCGGTGGGGACGGATCGTTCCGGAGGGTCTGTGGGAGATCGCGAGGCCGCCGCTGGCGCCGACACCCGTGCGTTCACGGGGCGGCGGGGTCGCGAACATCGTTGATGAGGCAGTCTTCGCGGCGATCAGCTGCGTGCTGGTCACCGGCTTCACTTGGCGGCCCCTGTCGCCGTGTTTCGGAACGTCGAAGCCGACGGTGCACCGCCGGTTCCTGATCTGGTACCGGGCAGGCATCCGGGGACGGCTGCACCAACAGGTCCTTGAGATGCTCGCCGGCCAGGACCTGGTCGACCGCCCTCGACGTGGGCCGACCGGATATCCGGACCGCGGCCCTGGCAGTGGCGGTGCCGGCCGGTAAGGCCCACCCCGCTGTTCGCCACCACGCAGCCGGGTCCGCAACACACGGGCACCGGCAGCGGTTGCCCCGGGATGGCCTGCCCGGATGTGACGGATGGCTCCCAGTGCGTCGCAGACCGAACTGACCGATCAGGGGCGCCCCAGGCCGCGACGCCTCAGAAGCAGGGACTCAACGGACGGGGCCCTGGCTGTCACGTTCGGCGGCAAGCCGGCCTTCCAGGCCCGCGATGAGAGTGTCCATCACCAGGCGGAACCTGCGGTCCTGGACAGGCCCTGACGGGTCTGCGTCCGTGGACTCGTCTTCGTCGGCGGCGAGACCGGGGGGCTTGAGGCTCGCCCACTGGTGAAGCGAGCCGTTGAGTTCAGCGGTGAGGACACCGACGACGACGGCGACCACCAGAGCAGCGGCCTCCGAGACCTCTGACTCAGGCACTCCTGCGGCGGCCACGATCGCGGTGAGCGCGGTCCAGAACGGATCGTCGGGCTGGATGAAGTCCGGCTGGTGGCTGAACGAGTAGGCCATCAGCTCGGGGTGACGGTGCGCCAGCGTACGGAAGTCCGTGGCGAGCAAACGGATGCGCTCCTGCCAGGGGGCGTCCTCAAGCGTCACGGTGCGGAACTGGGCGCCGACCATTCTCGTCACGCCGCGCAGCACGGCTTCCTTGTTCGGCACGTGGTGGTACAGCGACATCGGGTTCGCATCGAGCACGGTGGCGAGTTTGCGCATGGTGAGCGCCTCGACCCCGTCCTCGTCGATGAGCCGCAGGGCGGCGGCATAGATCCCGGCCTCGGTCAGAGGCACGTCTCTCTTCCTCGTTCCCCGCGGGGGACGCCTCACCTTATTTTCCATACCTCGTACGGTATCAGTTTCGTACATCGTACGGAAATGGCCTTGATCACACCGGTCAGCCGCACCGTCGGGGGTTGCGTCGAGTTTCCATACGGCGTACGGTACTGATTCCATACAGCGTATGTTTTTGTGAGGCGCCGCGGCATAGAGCAGCGCACCCCTTGCCCAACTCCCTCCCCACACAGGAGCAACCGATGACCACGAACTCCGCGAACGACCTTCGCCCCATCCGGTCCCCCCGCGGGATCCCCCTGCTCGGCCACACGCCGCAGATCCCCGACACCAACCCCGTCGAGTACTTCAACGAGCTGTCCAAGCAGTTCCCCGAGGGCATCTACGGCATGGACATCGCCGGCATCGAGCAGGTCTTCGTCTATGACCCGGACCTGGTGGCCGAGGTCTGCGACGAGACGCGGTTCTTCAAGCAGATCGAGAAGACGCCGCTGAACCATGTGCGGGACTTCACGGGGGCGGGGCTGTTCACGGCCCACCAGCACGAGGAGGAATGGGCCATGGCCCACCGGATCCTTCTGCCGGCCTTCAGCCAGCGGGCCATGAAGACCTACTACGGGCAGATGCTGGAGATCGCCCAGAACCTGGTCGGCAAGTGGGAGAGCCGGGAGGGGCAGCCGGTCAACATCACCGACGACTACACCCGGCTCACCCTGGACACCATCGCTCTGTCGGGTTTCGGCTACCGGTTCGACTCCTTCGCCGAGGAGCAGCTGCACCCCTTCCTCAACGCGCTCCTCGAGTCGCTGATCGAGTCGCTGCGGCGCTCCCAGGAGCTGCCGATGATGACCAAGCTCCGGAAGGCGGACGACAGGAAGTACCGCGAGAACATCCAGCTGATGCGCGACCTCGTCGAGAGCGTGATCAAGGAGCGTCGCGAAGGGAAGGGCAGCGGCGAGGAGGACCTGCTCGGCCTCATGCTGGAGGCCACCGACCCGGAGACCGGCGAGCTGCTGGCGGACGACAACGTCCGCGACCAGGTGGTGACCTTCCTGATCGCCGGTCACGAGACCACCAGTGGCCTGCTGTCGTTCGCCACGTACTCGCTGATGCGCAACCCACACGTCCTGGCACAGGCGTACGCCGAGGTGGACCGCCTGCTGCCCGGTGACACGGTCCCGGACTACGACACGATCATGCAGCTCGACGTCATCCCGCGGATCCTGGAGGAGACCCTGCGCCTGTGGGCCCCCATCCCGATGATCGCCAAGGCGCCCATCGACGGCACCGTCATCGGTGACCGGTACGAGCTGAAGAAGGGGACCAGGGCCAACATCCTCATGGGCGCACTGCACTCCCACCCCAAGGCGTGGGACCGCCCGGAGGAGTTCGACATCGACCGGTGGCTGCCGGAGAACCGTGTCCAGCAGCACCCGCACGCCTACAAGCCGTTCGGCAACGGTGTGCGTGCCTGCATCGGCCGGCAGTTCGCGCTCACCGAGGCCCGCCTGGCGCTGGCGCTGGTGCTGCAGAAGTTCAGGTTCTCCGACACCACCGACTACAAGATGGACGTCCGCGAGGCGCTGACCCGCAAGCCCGGCGACTTCCAGCTGGTCGTCCGCAAGCGTCAGGAGCACCAGCGGACCGTCTTCGGCACTGCCGACCTCCAGGCCGGCGACACGCAGGCGCAGACGGCGGTCAGCGGCGTCGGTGTGAACCTGACCGTCGCCTACGGATCCAGCCTCGGGTCCTGCGAGGACCTGGCGCGCACCATCGCCGACCGCGGTGAGCGCTCCGGCTTCGGCACAACACTGATGAGCCTGGACGAACTCGGCGACAACCTGCCCACCGAGGGTCTGCTCGTCGTCGTCGCCGCCAGCTACAACGGCAAGGCGCCCGACAACGCCCAGTGCTTCGACGACCTGATCGCCGCCGGCCTGCCCCAGGGTTCACTGTCCAACGTGCGGTTCGCGCTGCTGGGCGCAGGCAACACCCAGTGGGTGGCCACCTTCCAGGCATTCCCCAAGCGGATCGAGGAAGGTCTGCTGGCCGCCGGCGCCACCCCGGTCGTCGAGCGCGGCATCGCGGACGCCGCCGGTGACTTCGACGGCATGGCGAGTCGCTGGATGGACACCCTGTGGGCCACCCTGGCCGAGGAGTACGCGGCCGACACGTCCGAGGCGAGCGGCCCGCGCTACGAGGTCCAGCTGCTCACCGAGTCCGACGTGCGCCCCGCCATCGTCTCCGAGCAGGCGTACCCGCTCACGGTGGTAGCCAACGAGGAGCTCGTGGCCGACGCGACCGGCCTGTGGGACTTCAGCATCGAGCCGCCGCGCCCGTCCGCGAAGTCCGTCACCGTCGAGTTGCCCGAAGGTGTCACCTACGACACCGGCAACCACCTGGCCGTCTTCGCCAAGAACGAAGCCGTCCTGGTGGAACGCGCACTGAGGCGGCTGGGTGTCGAGTACGGCCAGGTGCTCCGGCTCGACCAGCCCGGCGGCGGCCGCACCCACCTGCCGGTCGGCGTGCCCGTCACCGCCGGCATCCTGCTCACCGAGTTCCTGGAGCTGCAGGACGTGGCCACCCGCTCCCAGATCCAGACCCTGGCCGAGTACACCCAGTGCCCGTGGACCCGGCCGCAGCTCCAGGCGTATGCGGCCGACACCCAGGAGGCCGAGGAGCACTACCAGAAGGAGATCCTCGGCAGGCGGGTCTCGGTGCTGGGCCTGCTGGAGCGCTTCCCGGCGGTCGAGCTGCCGCTGGCGGTGTTCCTGGAGATGATGGGGCCGATCCGTCCGCGCTTCTACTCCATCTCCTCCGCCCCGTCGGCCAACCCGCGCCATGTGCGCCTGACCGTCGGCCTGCTGGAGGGCCCGGCCCTGTCCGGCGACGGCCAGTACCGCGGCACCTGCTCCTCCTACGTTGCGGGCCTTGAGCCCGGAGACGTCGTCTACGGCTACGTCCGCGTGCCCTCCCCGACGTTCGCCCCGCCGGCCGACCCGGCCACTCCGCTGATCCTGATCGGCCCCGGCACCGGCATCGCGCCGCTGCGCGGCTTCCTGGAGGAGCGGGCCTGGCAGCACGCCGATGGCACGCAGGTCGGTCTGTCGCAGGTCTTCGTCGGCTGCCGCCACCCGGAGCACGACTACTTCTACCGGCAGGAGATGCAGAACTGGGAGCGGGCCGGGATCGCGCAGGTCCACACCGCTTTCTCCGCGGTGACCGGCCACCCGGCCCGGTTCGTGCAGAACGCCATCGCGGGCGCCGCCGACACGGTGTGGCAGGCCATCGAGGACGGCGCGTACATCTACGTCTGCGGTGACGGCCGCCGCATGGCCCCCGCCGTCCGCGAGGCACTGGCCGCCGTCCACCGTCAGAAGACCGGCAGCGACGACGAGACCGCCCAGCAGTGGCTCGCCCGGCTCGAGGCCGACGAGCGCTACCAGCAGGACGTCTTCGCCTGACCGTCGCACGCCGTCAAGGCGTGTGACCCCCAGCCGCCGGGAGGCGTGCGGCATACCCCGCTGCCGGCCGTACGCCTCCCGGCCACCACAAGCCCCTCAGACGCCCCATGGCACGCATCGGCCCGAACCGCCGAGTGCCGCTCGCAGAAAGCAGATCTTCATGGACACCATGCTCGCCGGACGCTTCCACCTGGACAGCAAGAAGTTCGCCGTGGAAGAGGTCCCCATCCCCGTGCCGGGCCCGGGCGAGGTCCTCATCGAGGTGAAGGCCGCAGGCGTCTGCCTCTCGGACGTCCACCTCCTCGACGGCTCACTCGTCCCGCTGTTCGCCACCTCCGACACGGTCACCGTCGGCCACGAGGTCTCCGGTGTGATCCACACCCTCGGCCCCGGCCTCAAGCGCGGTCTGTCCGTCGGCACCCGCGTCACCCTGGAGGCCGGAAAGACCTGCGGCCAGTGCGCCGGCTGCGTGCGCCGCCGCCCCTGCACCCGGATGCTCACCGCCGGCATCGACTACGACGGCGGCTGGGCCGAGTACGTGATCGCCCGCGAGGACACCCTCATCCCCATCCCCGACGCCCTCCCCTTCGACCAAGCCGCGATCATCCCCGACGCGGTCTCCACCCCCTACGCCGCCGTCGTCGCCACCGCGGGCGTCCGCCCTGCCCAGTCCGTCGGCATCTGGGGCGTAGGCGGAGTGGGCGCGCACAACGTACGCCTCGCCCGCCTGGTCGGCGCCGCGCCGATCATCGCCGTCGACCCGCTGCCCAGCGCCCGGGAGCGCGCCCTGGCCTTCGGCGCGGACCACGCCCTGGACCCGGCCGCCCCCGACTTCGCCGACCAGGTACGCGCGGCCACCGACGGACGGGGCCTGGACTTCGCCTTCGACTGCGCCGGCGTACCCGCCGTCCGCGAGCAGGCCGCCTCCGTGCTCGGCCTGGGCGGCTCCCTGATCCTGGTCGGCATCACGCCCAAGCCACTCACCATCACCGAGGGCCTGACCTTCAACTACCTGCAGAAGCAGGTACGCGGTCACTACGGCGGCTTCCCGGAGTCGGTCTCCGAACTGGTGCGGCTGGCCGCAGCCGGCCGCCTCGACCTGGCCCCCTCCATCACGGACCACATCCCGCTCATCGACGCGGCCGACGCGGTCAGCCGCCTGGAGAACAAGATCGGCGACCCGATCCGCCTCATCCTTGTCCCCTGACACCCGTCAGCAGGACACCAAGCCACCTCGGGCAGGGGTGAGTGGGCGCCGGTGGGTGGGGGGGCACCGGCGCCCACGGCTTTCCCGCAGCCAAGAACTCGGAGAGACGGAGTCATGCAGAGGACCGATATCCCGGGCCGCCCCCCGCAGCGCAGTAACGCCCGCTCGAACCACAGACGCATCCTCGCGACCGCTCGACGGACACTGCGGGACGACCCCGACGCGAGTCTCGACAGCATCGCTGTAGCGGCCGGCGTCACGCGGCGCACCCTCTACGGACACTTCCCCGGCCGGCAAGCGCTGATCGACGAGCTGACGCACGAAGCAGGCCAAGCGCTTCAGCAGGCGTTCGCCGCAGCCCGTACGCCGGGTGCTGATCCGCTCGAGGCGATGGCGCGGATGGCCCTGGCGGCATGGGCGGTGGGCGACCGGTTCCGCATGCTCATCTCCTTGGGGCGGCGCCATCCGGGAGGGGATGCGGTCCACACCACCCTGGCACCGGCCCGTGAGGAGGCCATCGCGACCATCCGACGTGGTCAGCACGGAGGCGTGTTCGCGGCCCACGTCCCAGCGCCGGTCCTCGCCCACGCGCTGGAAGCACTGATGCTGGCCCTCGCCGAAGAGAACGGCGCGGGCACCTGGACCGATCCCTCGGGCGAGGCCGCCGCGACCGCGTTCCTCGTGGCCGCCGGCGTGGCACCGCAGGCCGCCGCACGCCAGGTGCACGACGTGATGAATGGTTGACGCCCTCCCGGGAGGCCCTTCGCGGTCCGCATGACGTCGGCTGCCGAGCTGTCAGGCGAGGCCCGGCAGAGGACGTCGGGTGACCTCGTGGGCGTCGTCCGGGGCGATGCCCAGCATGCGGAGGACCATTTCGGCCAGGTCGGAGGCGACCTCGTCGCCGTCGAGCTCGGGGCGGGCCAGTCGCAGCGCCACGAGGGACAGCAGGGTGCCGCCCACGGCGGACAGGGCCGTGGTCGGGTTGCGGCAGGCGAACCGGCCGGAGGCGATGCCGATCTCCAGGTCGCGCAGGGCCCGCGGGGCAAGGCCGCGGTCGGAGTGGATGTGGGCCAGCCCGCGGTCATGCAGGATCCGCAGGAGTTCCGGGTGGGAGTCGGCCATCAGGGCAGTGAGCCGGAAGCCCGCCGCGACCAGCTCGGCCGGGTCGTCGATTCCTTGTACGCGCTCGTCGATGACCTGGCCGAACTCCTCCAGGGCGTCCGTCACCGCGGCGTCGAACAGCTCCGTCTTGGACTCGAAGTGGTTGTAGAAGGAGCCGAACCCGACATCCGCGCGCTCGGCGATCGCCTGGATGCTGACGCTGGTGTCCCCGGTCTCCGCGAGGATCTGCCGCGCCGCACGGACGAGCGACTGACGGGTCTCGGCGCGGCGCCGCTCGAAACGGTTCTTGGGCGGGGCTGACGTCGGCATACGGACAGTGTAACCACTGAAGCGATGACCCCGCCATTACTGATGAGATCCTCAATTATTTGAGCCACCCCTATTGACGATGAGAAACCACAGAGTTGATGATTTCCTCACTACGGCAGTGTTGCTTGGAGGACACCATGTCCCACACCTCTGTTAACAGAGGCGCTCACCAGACGCCTCACCAGGACCTTCACAGTGAGCAGGGCGCCCTACGCGGAGAGCACCCCGGACGAGCCCGCAATCCCGTGATCAAGGCGGCGGACCTGGCCTGGCTGGAGTTCGAGAAGCCCGACCTGGACCGGGCCGAGGTGTTCGCCCGTGACTTCGGTTTCGCGATCGCCGCCCGCACCGACCACGAACTGTGGCTGCGCGGCACGTTCGCGGGCTCACCCTGCATGGTCATCCGGCGTGGGCGCGCCTCCCGCTTCCTCGGGCCGGCGTTCCGCGCGGCCGAGCGGGCCGACCTGGACCGGCTGGCCCGCACCACCGGCAGTACCGTCCGGGACATCGGCGTACTGGGTGGTGGGCAGTCGGTCGCCCTGCTCGATCCCTCGGGTTTGCCGGTCCGGGTGGTGCACTGCGCCGAGCCGCTGCCCGCACTGCCCGGGCAGGAGCCGCTGGTCCTCAACTTCGGCTCCGATCACCGTCGTACGAACGCCACCCAGCGTCCGCCCCGCGAGCCGTCCCGTATCCAGCGGCTGGGCCATGTAGTGGTGGAGACACGGACGTTCGCCCGCACGCTGGACTGGT
Source organism: Streptomyces sp. NPDC001980 (assembly GCF_040296885.1). Taxonomy (NCBI): domain Bacteria; kingdom Bacillati; phylum Actinomycetota; class Actinomycetes; order Kitasatosporales; family Streptomycetaceae; genus Streptomyces; species Streptomyces sp. NPDC001980. The sequence continues at coordinate 5,278 of NZ_JBEOYD010000048.1, read as the reverse complement.
ACCTGGACACCCTCGGGATGATCGTGTCCGACTTCCTGTTCCTGGACGGGCAACGCGGGCGCGGGCCGACGATGGCGTTCATCCGGTGCGACCAGGGGAGCGTGGCCGTCGATCACCACACGCTGGCCCTGCACCTGGGGCCCGGGACCGGCTATGTCCACTCGGCCTACCAGGTCACCGACCTGGACTCGATCGCCGTCGGCGGGGAGTACCTGGCCGAGCGCGGTTACCAGCGCAGCTGGGGCATCGGCCGGCACATCCAGGGCAGCCAACTCTTCGACTACTGGCGCGACCCCGACCACTTCATGCTGGAGCACTTCGCCGACGGCGACCTCTTCTCCTGCGACCTGGAGCCCGGCTGGGCGCCGATGTCGGCGAGCGGCCTGGCCCAGTGGGGGCCGCCCGTCACCCGCGACTTCCTGGGCACCAACCCCTCCCCCGCCAAGCTCCGCGAGGTCATGACGGCCCTGCGCGACGACAACGAACTCGACCCCGCACGCCTGCTGGGCCTGATGAAAGCGATGAGCTCATGAGCACCAACGTTCTGCGCACCCCCGACGGCTGGTGGACCGTCCGGGACGAGCGCGCCGTCCGCATCGAGACCAAGGCGGTCACCACCGCCGAACTGCTCGCCGAACGCGCCGCCGTGCGGGAGGCCGACGCCTCCGGCGAGAGCGGCACGCCCGTCGCCGACCTGGTGGCGCTGCCCCCGGTCACCACCCCGTGCCGGGTGGTCGCCCAAATGGTCAACTACCGCAGCCACGCCAAGGATTCGGGCTTCACCGGCGACATCCCGCCCACCTTCTTCCGCAAGGCGTCCGGCTCGGTCAGCGGCGCCCACGACACGATCATCCGACCCACGCACGTCAAGTTCCTCGACTACGAGGTGGAACTCGGCCTCGTCATGGGCGCGACCCTGCCCGTGGGCACCGTCGTCGAGGAGCAGGACCTGCCGCGCTATGTCGCCGGCCTTGTCCTGACCAACGACGTCAGCGCCCGCGACGTCCAGCTGACCAAGACCCAGTTCTACGAGAGCAAGTCCTACCCGACCTTCACGCCGACGGGTCCGTACCTGGCCCTGCTGGAGCCCGAGGACTTCACCCATCTGCTGAATCTTCGGCTGCGGCTGTCGGTCAACGGCGTGTCACGCCAGGACCGCACGCTGGCCGACATGATCGTACGGCCCGCACAGGCGCTCACCCTGCTCGCCCGCTTCCAGACCCTCGACCCCGGCGACCTGCTGCTGACCGGCACTCCCGGCGGCACGGCTCTGAAGGCCCCGCCCAAGGCGGCTGAGAAGATCGCTGCGCTGCTGCCGCCCGCACTGAAGTGGAAGGCGTTCTTCAAGGGCCAGGCCAGGAACCCCAAGTACCTGCGCAACGGTGACCTCATCACCGCCACGATCGCCACCCCGGACGGACGGATCGACCTCGGCGAGCAGCGGACCCCCGTTACGGCCGCACCATGAAGGCCACAGCCCGTACACCGGTGGTGATCATCGGTGCCGGACCCGTCGGGATCACGGCCGCCCTGCTGCTCGCCCGGCAGGGAGTGCGCAGCGTCGTACTGGAACGCCACCAGGACATCTACCCCTTGCCGCGTGCCGTCGTCGTGGACGACGAGATCCGCCGGATCCTGCAGAGCGTAGGTGTGCACGAGGAGTTCGCAGCCCTGGCGCGACCGGCGTCCGGACTGCGGCTGCTGGACGCCGGGCGCCGCGTGATCGCCGAATTCCCGCGGTCCACGCACGGACACCACGGCTTCCCCCAGACCAGTATGTTCGACCAGCCCGAGCTGGAACGCCTGCTGCGTGACGCCCTGGCGCGCCGCCCTGAGTGCGAACTGTGGAGTGGGGTGGAGTTCGTGTCCGTCACCCAGTCCGTCGCACGGGACACCGACGGACCGAACGATCCGACGGGTCCGGTCCGGGTCACCTTCCGGCGCGACGGCAGCGACGAGGAGGAGCACCTGTGGGCCGATGCCGTCCTCGGCTGCGACGGCGCGGGCAGTCTCACCCGTGACGCCATCGGCGCCGTGTGGGAGGACCTGCGCTTCGAGGAGAGCTGGCGGGTCATCGACGTGCGCACCAGTCGCCCTGTGCGTACCTGGGAAGGTGCCGAACAGATCTGCTCTCCCACTCGGCCGGCCACCTTCATGCGCGTCGGCGAGGACCGTTACCGCTGGGAGTTCCGGCTGGCCGACGACCAGAACCTGGACGGCCCGGACGGATGGGAGCGCCTGCGCGAGCTGGTCGCCCCCTGGGTGGACCTGCCGTCCGACGCCTCGCAGGGCACCGGCTTCGAGGTGATACGGCAGGCGCAGTACACCTTCCGGGCCCGTCTCGCCGACCGGTGGCGCAGGGGGCGTGTCTTCTTGTTGGGCGACGCCGCCCATCTCACTCCGCCCTTCGTGGGGCAGGGGCTGTGCGCCGGCCTGCGCGACGCCAACAACCTCGCCTGGAAGCTCACCCGCGTCCTCCAACAGGGCGCCCCCGAGGGGCTGCTGGACACCTACGAACGCGAGCGCAAGCCGCACGCCCGCCATGTGATCCGCGTGGCGGTCGCCGTCGGCTGGGCCATGACCGGCGGCCAGGACCGCGGTGCGGCGTTCCGCCGGGCGGTCGTGGGAACGGCCTGTCGCGTCCCCGGTGTGACCGAGGTGGTGAGCCGTGACCTCAGTCCGGCGCTGACCGCAGGTCCACTCGTACGGCGCCGCCCCAGGCTGACCGGTCGCGTGCTGGCCGGCACCTTCTGCCCGCAGCCCTGGGTGCGGTACGACGGCAGGCGAGTGCGTCTCGATGACGTCCTGGGAGACTCCTTCGCCGTCCTGACCGCTGTGCCAACCACAGCGCAGATGACGGTCGTGGCCACGGCACTGGGCGCCCCGACGATCCACGTCGACGACCTGGGCGACGACGGCACCCTGGCCGGCTGGCTGGCCCGCGGCCGTGCCGACGCCGTCCTGCTGCGACCCGACCGTGTCGTGATGGACACCGTCCCGGCCGGCACCGGCGACTTCAGGGACACCGTCGCGTGGGCCCCCCTGCTGCACACGGCCCGCCGTACCGCCGATGCCCGGCCCGTCTGACGAGGAGCACCACACCGTGACCACCCCGCGCCCTGACTCGTATATGGAACCCTTCTTCACTCCCGATCCGCAGTCGGCCGCTCGTAGCCGCATCGCGGACTTCGCCCGATGGGCGGCCCGGCACCGAGGCGCCGAAGGGATACAGGACCCCACGGACTACCGAGCCCTGCACCAGTGGTCCGTCACCGACCTCGAAGGGTTCTGGGCCGCGGTGTGGGAGTACTTCGACGTCGACGCGGCGACTGAGTACGAGCGGGTGCTGGACGAGGAGACCATGCCCGGAGCCCGCTGGTTCCCCGGCGCCACCCTCAACTACGTCCATCACGCGCTGCGCAACCTGCGGCCGGACGCTCCGGCGATCACCGCCCTGGACGAGACCGGGGCCGGCTATGAGATCACCGGCCGGGAGCTGCGCGCCCGGGTCGCCTCCGTCGCTGCCGGCCTGCGCGACCTGGGCGTCGGACAGGGCGACCGGGTGGTGGGTTACCTGCCCAACACCCCCCACGCCGTCATCGCCTTCCTCGCCGCCGCAAGCCTGGGCGCGGTGTGGTCGGTGTGCGGCCAGGACTACGCACCCAAGGCCGCCGCCGACCGCTTCGCCCAGCTCGAACCCACGGTGCTCATCACCGCTGACGGCTACCTCTTCAACGGCACGACCCACGACCGCCGCGCCGCCGCGCTCGAACTCGCCGCAGCCCTGCCGACGCTGAAAGCCACGGTGCTCGTGGACCATGTGGGCCTTGAGTGGCCCGAGGGCGGTAACTCGGGGCTGAGGGTTCCCTGGGAGGACGCGGCCACCCGCGTCGAGCACCTCACCATCGCCCCGGTGCCGTTCGACCACCCCCTGTGGGTCGTCTTCTCCTCCGGCACCACCGGACTGCCCAAGGGCATCGTCCACGGGCACGGCGGGGTCCTGCTCGAACACCTCAAGATCCTCGGCCTGCACACCGATCTGGGCACCGGGGACCGCCTGCTGTGGTATACCACCACCCACTGGATGATGTGGAACCTGGTCGTCTCCACCCTGCTGACAGGTGCCACCACCTGCACCTACGACGGCAGCCCGGTACCGCAGTCGCGTCCGGACGTCCTGTGGGAGCTGGCGGCCCGTCACAGAGTCACCGTCTTCGGCACCAGTCCTCAGTACCTGCTGGCCATGGCCAAGCTGGGCATCGAACCCTCCGTGCACGACCTGTCGGCCGTCCGCGTCGTCGGCTGCACCGGCTCCGCTCTGGCCGCCTCCGCCTACCCCTGGGTCCGCGACCACGTGGGCGCCGGCGTCCAGCTGGCCTCCACCAGCGGCGGAACCGACATCGTCTCCGGCTTCGCCGGCAGCGCCTCCACGACCCCCGTCTGGGCGGGAGAGCTGTCCGCCCCCAGCCTCGGCGTGGCCCTGGCCGCCTACGACGCGACGGGCAACCCTGTCCTCGACCAGGTCGGCGAACTGGTCGTCACCCGGCCCATGCCATCCATGCCGCTGTACTTCTGGAACGACCCCGACGGCAGCCGCTACCGCGACGCCTACTTCGGCGCCTACCCCGGCGTGTGGCGGCACGGCGACTGGATCACGCTCACCTCGCACGGCTCGGTGATCGTCCACGGCCGCTCCGACGCCACCCTCAACCGCAACGGCGTGCGCCTGGGCAGTGCCGACATCCACGACGTCGTCGAACGCCTCCCCGAGATCACCGAGGCCCTCGTCATCGGCGCGGAGGAACCCGACGGCGGCTACTGGATGCCGCTCTTCGTGGTCCTCGCCGACGGGGTCGCCCTGGACGACTCCCTGCACGACCGGATCCGCGCCGCCATCCGCACGGGCGCCTCACCCCGCCACGTCCCCGACGAGATCCTCGCCGTACGGGCCCTACCGCACACGAAGACCGGCAAGAAGCTCGAGGTTCCCATCAAGCGCCTGCTCCAGGGTGCCCCCGCCGAGCAGGTCCTGAACCCCGAGGCGATCGACGATCCCGACCTGATCGCCTACTTCGCCCGCCTGGGCGCGGAGCGGAACAAGCGGTCGGCACACGACACATGACGTCGGCCAGGGGACCACAGGCCCACGTGACAGCACCGGTCCTTGTGCCCTGCCCGGCTCCGCAGACCCCGTCCCCAGGGGGTGGTGCCGGGGCGGTGAAACACGATATATCGCGGGCATGGGAAGTCAAGACACCCGCGGGTGTGGTTGGTTGGG
>NZ_JBEOYD010000047.1:0-78092 GCF_040296885.1 Streptomyces sp. NPDC001980 | reverse complement strand
GCCGGGATCGCCTTCATGATCGGCCCCAGCGCTTTGGCGATGCCGTCCTCGGGCATGCCGTAGTCGCGCAGTGCCCGCGGCGCGTTCAGCGCCTGACGCAGGGCGCCCAGCCCGGCGCTCGCATCCTCGGTGTGGAAGACCGTGCTGGCGTAGACCGCTTCCTTGCCGCACCGCCCGGACTGTGCCGCGTTCCGGCGGAAGGCGACCACCTGGCTGGCCGATCGGCCCCGCGCTCCCGGCCGCTGAACAGCGTCAACCAGGTCGGGGTCGTCCACTCCGTCGGGACCACAGAGACCGTCCTGACCGCCTTGCTCCACCCACCTCGGTCGCGGTACCCGGAAACCCGGCTCCGCCGTACTGGTCTGCAGTCCTGTTTCTGGGGGCCCGCGAGTGTCGGGCGGGGTCGTCGTACCCTGACCCTTGTCACGTGCCGCGAAAGGTGGACAACGCCGAGCGGCAATCGGACAGCGCGTCGGCACAAGACGCCTGGAGTGACGATGAGGCGCACGATGCCGTGAGAGGTGTCACCGATGTGGTAGCGGAGCGCGGCCGATGTCGGCGTAGCGCCGTGCTGGGTCAGGTGTTCCAGGGGTCCGTTCGCAGGTGGCGGTCGAAGAAGCGCTCGATCAGCTGGGGGGTCAGCCGCACGGAGCCCTCGGCGTCCGGGAAGCGTGAGGACCGTACCGTGGCCGTCATGGGGTTCAGTTCCCAGGCGCCGGTGTTGAGGAGGCCGTGGTCGGCGCCGTGCACCAGCAGCAGATGGGACTCGGCGCCCGCGGCGACCAGGGTGTCGTGGAGGCGGCGGCTCTGGGCCGGGCCGATGAGCAGGTCGGCGTCGCCGTGCAGGAGCAGCACGGGCGGCACCCGCGGGTGGGCCTGCCGGGCCGGGCTGGCCTCGACCGCGCCGGCGGCCCGGTCCGACGGCCGGCCGCCCAGCAGACCCCACGCCGGATCGGAGGGATCCACGCCCAGCATTCCACCGGGCAGCGCGTCCTCATTGAGCCGGAGCAGGTCGGTCGGGGGATAGCCCGCCACCACCGCACGTACGCCGGGCACCGCGGGGGAACCGTCGGCGTCGGTGGCAAAGGCCGTGAGCAGTGCGAGGTGCGCGCCGGACGAGCTGCCCCACAGGCCGATCGAATCCGGGTCCAGGCCGTAGGTGTCCGCGAGGTCGCGCAGGCGGGCCAACGCGGCCTGTACGTCGTGCAGTTGCGCGGGCCAGACGGCGACCTCGGAGGAGCGGTACTCGATGTCCGCCATGGCGTATCCGCGTTCGGCGAAGAGCCGGGTCAAGCGGGGCCCGTAGCCTCGGCGTTGATGCCGCCAGCCGCCACCCGGCAGCCATACGATCACAGGGGTGGGTGCCGACGCGGACGACGTCGGCAGGTACAGATCCATCCGCAGGTCCGCACCCGGTGCCGAGCCGTAGGCGATGTCGCGCAGCACCCGGACGGAAGTCGGGTCGACCCTCTCGGGCGGGAGCGGTGCCCGGCTGAGCCCTTCCATGAAGCGGCCCATGACCGCGGCGTTGTTCGCCGCCACGGCCGTCGGGTCGGAGGTGTGCGGCTGCTGTGAGGTCTCACTGGTCAACGGCTGGTCCTGTCCTGGTCATGGCGAGAAGGGGGAGGGTACGACGCTTGTGTTCACGGTGTTCGTCGAGCCGTTGCCGGTAGTGCGATGCGAGCCTGTCCGGGGTCCAGTCGAAGTCGTCCGCCAGCCGCACGTCCACTGCGGAGACACCGGGCAGAGCCGTGAGCCGGACCTGGGCCTCGGTCGCGAACGAGCCGATGAGCACGCAGCTCGGCTCGGTCACGCCGACGGTGACCGCGATGCGCTGACCGCCGGCGCCGTCGTCCTGTACGCGAATGTCACCGACGAGTCCCATGTCGTCGAGTCCGGCGGGGATTCCCGCGGTGATGCTGCACGGATCGAGGATCTCGTTGAGCGTCGCGCGGACCTGGGTTTCCGTGACCGTCATCGGGCACCGGCCAACGCGTCGTCGACCGGGGCTACGCGTCCGCCCCACGGCTCCTGGAGTTCGGTGGTGTCGAACTCGTCGCCTCGGATGCGCTCGCGGAGGTCCTTCTCGTCGATGCCGTGCATCCGCAGGAAGTTGCGGCCGAGGATGCCGGCCTTGATCTCCTTGGTGAGCTCGGGCAGCCCGTACTCCTCGATCAGGTCACGGGGCATCTCGAAGTTCCAGAACGCCTCGATCGCCGGCCGGGGGTGGACGGCGTCGCAGCCGGTCGCCCAGATGATCCGCTCGGCGGCACCGGCCTGTAGGAAGGCACCCATTGCCTGGGCGAAGCGGCGGGGCGCGTAGACCGCCATGAACGACGTGGCCTCCAGGTTGACCCATATGTTGCGGAAGGACTCCAGCTGAAGGGCCGTCTCCTCGACGAAGGCCATGCCGCCGTGGACGACTTCGAAGGTGAGGTCGGGGAAGGCCAGCGCGGCGGCTTCCACGTCGCCCATCCCGAGGGCGGAGGTCGGCCCGGGCCCGACCGGGAGGGCCTTGTGGATGGCCACGACCTTCAGACCGTGCTGCCGGGCCCGCTCGAACAGCGGGAAGCAGATCTCCGGGTCCCCCATGTCCAGCGCGGTCGCCCGGCCCTCGACCACGTCGATCGGATAGAGCTTGAGGGCGTTGACCCGGTGCTCCTCCACCAGCTCGTCCACCCGGTCCAGGGCGCCGGGGCGCAGCGGGGACACCGCGCCGTAGATCAGCACGCGCTCCGGCCACTTCTCGCGCATCTCAAGGCCGATGCCCAGCGCCGAGCCCCCGTCCCGGAAGTGGCCGTAGATGGGCGTCTCGTGGTAGGCGATCACGTCTGTCTGGCTCTCCGCGAGCAGGGCCCGGCCGATGATGTCCGCGCCCGCGCCCTGCATGTAGGTGGAGCGTTCGAGGGTGTATTCGGGGCCGCTGACCCGCTTGTGCAGGCCGTAGAGGTGCTCGCCGATGGCCGCTCCGATGCGCGGGTTGACGCAGTTCTCGGGCCGGAAGTTGTAGTTGTGGGCCACGCCCTCGACGACGAGGAAGTCCTCGATCACGGTCGTTCTCCTTTGGTGTCACGGGTGGCAGAGGCGCTCACGCGATCAGGTCCTTCAGGCCTTCCAGGGCGCGGGAGGCGAGTCGTTCGTCGGTCTCGGCGTCGGCTCCGCCGACGCCGACGGCACCGATGACCTCGCCGTCGTCCACAGTGATGGGCACCCCGCCCGGTACGGCCAGGAGGTCGGCGTCGACGTGGTGCACGGGCGCGACCGCCATCGCGGGTGACGCGGCGAAAGCGGCGAACTTCGAGGTCGGCACACCGGTGACGGCGGCGGTGTAGGCCTTGCGGCGCGCGGTCTCGACCCCGATGGGGCCGACTCCGTCGTCGCTGAGCAGCACCTTGGTGATGCCGCTGCGGTTGACGACCGCCACGCAGATCCGCGCCCCCTCGGCCCGGGCCGCGTCCAGCGCGGCCTCGGCCGCCTTGCGCGCGATGGCGTACGACAGTGGTTCCCTCATCCCGCGGTCCTCTCATGGAGCGGGGCACCGGAGGCTGCCGGGATCCCGCGGATCAGGTCCGAGGCCTTCTCCGCCACGGCGATGACGGTGGCGTTGATGTTCGCGCCGGGCACGGTCGGCAGCACCGACGCGTCGACGACACGCAGTCCGTCGATGCCGCGCACCCGCAGGTCGGGGTCGACGACCGCGGTCTCGGAGGTTCCGATGGCGCACGTGCCGCAGGCGTGGTTGGCGGAGTAACCGGTCTCGCGCAGATAGCGCTCGAAGTCGGCGTCGGTGCGCACGTCGGGGCCCGGTGCAAGCTCCGCCTTGATCATCGGGGCGACCTCGGGGCTGCGCAGGATGGCCAGCGTGGTGCGCACGGTCTCCCGTAGCGCGGCGACGTCCTCCGGCTCGGTGAGCAGGTTGAACGTGATCCGCGGCGGGGCGGCCGGGTCGGCGGAGCCCAGCCTGACCTCGCCGCGGCTGCGGGGGGTCGCGACGGCGTTGAGGGCCACGCAGTGCCGGTCCTTCAGCGGCCGGACGCCGGGGAACCATGGCCGGGCGTCGAAACCGCCGGCCAGGATGCCGAGGAACCCGTCGGGACGGTCCAGGTCGGGGCGGGTGCGAATGTACGCGGAGAGGAACTCGGGCATCCCGGCCAGCGGACCGTTGCCCGTAAGCAGCCAGCGGAGCGCGCCCACCGCCGCGCGGTCGACGCGCAGGTGCTCGTGGAAGGTCACCGGATCCTTGACGTCGAACAGCACGGGAGCCGCCGGGTGGTCCTGGAGGTTGGCGCCGACGCCGGCCAGGTCCGCCACCGGTTCGATGCCGTGCTCGCGCAGGTGATCCGCCGGTCCGATGCCCGAACGCATCAGCAGCTGCGGCGAGTTGTAGACACCCGCGCAGACCACGACCTCGCGGGCCGCCCGGATCACCCGGCTCTGTCCGCCCTTCACGACACGGACGCCCGTCACACGTCCCTGGTCGAGCACGAGCGTGTCCACCAGCACCCCGGTGAGCAGGGCGAGGCCGGGGCGTCGCCGCAGCGCGGGGCGCAGGTACGCGGCGGCGGTGCTGTGGCGTCGCCCACGGTGGATGGCGTTCTCGACCTGGCCTGCTCCGGTGGGGTCCCCACTCTGGGTGTCGTCGGGGAACTCGATGCCCAGCGATCGGGCGGCGCGGTCCAGACGGCGGCCGAAGGGACCTCGCCGGACCGTGGTCGACACGGTGACGGGTCCATACCCGCCGTGGTGCTCGGTGTCCCCGCGCCAACTGCTCTCCGAGCGGCGGAAGTACGGCAGCAGGTCTTCCCAACCCCAGCCCCTCGCGCCGGACTTGACCCAGTCGTCGTAGTCGAGGCGGTGCGCGCGGACATGGGTCGAGCCGTTGATCGATCCGGTGCCGCCGACCAGCCGGCCACGCGGGACCGGGATACGCCTGCCGTTCAGACCCGGCTCGGGCTCCGACTCGTAACCCCAGCCGATGTCCTTGCGTCCCGACAGCAGCCCGACCCCGAGGGGGAGTTGAACGAGCAGACCGCGGTCCGCGGGCGGGCCGGCCTCGATCAGCAGCACCCGTGTCCCGGTGTCCGCGGACAGGCGCGCGGCGAGGACGCAGCCGGCCGTACCCGCGCCGACGACGACGTAGTCGTACTCGGCGCTGTGCCCGGCGCTCATACGGAGGGTCCTGCGCTGGGTCCGGACATCTCGTCTCCTTCGGCTCTGGAGCGAACGCGCGCTGGAGGAGCTGCGGAAAATCGCGGGGAGGCGGTCGCCGGCTCGGCACGTTCTCAGGTGTTGTCGCGAGGTGCGGCCAAGTCCGCGAGCGGGGCGCCACCTCGGTGCCGGGTCACCGTAACAAGAGCGTCCGGCGATTCGACAGGGGTCTGCAAGTAATTCATCAAACCAGGTCGGAGCCATTGACAGTTTTTCATCAGGGCCGTACAACGGCATGAACGCCTCAGGGGCGCACACCGCTGGCCGTGCCTGTCCGTCTCTGTCCAAGCGTGCCGGAGAGCCGCCGCACGCTTGCGCCGTAACGCCTCGCGACAGCGCGAAGCAGCCTCGACCGCGGGCTGTCCGACCCCTCGAACGGCCCTCGTACACGCGTCCCCACTGCCTCAACGCCGAGGAGATGGTCCACATGACCGACATGACCGTGCCCGACACGGGAACCGGCTACGGCCGTAAGCCCTCCTCCCACGACGCCCGCCTGACCGAGGTCGGCCCCGGCACCCCGATGGGCGAGGCGCTGCGCCGCCATTGGCAGCCGATCGCCAGCTCCACCGCCCTGACCAGCGACGTTCCGCACCGAGTGCGCCTGCTGGGCGAGAACCTGATCGTCTTCCGGGACGGCCAGGGCCGCCCCGGCGTCGTCTTCGAGCGGTGCGCGCACCGCGGCAGCAGCCTCTTCTACGGCCGTGTCGAGGAGGACGGCATCCGCTGCTGCTACCACGGCTGGAAGTTCGACGTGCAGGGCCACTGCCTGGAGCAGGCCTGCGAACTCGACGGCGGCAAGCGCCGCAATCTCGCACGTCAGCCGTGGTATCCGGTGGAGGAGGCCTACGGCCTGGTCTTCGTCTACATGGGCCCGCCCGAGATCAAGCCCCCGCTGCCGCGCTACGACAGCCTCGAACCCCTGGGCGAGGGCGAGAGCTATCACACCAGCTGGATGGTGCCCGGCGCCGAGGTCATCGGCCTGGAGCAGGACTACAACTGGCTCCAGCTGTTCGAGAACGCCGTCGACCCCGTGCACGCCGCGTGGCTGCACTCCAACCACAGCGGGTTCCAGTTCCAGGGCACCGGCACGACCGGCTTCCCCGAGCACTACTACAACCACCGCACCGCCGCCGAGCGCACCACCTACCACCGCACCGACAACGGCGTGAAGTACGTCTGGCGCTACCAGGACACCAAGGGCGACGGTGGCGCACCCGTCGACCTGGAGTGGTCGGTGGAGTGCATGCTGCCCAACATCATCGCCTTGCCCGACTTCATCCGCTCGACCCCCGACGTCCGCAACGACATGCTGATCTGGGTCGTCCCAGCCGACGACACCCACCACCGGCTGGTCTTCTCCATCCGCTCCGCCGACCCCGAGCGGGCCACGTCCTTCATGTTCGGCATCAAGCAGAACGGCAAGGACGGCTGGCAGCTGAGCGAGGAGGAGAAACAGCGCTTCCCCGGCGACTACGAGGCCCAGTGGTCACAGGGCCCCATCACCCAACACTCCGAAGAGACCCTGGCGCCGTCCGACAAGGGCGTCGTCATGCTCCGGCGCATGCTGCGCACGATGCTGGACGACGTCGAGGCCGGACGCACCCCGCTCGGCGTCGCCACCCCCGGCGAGCCGGTCCGCCGTGTGGAGGCCGGCCTCGTCACCCGACCGGAGTCGCCCACGGGGACGGACCGGGCGGCAGCACCCACGGCGGCAGGGGCGTGACCGAAGCGTGAGCACCACCTGGACGGACGCGGTCGTCGTGGCCCGGTACGACGCCACGCCGAGAATCGCGGTCTTCGACCTCGCCCGGGCCGACGGCGACGAACTGTGGGAGTACGAGCCGGGCGCCCACATCGACGTACAGGTCGGTACGGCTGGACTGATCCGGCAGTACTCCCTGTGCGGACCACCGGGCATCCGCAAGCAGTACCGGCTCGCGGTCCTCGACGAGCCCGCCTCGCGCGGCGGTTCACGCGCCATGCACGCCCTCGCCGAGGGCGACACGCTGCGCATCGCCGCACCGCGCAACCGCTTCGGCCTGACGTCCGCGCGCCGGCACGTGCTTCTCGCGGGCGGCATCGGCATCACCCCGCTGCTGTCGATGGCCCAGAGCCTCGACGCCACCGGGGGCGACTACCACCTGCACTACTGCGCCCGCAGCCGGAGCGAGGCCGCGTTCCTCGCCGACCTGGAGAACCATCCGCGGGTCACACTCCACTTCGACGACGAGCCCCCGGAGCAACGCCTGGATCTGGGAAGCGACTTGGGGGACCCCGCCCCTGGGACCGCGGTCTACGTCTGCGGCCCCGGCGGGTTCATGGACTACGCGCTGGGGCGGGCGGCCGAGCTCGGATGGCCCGTGTCCGCCCTGCACAAGGAGCGCTTCAGCGCCTTGCCCCCAGTCGCGGCCGAGCCCGGCGAGGGAGGGGAGGGCGGATTCACCGTGCGCCTGTCCTCCACGGGAGCGGAGTACCTCGTTCCCGAGGACCAGAGCGTCCTGGACGTCCTGCTGGCGAACGGGGTCGAGGCGCCCAACTCGTGTGGACAGGGCATCTGCGGCGAATGCATCGTGCGGGTGCGCGCCGGTGAGCCCGACCACCGGGACGACGTCCTGACCGACGAGGAGCGCGGGGCGGGTCTGTTCACCCCATGTTCGTCCCGGTCGAAGTCCCCGATCCTGGAGCTGGAGCTGTGACCACCTCATCGACCGTGGCGAAAGACCTCGCCGCCGCTGCCCCCGTCCCCGCCTCCGCTCCCGCAACGGTCGAGGAGGCCGAGGCCGCCTGGCTCGCCGCACAGACCCTCCCGGACCCGGAACCGGTGCTCCGCGACCTGATGCATCCCGACTGCGTGATCGTGCACTCGGCGGTGGGCCACATCCACGGCGTCGACGACTGGTTGCGGTACGCGGCACGCCTGGGGCGTACCAGTCAGGTGGACACCCATGACGTGACCGTCCAGAGCTTCGGCACCACGGCCGTGGTCAGCTGTCTCCAGGAGATGCGGGTCGCCTTCGTGCCCGAGCTGACCCCGTTCGTCATCCAGGCCGCCGTCACCCGGGTCTGGGTGCGCTCCCCGTCGGGCGGCTGGCAGCTGGCGCACCTCCAGATGGCCCGGCGGCTGCCGCCCGGCTGAGCGGCGCACGGACTCCCGGAACCCAGGGATCCGGTCGGGGATCCGGTGGTCGTCAGTCCTGGGGCTCGCCGTCCACCGGCGAGCCCTCGTCCTGTGCCGCCTGTGTCGCTGTTGTCGCTTCGGCGAGCGCGGAGACGATCCGGCCCACCTGCTCCGCGTAGTGGTCGATGAACTCCGGTGATTCTGGGTCCTGTTGGCCGAGTTCACGGGCGATCCACGGGATGGCCACCGGAGCGATCGAGGCGGCGAAGAAGACGAGGGCCACGGCCCCCACGTCGAGGTCGCTCCGGAATTCACCGCGCGCCTGCCGGGCGCGGAGTTCCTCGACGTGCTTGAACAGCTCGGCGGCCCGCTCGTCCTCTGCGGGCGGGCGCGTGCCGGGCTCTTCGCGCGTCAGCGTGTGCACCCACGCGGGGTCCTCATGCGCCCAGTGGACGTAGCGCCGCGCGGCATCCGCGAAGGTACGGGCCTGGCTGACGCGCATGGACTCCTCGAGCCACTGATCGCTCAGCGCCTCGTACAGCCCGCGTTTGCCCCCGAAGTAGTAGGTGATCAGCTGATGGCTGACGCCGGCCGACTCCGCGATCCGCACGACCCGGGCCCCGTCGAAACCGTGGGCGGCGAACTCCGCGCCGGCGGCGGCCAGAATGGCCCGCCGGGTGCCCACCGGGTCGCGCTGACGACCGGGATCATCAGGGTGCCTCCGGCGCTGCTGCCTGCCGGACGCCGCTCCCGACTTTCCTGGTGTCGCCTCTTCCCCTGTCACATGGACGACCTTACCGGCGGCCTTGTTGGACAGGCCAACTACTTGCGGCATCCTTTGTGCTCACCGCCGCGGCAACGGTAGTGGGTCGGCGAGGCAGCAGTGGCTGGACAGCCGCCCACAGCTCGTCGTCGACTTCCGCCGAGCCACCTGGCACCCCCGGATGACCCCGCCCCGGAGTGATCCAACCGGCCTCGCCGGCGCCACCGAAAGCCACCGGACGATGTCGAACCGCATCCGGCTCCACACGCCGTCGATGACACGGTCCTCGGGCGTCCGCGTGCCGGTGGGCTGCTGCTCGAACCGTTTGATCGATCAGGGGGCGCTACGGCGCACTGCCTGTGCGCTCTGTCGTCAGGCCGAATATTGCGACTCCACGGGGTCGACGACGTCGACGAGATGGAGCGCTGCCCACAGAATGCCCTGCTGTTCTTTGACGCTCCGCCCCTGCATCTGTTCAGCGCGTCGGATCCGGTACACGACGGTGTTCTTCACCACGTCGAGCTGCGCCGCTGCTGTCGCGGGGCTGCAGTTGCATTCGAGGCGCTCGCGCGGAGTTGGTCGGCTGGGTCTCGTCCCGCGGAAAGTGCGACGCCGGGCTGCAGCGACTGACCCATGCCGCACGAGCCATGGCGGGGACGGTCTTCCGTACGCATGCACAGGTGATGCTCGACGTGCTGGTGGCGCCGTCTCCCGAGGGCGAGGGTGAGCGACTGCTGCGAGCGCGAACCGCCTGCGCTTGCTCACCTGATCGTTTGTGTAGGCCGCCGTCTGTTCCGGTAAGACAGGCAATGGCCGAAGGAGCCGGCAAGCGAGCGCCAGCGTCTTGTTGGATATGGCGGCTTTCTTGGTGGCGCATACCATTTGTATGTGTACGGGAGGACTTCTTCGTGAGCAGGAGCCGAGGTGACCCCTGAGGATGCTGGCCCGGATAACCGCGCAGAGGAGCAGCCTCAGCCGGTGGCGTCCGGCTGCCCGGCGATCTGGGACGAAGGGGGGCGGCGCGAGGGAGCGTGGGGCAAGGAGACCACGGAGACGCTGCCCCTCGTGCTTCAGCACGCGACGATGTGCCTTGGTGGCCTGGGAGCCTTGATGCACCGGTGGGTTCCCTCTGCCGGTCGGCTGAGCCTGGTGTCGGTCAGCGGGATCGCGCCACTAAACGCCGAAGCGTGGGCAGATCTTCACGCTGAGCAGGACGTGGCACCCGTGCGGGCCATGCGGGGTGGCGACTTCGTCTGGGTGGGCGGGGACAGCCTAGGCGTCGGGGCGGCTGGCACGGCGGCAGTGCCACTCCTGGGGGTCGACGGGACGGTCGGAGTGCTGTCTGTACTCACCGCACGGGCTGATGAACCGGGTGAGGTGCAACGGTCCTTCCTGCGCGCGGTGGCGGGGTGGGCTGCTGGGCGCCTGGGCGGCGGGCCAGGCATACCGGCGGGCCCGGGGCCAGTGTCCGGAGCCGAGCGCTCCGTCCGCATGGGTGAGCTGACCGTCGCGCTGGCCGAGGCTGTCACCTCACAGGACGTTGCGGAGGTTTTTGCGAAGCATGTCCTGGCTCCGTTCGGAGCCGACGGGCTGATGTTCACCGTGCTGGAGGGCGGGCGAACACATGTGGTCGCCAGCGTCGGCTACCCACAGGAATTCCTCGAAGCGGTCAGCGGCACTCCGGCCTCCGCCAGTGCCCCGACGCTCGACATAGTGAGTACCCGTGTTCCCCGGTTCGTCGAATCGGGTACGGAGTTCTTGCAGCGATATCCGACGATGAGGGGCTTGTGGGAGCTGTCACCCAAGGAGGCCTGGGCGTTCCTGCCCCTGATGGTGTCCGGACGCGTCTTGGGTATGTGCACGGTGTCCTTCGGCCATCCACGTTCCTTCGGAGACGAGGAGCGCACCTTGCTGACGGCTCTCGGTGGTCTGGTCGGCCAGGCCCTGGAGCGGGCCCGGCTGTACGACGTAGAGCACGCCCGTTCCCAGGAACTGCAGCGCGGTCTGCTGCCCAGGATGCTGCCTCGTCTGCCTGCCACCAGCGCCGCCGCCCGCTACCTGCCCGCAGGAAGAGACGAAGATGTGGGCGGTGACTGGTATGACTTGATTCCACTGTCCGCCGACCGGGTCGCCCTGGTGATCGGCGACGTCATGGGACACGGCATCACCGAAGCGGCGATGATGGGCCGTCTGCGCACCGCCGTACGAACCCTCACCGACCTCGAAATGCCTCCTGACGAGCTTTTTATCCATCTCAATGACCTCGTCAGCGACCTTGGCGAGGACAGCTACGCCACCTGCCTGTATGCCGTTTTCGACCCCGTCGCACGTACTTGCACCTATTCCCTGGCCGGTCACCCCCCGCCCGTCGTCGTCCACCCCGATGGCACCGTCCACATTCCCGACGTGAGTCCGGACCCGCCGCTGGGAGCCGCTGAACCGCCGTTCGACTCTCACCAGCTGGACCTGCCCGACGAGAGCCTTATCGTCCTGTGCACCGACGGCCTCGTCGAATCGCCCACCCGGGATGTTGATCAAGGGCTGGCTCAGCTCCGGCAAATCGTGTCGCAGGCCGCTGCCCACACCGCCTACTTCGACCCCGACGACGAGGACAGCGACGTTCGGCGCTTGGAAGATCTGTGCGACACCGTCGTCTCGGCTCTGCTGCCCGACCCTGGGCAGACAAATGACGACGCCGGCCTGCTCATCGTCCACACCCGATGCACCGATGCCGGAGATGTCGCCTCCTGCGGCCTCCCCGAGGGCCCTCAGGCGGCCGGACAGGCCAGGGCATATGTTCGGGAGCGCCTCCACGTGTGGGGCTTGGAGGAGCTTGTACCCGCCACGGAGCTGTTGGTGAGCGAGCTGGTCGGTAACGTCGTTCGGCACGCCAAGGGCCCAATCCGCATGCGCCTAATGCGCAGCCACTCGCTGACCTGTGAGGTTTACGACGGCAGCCTCACGACCCCGCGCATGCGCCGTGCCACCTACACGGACGAAGGCGGACGCGGCTTGCAACTCGTCGCAGCCCTGTCCAAGCGCTGGGGCGCCCGGTATCTCGATGACGGCAAATGCATCTGGACAGAGCAGGACATCCCGCACGGGGATGCCTCTGGTGAGCCTGGGCTGGTGAATGCCGCTTCGGCGGTGTGACCGGAGGCCCGAGTTCCTGGATGGAGCGTTGGACAGGCGGCCTCCCGGATCGCCTGCGATGAGAGGCAGCCCGTGACGACGGCGAATGAGGTCGCGATGCCACCTCAAGACCGTGTTCGGCGAGACGATCCGAGGAAGCGCCGCAGCTTCGAGCCGGGGAACGGGCGGAGGAGCGCGGCCAGGAATGCGCCGTCCGCGAGCGTGACGCGCATACAGTTGAACTGTCTCTGTGGGACAGGCAACCGGTGCCGCAGTGTCAATCCCTCCGGCTCCGCCACCTGGATCGCGATCACCGCACCCTGGACTCGGATGTCACCGAGAGCGTCATGCGCGTCGGCGAGCTCGCTCAGGCGTTCCAGGATGGTGTCGCCGATCTCCTGGGCACGTTCCATGCACCGCAGTCCCTTCCCCGCTGCCCGCCCACCTTCCTGCGCGCCTGCCTTTACGCCTACCGCTTCTCAATTGGAATGCCCCGTTCCGTTATGGCGGCCTGGGTGTTTGTGGTTTGTCTCATTTGCGGGCCAGGGCATCGTGTCTCACGATCTTGGCCTTCCGCGGCCGATCGAAGGCGGGGCAGACTAGCCGGCGAGGCCGCTGCGGTAGGCGTGGATGACGAGTTGGACGCGGTCGCGGGCATCGAGCTTGGTCAGCAGCCGGGCGACATGGGTCTTCACCGTGCCCGCGCCGATGTACAGCCGTTCGGCGATCTCGGCGTTGGTGAGCCCTTCGGCGACGAGCAGGAGCACTTCGCGTTCACGGGCGGTGACGGCCTCGGGCCGCCGCAGCGGTGTCTGGCCGCGTGGTGGCTGTGCCGGCCTGTTGACGTACGCCGCGATGAGCCTTTTGGTGATGCGCGGCGCGAGCAGCGCCTCGCCCTGGGCGACGGTGCGGACGGCGGACAACAGGTCGAGGTGCGGAGCGTCCTTCAGGAGGAAGCCGCTGGCCCCGGCACGCAGTGCGCCGAAGACGTACTCGTCCAGGTCGAAGGTGGTGAGCATCAGGACACGAGCGTGGCCGGCGGCGGTAATACGGCGGGTGGCTTCGATGCCGTCCATCTCGGGCATCCGCACATCCATCAGGACGACGTCGGGCCGGTGTTCGGCGGCGGCTGCGACGGCGGCCCGGCCCGTTGCGACGCTGCCGATCGACTTGAGGTCCGGGGCGGTGTCCACGATTCCGGCCAGGCCGATGCGGATCAGCTGCTGGTCGTCGGCGACCAGGACCCGGATGGTCACCGCTGCTCCCGCGCCGCAGCACTGGGCTGCGGCCCGTCCACGGGGATGCTGGCCCGCACCCGGAACCCGCCGGTCGCGGCCGGCCCCGCCTGCAGGATGCCGCCGTAGAGGGCGAGGCGCTCACGCATCCCGGGCAGCCCGCGCCCGGTGCGGCCCGGGGCCGGCCGGATGCTGCCGTCGTCGGTCACCGTGAGGGTCACCTCGCAGGGTCCGTACGCGACGGTGACGTGCGCGTTGCTCGCGTCGGCGTGCTTGACCACGTTGGTCAGCGCTTCCTGGACGATCCGGTACGCGGCTGCCTCCAGCCCGGGGGGCAGGGGCCTGACGTGCCCCGTGACAGCGAGGTCGATCCGCAGGCCGGGGCGCCGGGTCCGTTCGGTGAGACGGTTCAGGTCCGCGAGTTGTGGGGCGGGGGCCAGTACCGCGTCGTCCGGATCGTCGGTGTCGTCGTGCAGCACGCCCAGCATGCGGCGCAGCTCGACGAGGGTCTCCCGGCCGGTGGTCTCGATCGCCTCCAGCGCGCTGCGCGCGTCCTGGGGACGGTCGTCGAGCACCAGACGGCCGAAGCATGCCTGGACGGAGATCACACTCATGGAGTGGGCGATACTGTCGTGCAGCTCGCGGGCGATGCGCAGTCGTTCCGCAGCCGCCTCCCGATCGGCGCGGTCGCGTTCCTGACGCACCAGCGTGTGCAGATACCGGCGCCGCTGGCCGACCGCGAAGCCCACCGCCCAGGCGACGGCGAAGAGCAGAGCGAAGGGCACCACGGCCCCGGCGTGTTCGAACCTGGGCAGGCCGGTAGACACCGCCATCGCCAGGGCCGCGGCCAGGGCGATTCCCGCGGTCCGGGCCGGGCGCAGGGACGTGACGCAGAAGAGCGCGAAGGCGAGCGGCAACCCGCCCCAGAAGATCGCCTGCGGATGCCACGGCGCCAGGCCGCACACCGCCAACGACAGGACAGCAAGAGCCTCCGGCCAAGAGGGCCGGAACGACTCCGGGGCCGCATGTGTCTTCCGTTCCACGACCTGAGCCTATGCGCCTGCCGGTTAGGCCCACATCGTCCGCGGGCCCTATGCCGTACGGCAGACCCGGGCCCGAAAAGACCTGCCCGCGGGCAGATGAAGCGTCCTGCCCGTCCCGGCATCGTCATGGACGTGATTCGATGCGAACACCTCACCAAACGCTTCGGCCGCAAGGTCGCCGTCGACGACCTCACCTTCGAGGTCCAGCCCGCCCGCGTGACCGGCTTCCTCGGTCCCAACGGCGCGGGGAAGTCGACCACCATCCGGGCCGTCCTCGGCCTGGACACCCCGGACGCCGGCCGCGCCCTGGTGGACGGCGTGCCCTACCGCCAGGCCGAACAGCCGCTGCGCCGCGTCGGCGCGCTCCTTGACGCCGGGGCCGTCCACCCGGGCCGTACGGCGCGGGCACATCTCGCCGTGCTCGCGGCCACCAACCACATCCGGCGCAGCCGAATCGAGGAGGTACTCGCCCTCACCGGCCTCGCCGACGTCGCCCAACGCAGGATCGGCACCTACTCGCTCGGCATGAAGCAGCGCCTGGGCATCGCCGCCGCCCTGCTCGGCGACCCGCCCGTGCTCATCTTCGACGAACCCGCCAACGGCCTGGACCCGGAGGGCATCAGGTGGATCCGGAGCCTCATGCGGTCGCTGGCCGGCGAAGGACGCACCGTCCTGGTCTCCAGCCACCTGATGAGCGAGATGGCACTCACTGTCGACCACCTTCTCGTCATCGGACGAGGACGTCTGCTCGCCGATGTCCCGATCACCGACTTCATTCCCGCCGGAGCCTCACTGGAAGACGCCTACCTCAACCTCACCGAATCCGCCGTGGAATACCGGACCGAAGGGACGGGACACTGATGCCCACCGCACTGACAGGTGCCATGGCCGGCGAGGTCATCAAGCTGCGTTCCCTCCGCTCGACCTGGATCACCGCTCTCATCGCCGTGGCATTCGGCCTGGCGCTGAGCATCATGGACGTCGCGCACACCGCCAGCGCCTGGCCGCACATGACGACGGCCGATCGGGCCCAGTTCGACCCGGTGGGCGACTCACTCTCCGGCTTCGCCTTCGCCGTCCTCGCCTTCGGCGTCCTCGGCGTGCTGGGCATCAGCAGCGAGTACACCACCGGACTGATCCGCTCGACGCTGACCGCGACACCCCGGCGCGCGCTCTCCTACACCGCCAAGACCCTCGTCATCGGCGGATTCGCCCTGCTGCTGGGCGAACTGACCACGTTCACCAGCTTCTTCATCGGACAGGCCGTCCTGGCCAAGCAGCACCTCGACGTCGGCCTGGGCACTCCAGGCGTACTTCGCGCCGTATCCTGCGCCGGGCTCTACCTGTTCGTCGTCACCGTCGTGGGCTACGGCCTCGGGGCCGTGATCCGACACACCGCCGGAGCCATCGCCGCGCTCTTCGCCCTGGTCTACCTCGGCTACGGCGCAGCCAAAGCCGTCGAAGGCTGGTCCTCCCTGCCCAGCAAGCTCATGCTGAGCAACGCCGCGGACACCCTCGGCCAGCTCCACCCACACCCCCTCCACCCGGAACGCACCCCCTCCCTCTCCTTCGCCCTCTTCGACCTCGCCCTCTACCTCGCACTCGCCCTCACCTGCGGAGCCTGGCGTTTCACTCGCGACGCCTCATAGACACTCCGCCCGACCCGCAGCAGATGTTTCCGCCCTCCATGCCAGGCCCATCACACGCGACATATGCCACACCGGGCAGCAGAAATGGCGGTCGCGATCAGCTGCGACGTCTCCACGTTCGGAGAGAGCAGCTACACAGATCGAGACCGGGATCATCACCTCGACAAGTGAACAGTCAGAGGGGAGTTTTCTCATCGCGTCGTCCCTTGGGCCGGACAAAGGCCACGGCGAATGAGAAAGGGACAAACGAAATGCGGACCTACAACGGGGCACCGATTCCAGTTCGCCTGCGGCAGACAGGAAAGATCGCGGAAAGACTGGCCAACGGGTGCGAGGCCATGTCAACGTAGATGACCTTGCAAGAAACCCCAGGTCAGAGAGGTGATTGCCCGTGACCGTAGCCCCTACGGGCCCCGGTTTCTCTACTACCGTCGAAGCCCTGCGACTGCGGGAGTGGCAGCTCGGCCCCGGCCAGCCGAGCCTGGTCATGGACCAGTTCTCCGCCGAGGACTTCCACCTGATCGTCGATGACCGTGCGGACGTGCACGTCAGCAGCAAGGACGGCAGGTTCTACCTCGGCTGGTTCCCGCTCGGACGCCCCGGCACGGACGGCGAGGGATGGAAGATCGCCGTCACCGGCACCACCAAGGTCCGCGGCTACCACTTGTCGTTCGACACCGAGACGCCGGCCGACATCGTTGCCGCCGCCGTCGCGCGTGTGCTGGAGACCTCACGCCGCCTCTGACAGCGCGGACACCGACGGGTAGTGCCCGCCCTGTGAGTCAGCAGGCCGTCTGAGCGGCGGCCCGCTCCACCGCTCTTTCCTCGCACCCCAGGAGGCTGTTCGTGACGTCCCCGGAGATGACCGTCGGCGTTCTCATCGACCTGTTGTCCGGCTGCGACCCGCATGCTCCGGTCCGCCAGGCCATGAACCCGTTCTTTCCGATGGCCCACCGTTTGGCGCAGGTCCTGCAGTCGGTCGACGAGACCGGCCGGACCGTCGTCTACCTCGCTGAAGGGCGGGGCGAGGACGCACAGCTCGGCCATCTGCCGCCGGAGGTCGCCATCGAGCTGACGTGGCAGGGCCCCGTCCAGGCACCCCTGCGCCGTCCCCGCCGCCGCGCGGGCGGCAACTAGATACGCACCGACCTCTTGGAGGCGCCTCTGTACCCCGACTTCCTGCTCGACTCGTCCAGCCCGCGCGGTGGCCAGCCCGCCTACTGGGTCGGCCCTCGGCACCTGGCCGGTGACGATGGGCGCCTCTACGACGTCGTCGCCGACACCCTCGCCGGTCTGGGCTGGACGAGCCTGATGATCGTCCGCGGACGACGCGAACCGGACGAGGCCCAGGAGGACCGCCAGGTCTTGCGCAGTACCGTCCTGCACATCAGCTCCGACGCCCTGCGCTGGGCCCAGTGGGGCCTGGCGGACGAGCCGTTCCACCTGGGCGAGCTGCCGATCGCCTGGCAGATCTCCGCCCGAGCCGAGGCGCGCAGCCCGCTCGCCCAGTGGTCGGCCTACTTCACCCGCGACGTCCCCGGCGAGGCTGTGGTCGACTTCCTCGTCGCACTCGATGCAAGCGGCCAGCCTGCCGAGCCGCACGCCGGATCCGAGCTGGTCCTTGATTCTGTTGCCGCCAACGGATGGTTCCGCGACATCGACCAGCCCCAGGCGGCAGCGACGGACCCGACGTTCACCTCGCACATCAGCCTCGGCGAGGTCCCGCCCCTCATCCAGGACGCCGATCCGCAGACCCTGTCCGCCGAGGCCGACGAGACGGGACCGGCTGGATGGCAGGCGTGGGCCGAGCCCGCGCTCGGCGCACCGTGTCTGTGGGCGGCGTCGTTCGCCGCCAGCGTCCCGCACGATCTCGTCGCCGCCTTCGCCGCGTCCGTCAGCTCGACCGCACCGGTCCTGCGGCGGGTACTGCCTGAGGCCACCCGGGAACGCCTTCTGCGCGCGCCGGCCATCTAACGTCCCGCCCGTATCTCTCGACGATCGCAGTCCGGCGCCCTCTCAATTGGGGGTGCCGGACTTTCTTGCTTCTCGGGTGAAGTGGCCATTCGGTCTTCGACGCCCAGGAGGAAATGCCGCCTATTGATGGAACGATGCAGGATGCGGCAATGCACCCGAGTTTCGGCGCCTTTCTGGTCATAGCCCACATCGTCGCCGTGACGATCGCCTTGGCGGTCCGTTCACGCCGCAAGCGCACGGCCGCCCTCGTGGCGCAGTGGCAGGCATTCCAGCAGCACCGAAGCTCCGGGCCGGGGCATCTCCTCCAGATGACCCGGGTCTATCAACTCGGCCGCCATGGCTCCAAAGCTGTCGTGACCTGGCGTGACACCGCGCGGCAGCAGGATGCCTGGTTCTGGAACTGGCACGTTCCCCCGGGCGCGTACCTGCTCGTCAACGCCTCCAGCGGCTACGGGCCGCACAGTCACAACCCGAACGTGCTGTATGTACAGCCCGGCCAGGTCCGAGCCTGGGTACCAGGCCAAGCCGCTCGCGCCGCTCAACGTGTCAGCTAATGACGCGCTGCTGCCCCCGACCTGCGGTGGTCGGAGGCAGCAGCGTGACGTGCACGCAGGTCAGCTCGTCGCCGTGGCCTTGTCGAGGGCCTTGTCGAGATGGCGGTCGACGAGAGCCGGGGAGCCGGAGACGACCAGCAGCAGGCTCCCGTCGCGGATCGCGGTCTGCTTGACCACGGTGCTCCGCCCCCCGGCGACGAACGTCAGGAGCTGGCTCCACTGCTCGTCACCGCCGGCGTGGGGTGTGGGCAGCTTCTGCGAGGTCACGTCGATCGGGGTGCCGCCCGCGACGACCTGATAGGTCGGGCAAGCGGTCATGGCGTCGAAGATCCGGTCGATGCCGTCGGAGAGCTTCTTCGCGCTGTCGCTGTACAGCTCCTCGGAGATCTCCGAGGAACTGTTGCCGTAGGTGAAGTCCGCTTTCGCCTTGTGCGGGAAGGCGAGCGTGCCGCCGGTCGCCGCGTCGCCGCCCAGCTCGCTCAGGGCCGGGCAGCCGATGACGGTGACGTCGTCGTGCTGGGCCGGACGCTCCGGCTTGGGCAGGTAGCCGTTGCCGAGGTCGCTCGGGTCGAGCAGGCGGGACGCGAGCGCGGCCGAGGAGAGCGCGGCCGTCTCCTGGACGCCGTGGGACGGCTTTTTCGCCCGGGCGGCGGAGGGGGTCTTGTGCTTGTTTCCGGTGGTGTCGGGGGAGCAGGCGGGCAGGGCGAGGAGGGCGGCGGTGATGCCGAGTGCGGTGGTGGCGACGCGAACGCGCATGACGGAACTGACCCCTTGGTGCTAGGCAACGGGTGGTCAGTGCGGGCCCGCAGGCCCGGTGGGGTCGTAGGGGTGGTGGTCAGTGCCCGAGGTGGCGCAGGCAGTCCTCGAACGTGGCGTGTGTCGCGTCCGCCGGCCCGGAGTGCCGGTTGTACCAGGCGGTGTCGATGCGGGTCTCCTGCTGGTGATGGCCTGCCCGGCAGCGCAGCCAGATCTCACCGCGGGTCGAGAGGATGAGCCAGTCCCGGTACGCGCCGCACTCGGCACAGGCGACCATCTCGCCGACGAGGACGAGGGGCTGCGCCCAGGGCATCATCTTGCCGTCGACCTGGTCGTGGCTCGGCACCCGCAGTTCCGGCGGAAGGAAGTCGTCCACGACGGCGGCCGGTTCGGCGGGCTCCGGCTCAGGCGCCGGCACTCCGAAGCCGGGCGGGACCTGGCCCTGCAGCTGCGCGTGCAGCTCGGCGAACTGCCTCTGAGCTTCGCTCGGCTCCTTGGCCCGGCGGCGTATCCGGTGAAACACCCTGGCGTCCTCCTCTACCTCGTCATCTCGTCCTGCGCGCTTCATGATCGTGCCCCACGCCCCCGGCGGTTTCAATTCACAAAGTCCACAGTCCCCTCTGGCCAGGTCAGCAGGGATACTCGGCTCTCTCGGTGATGCGCTGAGGCCGCGTGCCAGCGTCTTACGGCCTCACCGGGGTTTACGCGACGCCTCCTCTACGCTGCGCCGCCTGCTGGGCGCGGAGGGCCTGGTGGTTGTCCCACGCGCTGCGGACCGGCTCCTTGCGTTGCCGGTCTCGGGCAGGTGGGAGGCGTCGGCAGGCAGTTCGGCCGACCGCCGCATCCGCCACACCAGCACGTCGCTGACGGAGTCCGCCGTGCCGAGTTCGCGACCCCCGGCAACGTCGGACAGGAGTGCGGCCGGGTCGTGGCCGGCGGCTTCGGCTTCCGCGAGGGTCGCCGCCAGCGCGTACCAGCCGGGCTCGGCGAGGATCTGCTCGGCCAGCTCCGGCAGCGCCTCGCGCAGCAGCGCAGTCTGCCGCTGGAGTATCGGCCGACCGAGACGCCGGCCACGCTGGTGGAGCACACCGAGAGGCTGGGCGGCGGCGGCCTGGTAGGCGGTGCGCAGGTGCTCGGCGGCCCGGGTGGCGGCCTCGGCCTGCTGAGCGTGGCCCCTCCTGGCGTGCCAGTGCGCGGCGGCGGTGATCAGGAAGAACAGCATGTCGATCGCCATCGCCGTGGTGGCTCCGTCCTCACCGCGGCCGAGAGCTGGGCCGCCCCGGACGAGGTCGCGGGCGGCCTGCCGCAGGGCTCGATCGTGCCCCCGCACGGCGCGGACGTGAGAGCGCGAGGCCCGCTCGAAAGCCGTTGCAGCGTCTCGCAGTTCGCGACGGGTGTAGGCCGCTGAAGTCTTCGCGAGGGCATCCAGGACCTCGCCGGCCGCTGCGATATGGGCGGCGGCGACCGCGTCCTCGCCGTGCTCGACGACGAGCACGGCCTGCCACACGGCCGATGCCGTCCCGCGGCGCGCGGAGGCCGGACTGCCCGGCCCCGTACCGATCGCACCCTCCCGCCGGGCAGCCGGAACGTCCTGGGCCTCACCGGACCAGCGCTCGCGGATGCGGGGCAGCGACAGGTCGGGGGCCAGGCGCGCGCCGGGGTAGAACACCGGCTCGCCGTCCTTGTTCAGGTCGCCGGGCAGGGCGACCTTGTATCCAAGCACGTCGCCGGAGGGCGCGGTGCGCTTGCGGATCAGGAGGCCGGCGGCGGCGAGCCGGTCGAAGAACTCCTTGTCGCTCCGCGTCCCGGCCACCGCGCGTCGTACGGTTTCGCGTAGTTCCTCGCGGGCGGTGCGCTCGCGACCCTGCCGCTCGGCCTTATGCCGCTCGGCGCTCGTGGGCCGCTGTGCGGCTGTGCCGTCACCCTTGCTGAGGCGCCGCAAACCCAGCTCCGCTTCGAGGACTCGGGCTTGCGCCTGCACACGGATGGCGTCGTTGTCGAGGTCAGGCTTGTATCCGTCTTCGCGGACGAGGGTGGCGACGATGTGGATGTGGTCGTCAGCGTGCCGCACGGCCGCCCACCGGCAGCCCGCTCCAGCCTCGGGGTCGTCAATCCCTGCAGCGGAGACCATCCGACGGGCCACGTCGCCCCATTCCTCATCCGACAGGATCCGGTCCTCACCGCCATTGCGCACGGAGAGATGCCACACATGCTTCTTCGGGCGCTGAGACGGGTCGATGTTCTCGACGGGCTGGTCCAGTAGCTGCTGGAGCTGCTTGAGAGTCGCGGTGGCGTCGCGGCCGGGGTCGGGAGCGTTGTGATCCCAAGAGGCAACGAGGTGGGGATCGGTGTGCTCCTCGAACTTGCCCGGCCCGTAGAGGTAGTAGAGGAGGCCGATGGTGCGCTGCCCGCGCTTCTGGATCCGGGGAATCATGCTGCTGTCCTCGATCGACGATCGACTTCGGTGGGAACTGGAAATGGGGCGTTCTACGTGCGCCGGGCGGGAAGTGCTCACGGATGAGCTGGATATCGCCGCTGTCCGCACTGCTGGGAGTTCTGCTGGGTGCTGGTGCGACGGCGCTGGCGGACCGGCGGCGTTGGCGTCGAGAGGCAGTCACACGCCTGCTGGAGCTGCGCACGCAGCTGTACGCCGAGTACTTGATCGCGATGGAGGAGACGGGAAGAGACCTCCTGCGCGTGCTGCGGACCACGCCCGGCGAGGAACGCGCGACGGCCGCAGACGTGGCGTTCACCGGCTTCAACCTTGGCGGCACACGCCAGCGGATCCACGTCCTGGCTCCGCTCGACGTCGTCCGGGCGGCGGACGACGTCTTTCGGGCTCTGCGACGTGCTCGTGACTACGTCGTGACTGCGGACCAGCGGGACACCCCAGGGCTCCTCGCTATGAAGGACGAGGTCGGAACCCTGCGCGACAGGTTCCAGATGGCTGTCCGGCGCGACGTCCGCGGGCTGCTGGCCGGCAGCGCTTCGTGGTCCGCCTGAACTATCGATCAATCTTGTTCGAGCATCCGGTCGGTGATCGCCTGCACACGTGCGACCGCTCGCTGGACGGCCGAAACGACGGCGTCGAGTTCTGCGGGCTGTCCGCCGCTGTTAATGGCACGAGCAACCTGGTTCAGATTGTTGCCGACTTGCCCTAGATGACGGCGCGCGGCGAACAACTCGGCTATCAGGTCTCGGTGGCCGGCGATGACCGCTGCGGTGTTTTCGGAGTCATCGGCGGCGGCGAGACCGGCACGCACGAGGTAGGCCGGCAGGCTCTTGCGCGACGTACGGGCTGCGGCGGTCAGCCGACTCCACTCGTCGTCGTTGAGACGGATGTTGCAGATGCGCGCGCGCTTGTTCTGCTGGGGGGAGCGCTTACGCGCGGTGGATGGGGGAACGGCGTTGGCGTGGCTTCGCTGCTGCTTCTCCACCCCTGGCTGCGATCCGCCCTCGGTCGCCGCCTGACGGTCCAGCACCCCCCGGTGCTGGCCCGCTCCCGCCACCCCTGGGGCGGGAGATGGCCAAGCTGCCTTCCCCAACGGGGAAGAGTAGCTTGGCCGATAACTTGCTCGCCCCGAGACCGAGTTGGAGCCGGGAGCAGGTTCCGCGGTGGTGCCGTTCTGGGCGGGGTTCGTCATCGGGTTTCGGGCCTCGTGGAGCGGGTGCGGTGCTGGATGGTCGCGGCCAGCGCGAGGACATCGGCCGGTCCCGCAAGGATGCGGACAGGGCCGGCAGGGTAGTCCTGGACGAGCCACTGGCCGGTCGGCGTGAGGACGGCGGCGTGCAGGAGTCCCCGGTGGACCAAGACGTGTGCCCAGGCCATGGCCTCGGCAGTGGTTGGTTCGGAGGGGAGAGGGGGATGCGGAATCACGGCGTGTCTCCTTGAGGGGGGGTGGGTGGCCCGGCACAGAGCTGGGCCACCGGTTGCAATGAGGGCGGTTGAGCTGGGGCTTTGCCGGTTCAGCCGCATTCGAGGCAGCGCTCGACGTGTCTGCTGAGCGCCCGGGCCATCCGCTGCTTCGTCGAGGTGGCGGTCTTCGCGCTGGACTTCGCCGCGGGCCTGCCCTCGTGCCGCTGGGAGTGGGCGAGCATGAAGCCGATCTCCCGCACGTACTCCGCGCGGACGGTGTCGAACTGGTGGCAGGTCTTCATCGGTCGGTGCTCCTCGTGGTCGTGATGTCCTCGTTCCGCAGCTCCTGGAGGACGAGGCCGAGTCGGTCGTTCCCGACACCCGTCAGGCCCTGGCGGCGGATGATTTCGCGCAGCTGGACCCGGGTGATCGCTCCGTTGCCGTCCCTTTCGAGCAGGGCGGCAACATGGGGGCGCACTTCGTGGACAAGCTGGCGCTCGGACTCGCCCAGTTCGCGTGCCTGGCGCTCGGTCTGCGGAGAGCGGGACCGAGCACGCTTGCCCTTGTTCTGAGTCCGGGACTTCCTGGCCGGCTTCCTGGGGAGTGGGATCTTGTGTCCTCGGTCCTGGGTGGGCTCGGTCCCGGACTGGTTGGTGGTCGGTCCTCGGTCCTCGGCGCTCTCGGTCCCCGACTTCGCGAGGCCCGGTCCCCGACGAGAATCTCGGCCCTGAGCTGCTACTTCTCGCGCCTTGCTGTCGGTCCTCGTGGCCCTAGCGCCTCGCGCTGCGGCTTCTGGATCGGCGTGTTCGGTCCCCGGGACCGCGCCGTCTCCAAGCGGCCTGGTCCCCGCGGGCGTTCCCGTTCCGTCGCCCTCGGTCCCCGAGCCGACCTTGGCTTCCGGGGCCGCCTCATCGGGGACCGGTCCCCAAGGAGTCCTTGGTCCGCGGTCCGGGACCGGCCCGTCGGAACCGTCGGGACCGGGGACGGGGACCGGCACATTCGATGTCGGCTGGGCGGGGACCGTGGCCGCCGATGTGCTGCTGTGCGCAGGGGACCAGGGAGAAGGGAGCGGGACCGTGGCGAGCGCGAGCGCGTGTCGACGGGCGGCGAGCTGGTCGAGCAACTGTGCCCGCTGGAGGGGGTCGGTGCCGACCGAGGCCCTGCCGACCGCCTTCGACAGGCGTCGGGTCAGCCGCCGGCCGCGACGGTTTTGCTGCTGCTCGGGTGTGCGCTCGGCGAGGCGGGCGGCGAGGGTGACCGCGCGGGCAGTGGCCCGGTCCCGGGTGATCTGAGCGGCGTCGCGGTCACGCGCGGCGATGCCGAGGCGGGACAGCAGCCGTTCGCGTGCCTCCCGGCCCAGGACGGCGATCAGTCCGTTCGAGGCGGCGCCGGGAGTACGCAGGCGCAGTTCGATGCCCATGGCCAGGTGCCACAGCATCGCCGCCATGACCGGTCCGACGAAGGCCCGGACCGTGCCGCCGACGGGGCCGCTCTCGGCGTAGGCGGGGATCACCTGCACCGTGGTGATCACCCAGACCAGCGTGCCCGGCAGGCCAGGGGCGCCCTGGACGGCAAGGTTCTGCCGTGCCATCAGCGCGGTCGCGAACAGGGCGAGTTCGGCTGCGGCGAACATGCTGGCGCGCTCGGCGGTGCCGGCCATGTCGAGGTAGTCGGCGGCGAACCGCCACGAGGTGTCGGCGCTGTAGGCGGTGCAGCCCAGGGCGGCGACGGCGGCGACCTTGACCGCCGGGCCGCCGAGACGTTTCTGCGGGCGGGTTCCCCGGCGCCGGATGGTCCAGGCGGTCAGCACGAGCGCGAGGGCGGCGGGCACGACGGCGGCCAGGAGGAGAGGGAGGTCCGAAGTGGCACCGAAGGCGAGGACTGGGTGGGTCATGCTGCCTTTCCGAGAGGGGCGTGCGCCGGGGGCGACGCTGCCGTGCGGCCTGTCGGCTGCTGAGTGCCGGGAGCTGTGGGCGTGGGGGTGCCCTTGGTCCTGGAGGTCTTCTTTCGCTTCTTCTTGGGGCGGGGCACGCCGTAGTTACGATCGCGGTCGAGGATCTTGTTGGCGGCTTGCCGGAGCAGGTCGCGGGCGTGCTTGTGGCTGATCTGCAGGGCGGCGGCGAGCCGGTCGGGCCGCCAGCCGCGGACATAAGCGTGGTCGATGACGACCTGCCGCTCGGCCTCGGTCAGGTGCACGTCGCGTCCCTGGAAGAAGGCGGTCACGCGCCGGTAGTCCAGGCGCTGGTGCAGGTTGTCGTGCAGCGGGCGCCGCTCGGCTTCGGTCAGGCCGCCCCAGACGCCCTCCTTGAGGACGTTCTCCAGGGCGAAGTCCAGGCACTCGCGGCGTACGGGGCACCAGCCGCACAGCTCCTTCGCCTCCGCGATCTCCTCGTGATCCCGAGGCCCTGGGAAGAACACCGCGTCGGCGTCCTCGACGTCCATGCCGTGGCACGCTCCGTGGGTGTGCCAGCTGGTGTCTCCGATGCCGCGCAGGCCGGTGGCCAGCGCGTCGTGGGTGGTGATGTGGCGCAAGGCGGGTCTCCGATGTGCTGCCGCGCCGACCGGCGGGCGCGGTGCTCGGCGGGTTCGGCGTCGGGTGCCGGCTGCGGCGCGTGGGCGTGCGCCGCAGCCGGTGCGGGACAGGGATGTCGGGTGGCGGTGCAGCGGACGGGGTGCACGCACCGAGTGCGCCGGTCAGGCCAGGGCGGGCTGCTAGGCCTGCTCGGCGCGCTGGGCCTGCCGGGTGGTGGCGAGGTCGAGGCGGCCGGGGTGCGGGGTGGCGCGCGCGGTGGTCGCACGGACCCCGTCGTCGGGGCCGATCCGCCGGCGACGGCAGGGCTCGCCGGGCTGGGCCTTGCACCACTCGCAGCGCACGCTCAGGGCGTCGGGCTGCCCCTGGACGATGGCCGCCTCCCGTGCTGCCCGAGCGGGTCGGTAGGGCGCGAGGGCGGCTCGGGCGGCGGGCGGGATGCAGGAGCCGACCTGGTCCAGCATCGCCTCCAGCCTCGGGTCGGTCCCCTCGCGCCCGCTGGTGATCGCCCGGGCCTGTGCAGGCTCCGCGAGACCGGCGGCGACGGCGCGGCGGGTTCCGGCCAGCTCGGCGGTCCAGGCGGCCTGGTCGTCCGGATCGGCGGACGGCGTCGGATCGGAGTGCCGGGCCAGGCGGTCGCGCCGGTAGCTCTCCCAGGGACGGGCCAGGTCTGCGGGCAGGATCTGGTACGGCGAGGTGCGGATGTGCTGGCGGGCGGCGACGCGGACGTCCCAGCTGTGCGGGGTGGCCATCGGCACGTCGCCGAGCAGCTCGTGCCACTGGGCGAGCTGGTCGCGCGCCTCGCCCTGGTCGGTGCGGATGGTGCGGGGGTCGAGTCGGCCGATGTAGGCCAGCAGGGCGGCGATTTCGCGGCGGTCCACGCTCAGCCCTCCGTTCCGGTCGGCTCGTCCAGGGCGGCCAGCAGGGCGGCGGTGTGGGCCTGCGTCCGCGTCATGCCCCCTGGTGCGGCGGTGTTCTTGCCGGGCACGGCGTACAGGTTCGGGCGGCTGGGGGTGTGCTCCCGCGCGACCCAGGAGCGCCAGTCGGCAGCCCAGGCTTCTGCTGGCCTTGGGGTGTGGGCCGCCCGGTGGGCACGCCACTTCGCGTCAGCGGCTCGCAGACCTTCTTCGCCGAGGCGGTCGAGGTGCCCTTGCTGGCGGGTCCAGGTGTGGGTGGCGGGGTCGACCTGCCACTCGGCAGCCGAGAGGACGGCAGCACCACTACTGCTGTACCTCCGGTTCAAATCCGGTTCACTACGGTTCTGTGTGCCGGTTTCCGGTACATCGCTGTGCCGGTTTCCGGTACGTCGAGGTGCCGGTTTCCGTCGGGACCTGCCGGTTTCCGGTACTGCCGGTTTCCGGCCCCCCACGGGGGATTCCGGCACCTCACGCGGGCGGATTCCGCACCGCCGCAAGGCCGAGATCCGGAGCGTCGAGACGGCCTCGGGCTCTTCCTGGGACGCGTGGCCGGCGTTCTCGTCGCCCTCGGCGGTCTCTGCCACCGCCTTGGCGGCGAGGGGGAGACGGTAGACCGTGCTGCGCTGCGGGCCGGTGAGGTCGTCGAGCTGCTCCAGTTCACCGGCATCGACCAGGCGGTCGATGGCCTCGCGCACCGTGGAGACGGAGGCGTGCGTGCGCTTGGCCAGGCTGGACAGTGAGGCCCAGGAAACGCACTGATCGTCGGCCACCCGGTCGGCGATCGACAGCAGGACCAGGCGCGCGGTGCCCCGGCTGGAGCTGTGCTCCCATACCCACTCGCGGGCTTCGCTGCTCATCGGCCGCTCCCGGAGAACGGGCCGGGTCGGCGGCCCGCCGGGGCCGGGATGGTGTGGTCCGGCTCGGGGCGCTGAGGCGCCGAGGCGGAGGTGGCTGCCGCGCAGGCCAGGCGGAAGGGCCTTTTGCGCAGGGCAGGAGGCATGCGATACTCCCCTTCGCAGTGTTGCCACGCTGACGCGCCCCTCGGAAGGACTCAGCGTGGTGATGGTGGGCAATCTCCGCCCTTGCCGGGGCGGGTATGCCGCTTAGCGTTCGGCGCCCGTGAGTTACCGCTCTCGGGCGCCATCGCTGTATGGGGACCGTCTCGGTCCGGTGGGTGCCTGCTTACTCCTCACGTCCGTCATCCGGGGCGGGCCGCCCGGGGACCACGAACATATGCGCGGAGCCGCGACAAGATCCAGAGTTGGTTCTCAAACTCTGTAGTAGTCGCAGAACGTGACCCCGACAGGGCGCAACGTCACTCTTGTCGCCGTCGGCCTCATGCCGGTGGCCGAGGATCCAAAACGATCCGCGCCTCCGGCATCGTGCGTGATGCAGGTGCCGCGGTGTACGTCAGGCCGGACGGCGTAAGAACTGGTGCGACATCGTGCGGACTTCCTGATGAGGGCGAGGGGGGCACCCGGCGTGGGGCGGGTTTCACCGCCGCCCGGCGGAACTGCGGGCGACTCGACAGGCCGCTGACGTGCAGGGCTGTCGCGTTATCGCTAAGCTGAAGCTATTCTTAGAAGAAGCGAAAGTCAACACGATGTTCCCGCTTCATTTTGGAGAGAATGCGAGGTCAGATGTCTGCCCGCCGCTTCGACCGGAACCTCGCCCGCCGCGTGCGGCGAGCTGCCGACCGCCACCAGAGCGAGGTGGCGACAGAGCTGGGTATGACCGACTCCGCGGTGGCGAACTGGGAGGCCGGCCACACCTCACCCGACCCGGAGAAGCTCCCCGCCTATGCCGCGGCTCTCGGGAGCGATCTCGACGATCTGTTCCCCCGCACCGGCCTTCCTGATCTCGCCGATCTGCGCTGTGATGCCGGCATCTACCAGAAAGAGACGGCGGCGGTGATCGGCACCAAGAGCGCCAGCCCCGTCGCGGGAGCTGAACGTGGGGAGCGCCGGCTCCAGGCCAAGTACATCCCTGTCCTGGCTGCGAAGTACGGCGTCAGCGAGACGGAGCTGCGCCGGGCGGAGGATCGTTCCTTCGTCGCCGCAGAGGCGAGGAAGAACGGCACAGAGCCAGAGCCCGGTACCCAGGCCGCGGCTGGGGACTCGGGTCGGCCGCCGGAGTCCCTCAGCGAGAAAATCACCTTGATCTTGCAGCGCTCCTACCCCGGCTCGCAGGGGCCTCCCTCGGATGAGGAGATGGCGGCCGCGGTGAACGCCCACGCGGGTGCGGATGTCATCACGCAGAACGACTTCGAGGATCTGCGGACCGGTGTCAAGGACGCGGCGGCTCCGGTGGTCCTGGACGCGCTGGCCGCCGTGTTCGGTGTGTCGCGGATGTACTTCGAGCCGGACGAGGCCGTGGCTGCCCAGGTCTATGAAGGTCTGCAGCTGCTGGCCAGCGCGAGGCAAGGCGCTGTGGGCCGGGTGAGGGCCCGTGGCCTGGGCGGGCAGGGTCTGCCGCCCAAGACGCTGGCGCTGATCAACCAGCTGGCGGCGGAGATGGCGGAGCAGGAGGGCGGCTCCCTGTAGTCCGGCCTGCACCCCCGCAAGGGTGCAGGCCGGAAACGGGCTACGACTGCTGCTCGGGCCGCGACCCCAGATCGTGCACCTGCCCTGCGGCGACGACAGCGCGGATTTCCTTGAGCGCACTCAGGTCGGACAGTGGGTCGCCGTCGACGACCAGCAGGTCCGCGCTGAGGCCCGGCTTGATGCGGCCGGTCGACCCGCCGATTCCGAGAGCGTCGGCGGCGTCGGCGGTCGCCATGTCGAGGACCTGGTCGTTCGGCATGCCCAGGTGCGCGTAGAAGCCGAGCGCACCGGCCAGCGTGCCGTCGAACCCGGTGCGCTGCACCCCGGCGTCGGTTCCGGCGATCAGGCGTACACCGGCCTCGGCCATCTCCCGGACTTGCCCAAACAGGACCTTCGTGCGCTCCTCGCCGAAGATGCGAGCTGCCATCTGCCAGTGCGGGCTGACAGCCGGGCAGACGGCGATACCCTGCTCGACGATCTTTTTGAGGACCTCCTGGCGCAGGGCGAACCCGTCCTCCGTCATCCAGGTGCAGTGTTCGATGGTGTCCACGCCCGCGTCCACGGCCGCCGCGATGCCGGCCGCGCTGTGGGCGTGCGCGGCCACTGGCACGTCGGCCTGGTGGGCCTCGTCCACCAGGGCCCGCAGCTCGCCCGCGGAGAACTGGGGCTGCCAGCTCTTCGGCCCGTCCTGGGTCAGACCACCCCCGCTCGCCATGACCTTGATCACGCGGGCGCCGGCCATCAGGTTGCGGCGTACCAGGTCACGGACCGCGGCCTCGCCGGAGACCACGCCACCCAGGAAGTGGCAATGCCCGCCGGGCACCGTCAACGGCGTGCCCGCCGACACGATCTGCGGTCCCCACGTGCGCCGCTGTTCGATCTCCTCGTTCAGGCGCAGGGCCAGGTGGTTGCGATCACCCAGGTCCCGGACGGTTGTAACGCCGCTGGAGACAAGCTGTTCTGCGCGCTGGCGCATGCCCGCGAGAAGGGCATCGTCGTCGGACTCGCGGAACGCGGCCAGCGGATCGGCGCTGCCGTCGAACACCAGGTGGACGTGGGCGTCGATGAGTCCCGGCACGACGGTCGCGTCGGGAAACGCGAGGTGCACCCCGTCCGTTCCTGCGCGCTCGGCGAGCTGCGCGCGCGGGCCCACATCTGCGATCGAATCGCCCTCGACCAGGACGGCACCGTCCTCCAGGTACGTCCCGGAACCGGTCAGGACCCTGCCGGCCGTAATCAGCATGTGTTCTCGTCTCCTTGCTCTGCCCAGGTCACGCGGCCCGCCGGAGGTTCTCCGACACCGCAAGCAGCTGGCGGACGTCTGCGTCCGTGCCGTCCCCCCTCGGTACCGCCAGCGCGACCGCCGGCCCGGGAGCCGGCACCCCCTGCTTGACCATGTCGGCCGCGGTGCGCAGACGCTCGGCCAACTGCGCCGGCCCGAGGTCCAGCACGTTGATACCTTCCCACTCGTGCACCACGTAAGGGCTGATATCCACCAGTCCGTCACGGCACTCCACGATCCGCCGGTGATACCGGCGATGCACACCACGCGAGCGCCACCGGTCCCACGTCCCCTGTGAGGCCGGACGCAGCTCGTTCTCGGGATAGACCTCGATCAGCAACTGCCACAGGGGCGCCAGCCGGCGGTGATCCCGACGCCGGCGCAGCCACAGCTTCGTGGCGGTGATCCTCGCGCTGGCCACGGAGTAGGTGACGCCCGCGGCGAAAGCCAGGCTGGAGACCACCAGCAGCACCGACACGTAGGCGTTGACCCGGATCGGCACAAGACCGCCGGTCCACCGGATGGTGACGAAGACGGCGCGGATCGCGCAGGCCAACGCCATCCCGCCCAGGCCGATCGCCGTCATCCACAACCCGGTGGCGTACGGCCGGCCGGACATGCGGGCGTAGCGGGCAGACCACCACCCCGCCGCACCGACCGCGTACATCATGTACAGGCCGGCGACGGTGTAGAACAAGAAGATCGGCAGCGCGGTCATGTCCACCGTCGCGTACGGCGCGCCCAGCTCCTGATCCGGCACGCTCACCGCCGCCACAGTGATCGCCACCGCGACCAGGCCCATGACCAGGGCCTCACGCCGGGCGCGACTGTACGCGGCCGGCCCGTCGGCTGAGTACAGGTAGAAGCACATCAGGAAGTACATGGCCAGCAGCAGAAGCAGATTCTGGACGAGCCGCGCCATCCCGTGGCCGGCCAGGGTGTCGATGCCGTGGGCACCGCCCGGCATGGCCACCGGGTACGAGAGGCCCATGCTCAGCAGAGCCAGCGCCACCGACCGGGTCGGAGCATCGTGCGGAGCACGCCACCACAGGTAGAGCCGCCACACGACAGCACCCGCGATGATCAGCAGAAGGTATTTAGCCACGGTCTACAACCACCCTCGCCGGTCGCCCAGAGCAGCTTGCACCCGACGCACGCGTGGATCCTCCGACAGCGCCGGGAGCGCGTCGACCACCGAGGACCACTCCAGGATGATGGTGGCCGCCAGCTCGACCGAGCACTCCTCCGCGTCGTCGTACGAACAGCGTGCAGCCACCCGCCGAATCAGCTTGGGATCCAGGACTGGAGTGAGGTCGGACCAGGCCTCGACGAACTCGTCCGTAGGTACCTCTGGAACTTCCTCCCGCTTCTCTCCCCACTCGTCGACGAGGACGTGGAGGACCTCGTGGAGGATGATCTGCCGCTGGTGAAGCCGGGTCGTCTCCTCCTGGTAGAGGATCACGTCCATCTGCGGGTAATCGATCCACAGCCCCGAAGGCCCAGGCTTCTCCAGCGCCCAGGGGCGAAGGACCATAGGCCGGCCCCGCCGTTCGCTGAGCGCCTTGACCAGCTTGTCCACGTCCAGCGGAGGGACGACGCCCAGGCTGCGTAGCTCTTGGCGCAGCCGACGGTGGAGATCGCGTTCCACGGTGCGTCGCTCAGCAGTACGCCACCGTCCCAGCCGACGCAGACTCACCCGAGCTCTCGCCGGCACGGCTGGTTCCGGGCCGCCACGGCGGCTTCCTCCGGGAGACATTGAGCAATCCCTTCGTACCGACTGGGACATGGCTCGCGGTCCGAGCCCTGTGCCAGCCACCACGGGTCAACGTTGTCTGGCACCCCGGCGGTACGCACGAGGGTGATCACAGAGCCCAGGCCGGCACCGGAAGAAGTGTCCGTGTCCGCCTTCGCGAGCGAGTCACGAGGACGCGGAAGCTCCACCCCGTACACCATCGGTCACTGGAGCGAACAGCAATCACCCCGCTAGGAATCCTTCGACGAGGTCCCCGGGGGCCACTCGGACCTTACGTGAAGCCCGTTGGAGACTAAGGCTGGAAAGTACCCTTCGGTAGCTAACCCAAGGGTGCCGACCGAAGTGTAGAAAAGTGTCAAATCTACTTATCGCTACAACGATCATGAGTGTGACCTGGTGCTTCGCCTTGTGTTCATAGTGGTCACACTCCTCTCGCGGACGCACACTTCTGTTACCTCTTCGAGATCTTCATGGGAGAGGTAATCGGGCATGGCGGTAATAACTGCCAAGTTGGCGCCTGCTGTCGATGGAGATGGTGTGGATGTGGGGGTGGTCACCTTCGTGTGGCATGTGCTGGACGGCGCATCGCCATGTCGGTCGCGCGGTGGTGATGTTTTCAGCCACCCTGGCGCGGACTCTGGGTGACTTGGCGAGTGAAGGTATGTCCAGTGCTAGTCGTTTTATCTGGTCATGGTTTGGAGATGGTGGGGGGTCCGCACGGGTCGGTGTGATCGCTCTGACATTTCTCAATCGCAAATAGAGCCAGGGGTAACGGGCGAACGGGTCACATGGGTGGTGTTCGGGCGGCGAGTTACCTCCGGGGCGGCTGGGGCAAGTCGGGTCGGGATGTCCTAGACGGGTGCCCGGTCGGCTCCCAGGCCAAGGCGCATGACGTCGACTAGCCGGCCGAGAGCAGCCTCGTATTCGGTGCGGCCGTGGGCGTAGGACCCGTCGTCCGCGCGGGTGCCGGCCGCGGCGAGGTCACGTACATCGCGGAGGCGGCGGAACGCGTGCTCGGAGGCTGCGAAGACGTCCGGCGTGGCCGTGACTGCCATCTGGTACCGCATGCCGTAACACGGTGCGAAGCTGTCGCGGGCGGCGTGCTCCCGCTCGGCCGGACCCAGGTCATCGGTCCGGGCGAGACTGCGGAAGGCGTTGCGGGCCTGGGAAAGGCTGGCAAGGTACTCGCTGTACAGGATGCGGCGTGCAGCAAGCAGGCGCTCATCTTTGTCCCGGCGCCATCGGGCGCGGTCGAGCAGGGCGGCGGAGGCGGTCGCGATCA
Organism: Streptomyces sp. NPDC001980; assembly: GCF_040296885.1. NCBI lineage: Bacteria > Bacillati > Actinomycetota > Actinomycetes > Kitasatosporales > Streptomycetaceae > Streptomyces > Streptomyces sp. NPDC001980. The sequence goes on along the minus strand of NZ_JBEOYD010000047.1, from coordinate 44,494 downwards.
GGGCGCCGACGACGGCGCCGGCCAGCGTTATCCACGGCATGGGGCAGACGGTAAAGCGGGGCGTCACGGTCGGTAAATGCGCACTGTTCGGCCATCGGTCCCATAGGGGGCCGTGCGTCGCTTCCCGAATGTCGGGTGAGTTGCTTATGCGCTCTACCTGTGTCATCCGGCTGCCCTGCGCCCGCTCGGCTGCTGGAAGCCGCCGAGCGGTCTCTACTCCTCCTCCTTGGCGGCGTCGTGCTCTCGAATCGCGGTGTCGGGGGCGCCGAGAAAGCCGCGCAGCAGCTCCACAGCCCGGTCCCCGTGCTCGCTCAGCGCCCAGGAGAGGACCTCAATGTGGCCGGCAACCGGCGCGCCGCCGTCGGAGGCGGTCTTGAGGATCTGCGCCACCCGGCCGCGGTTGACGGGCCTGCCCTTCTCTATCAGCGAGGCCAGGTCGGCGGTCGCGGTGCGCAGCCAACCGAGGCCATCGGCAGCGGTCACGGGAGCCGCCTTGCGGGCGGGCGAACGAAGGACGGCCTGGTCCAGGACCTCCAGCTCCAGCCCAGCCGCTTCGCACAGTTCTCGCGCGGCGTCCCGGACTTCCTGTCCGACCGGGCTGACCGAGGCGAGCAGGTGGATGTCGGCTCCGAGCCGCCGGCTCAGCGCGACGTCCCGTCGGAGCTGTGCCTCGTCGAACTCCGAGGCTGAGGTCTTCACCTCTCCGGAGAGGACCTTCCCGTCCCAGATCCCGAAGATGTCCACCTCCTCCTGGCGGCCGTCGTCGAAGGTGACATCAGTACCGGGGAGGAAGTGGGAGCGCGGCTTGCGCCGGCACAGCTCGGCGATGACGAGCAGATGCGGCAGCAGGCCGTTGTCGCTGGCTCGGTCGGTGAAGCTGTTGAGCCGGTAGTGCACGGCGGTCGGCACGCTGTCGGACTGGTAGGCGGACATGGCCCCACAGCCGGGGCACCGAGGGGAGCCGCTGGTCTGGTTGAGCGGCACGAAGGAGCGGCTGGCGCACGAGGGGCAGGTGCTTTCCAGGCCGCGCTCGGCCCAGCCCAGGGCGCACAGCCGTTCCAGAGCAGCTGCCCGGTCCTCTGCCCGGACGTTGGGCAGTTTGTCGGCGGGTAGATAGCGGCGCTCGGAGCGGCCGCCCCATGTGGCGGCCAGTTCGGCGAGGTCGGTGTCCGGGCTGCCGTCGGCCCGCAGTTCCTGCAGCCTTTTCATCAGCTCCTTGGACCGCGGTGTGGTCAGGGCGATGGCCGCCTCGTAGATACCCGATTCGAGGAGCGCGGAGCTGTCGGTGCGCTCGGTCAGGGCCGTGCCCAGGCGGCCGGCCGAGGACAGCTGGTGCGTGACGGTTACGTCGTCCAGCAGCTGCTCGGTGGCCTGCGGCAGCAGGGGGAACGTCACCTGGACGGCCAGCTGATGGCTGATGGGGAGGAGCGCGAGCTGCAGCGTGCCGTCCCGCCACTGGGCGTCGGGGTGGACGAGCCGGGCGATGGACGGGCGTGCGGGCAAGCCGAGCAGGGGCTCGCCCCAGAACCTCACGAGGGCGCCGGCGCGCCCGTTGAACCGGACGGGCTGGGCGAAGCGCAGAGTGCTCGGCCCGTCGGCGAAGACCTGCGCGTCGAAGGACGTCGGGACCCCGTAGTGGCGCTCGAGGCTCACCCAGTCCCACGGGTCTAGGTCCGTCCGGAAGGCGAACGGGGGAGTTCGGGTGGGTGGCGCGGGGATGCGCGCTCCGGCTCGCGGCTCCTCATCGGTGGCGTCCAGGCCGAGCACAGAGGCAAGTTCCCGTAGTTGCCCCGGTGATGCCGAGCGGCTGACGAGGGCGACGTCGGGGGTGAACTGGCCTGGGCGGGACGCGAGGAGATACGCCACCTGCTTGGGGAAATCCAGCCAGTGCCTGACCACGTCGGCGCCGGGCAGCAGGAGCATCGGCATGTCGATCGTGTCCACCGGCCGCAGGGCTCGGGTGTTCCAGAAGTCGAGGCTGTCCGCCAACCCGTCTTCCTCGGCGACCCACAGGACCAACGGGGTGTGCCCCGGGGCGGCGCTCCGGTACTCGCCGAACTGGTCGACCGTGCCCTGGATCCTGGTGTCGCTTCGCAGCTGGTACCGGCCGAACTCGTCCTGCAACCCACTGACTCGGGCGTGCTCACGCCTGCCCGGGTCCACGCCGCCGGCCACAGCCAACTGCCACAGCGGCCCATCGGGGCTCGCCGCGATAGGAGGATACGACGGATCCGTGAACTCCCTGACCTCGTCCGGGGAGCAGGTGAATGCCACCGCGTCCTTCCGCATGTCTGCGAGCGCGACGACGGGCAGCCTCAGACTCTCCGCGATCTCCCCAGCAGCCAGAGGATCAGCATCGACATTGACGAGCGCCTCGACGCCGGCGATACGGACGGCCTGCTCGTGCTGCTCGGAAAGACCCGATGCCGACGCCTCGACGATGGGCTCGGTCATGCCGCCCCACCGACTGCTGGCCTGCGTCACCGCGACCCGGAACCCAGCCTCGCTGCCGACCGCGATCAGGTAGGCCGCCCGGGAGGGGAGGACAGCGGCCTCCATGGCGGCCTGCCCGAGATATCTCCTCGAATTCACGACGCCAAGCCTCCCACTGCCATCGCCGAACGCGGCACGAGTCAGCCCAGAACGGTGCGACTGGCTGCGGCAGTTGTCACCGAGGGCGCTCCACGAGCTGCGGCTCCTCGCGCTGGTCACGCCACCTGTCACCAACTTGCCGTTCACAGGCTTGGTACCGCCCCGCGCCTATCTCACAAGGTGTGCAGATGACGCGCTGGTGCAGACGGCGGACACTCGGCGGTGCACTTGCAGAGACGGCGAAGATAGGTGTCGATCTCGCCGGTTCTTGCGGGGCGCGGTCACGTGTCGAATGGCGGGGCCTGCTGCACGTCAAGGTCGTAGCGCAGCAGCAGGAAGTGGATGGGTGACGGTGCCGGGCCCCGTCGACGCCGATGTCGGTTTGGGACTCCGCACCTAGGTTCAGGAGGACGGGGTGGTACTCCGGTTCGCCGCGAGTGCCCAGTCGGCGTTGAACCGGCGCCGGTGTCAGGGATGGGCGGCCTGGGGTGCGGCCCGTGGCTGGGCCCGCATGATGACGTGTCAGATGTCGATATACGGCTCCCCTTCGAAGGGGGAGCGGTTGGTCCTGATGGAGTGAACGACTACCTCCGCCATGGGGCGGCCGTCCTGGTCTGTCGGGACGTGGGCGATGGCGTCGACGACGTCTTGTCCTTGAGTTACTTCGCCGATGATCGTGTGCAGTCCGTTGAGGTCCGGCGCTGGCCGGGTCGTGATGAGGAACTGTGAGCCGATGGCATCTGGTTCGGTGGCGGTCAAGGCCAGCATGTAAGGCCGCTCGAACGTCAGATCGGGATGGACTTCATTCGGGCGCGAGAACCCTGGGTCGCCGGTCCCGTCACCCTTCCGGTCTCCGCCTTGGATCATGAGTCCGTCGATCACGCGGTGGATGATTGTCTCGTCGTAGATCGAGCCGATGCCGATGCTGCCAGTCCGTGGGTCTACCCACCTCCCGGTTCCCGACGCGAGAGTGTGGAACTGGATGACGGGCTCCCTTACTTCTTCCAGGAACAGCTTCACGAGGATCTGCCCCAGCGACGTGCTAATCGTCGCGGTGAATTCTTGCTGCATGTGATCCATCCTGTGCTGCGACTTGCGATGAAAGCGGTCTCATCGCATCGAAGCAGGCTATTCACCCTCATCGACTTAAAGACACGGCGCCGACAGGTGGAGGTGGAGCAGCCGGTCTCGGCGGCCTGCGAGGCTGGGCAGTCGGCGGCTCGGTGTTGCGATTGCCGGGCGCCATCAGGGCGGGGAGGTCGGCTGGGTGAACGAAGTTGACGCCTTCGATCAGGTGGACGCCCGGTTCCTCCAGCACCCCGCGAGCAGCGGCCTGGGACGGGGCCTCCTTGACGTCCACGCCACCGCCGGGCAGGAGCCGCGTGGTGCGGTAGGTGACGTGCTGGAGCAGGATGCGGCCGGCCGTGTCGGTGATGAGCACGGGCACTCCGGTCCACAGAGTGGTCCGGGAGGCTCTGTACGCGGCGGCCGACATCGCGGTGCCGTGCGCTGCGGAGTCGCTGGGTGGTGGAGAGGTCATGCGTGCTCTGAGTCATCGAGAGGCGTACCGGACTCTGTGGTGCGGGCGGCTGGATAGACGGTGAGGTGGGCTGTTGCCGACCGCAGTCATTCCGCGGCGGCCGTCGTGTCGGCAAAGGGGATGAAGTGCGCGGGCGGGTGGTCGATGGGCAGGTCGGGCCGCCAGGCGGTCAGGACTTGGGCGCTGCACTCGAACAGACCGGACGGCAGGGAGTCCAGGGGCCACCAGCGCCAGTCGCTTACGCTCTCGTCGGGCTGGTCGGCGGGGGTTCCCTGCCAGGCGGTGACGACGGCGGCCACAGTGAGGCGGACGACGTCGCCGACGTGGTCGAGGAGAGTACCGAGCAGGCGTACGTCCGCGGGGAGGGCCGTGAGGCCGGTCTCCTCGGCGAGTTCGCGCACGACGGCCTCGGACAGTGATTCGCCGGGCTCAACCGTGCCGCCCGGCAACTCGACCGTGCGCCGGCGGTGCCGGCCCAGAAGTACGCCGTGCGGTCCGGACAGGATGATGCCGACGCCGAGTGCCGCGTGTGCTGCGGGCGGCCGCGTGGTGCGCGGGCGCGACGTAACACGTACGGGGCGGCGGACCTGGACGAGCCGGTATGAGGCGTGGTTTCCCTCTTCCGGGGCGTCGAGGACGGTGATGCTCTCTACTCGCAGCCCGTACTGGACCAGCAGGTCCTCCCACAGTTCGGGCGTGAGCACCCACATCTGGACGGTCAGTTCCGGGCCGTCGGCCAGCCGCAAGGTTTCCGGTCGCGGGACGAGTGCGGTGGAGGGGCCGTCGCCGTGGGAGTTGGTGTGCAGGACGGTGAAGCACAGCCTGCCACCAGGCTTGAGCGCCGCGTTCAGGGCGGGCAGCAGCCGGTGCGGGTCGATGTAGGGGACGGAGTGGACGGAGTAGATCACGTCGTACGGGGCGGCGGCGTGAAGGTGCTCGACGGCGTCCGCGAGCACCACGTTCAGACCAGGCAGCTGGTCGTAGCGGGTGCGGGCGCGTTCGATCTGGGTGGGTGAGGAGTCCACGGCGTCCACGAGCGCGCGGTAGTCGCGGGCGAGGTGGGCGGCGTGCGGGGCGGGCCCGCAGCCCAGGTCCAGCACTCGTCGGCCGTCGAGGTCGCCAAGGATCGCATCCCCCGGCCCAGTGGCGCCCGGACCCCAGTCGATTCGTTCGACTTCTGGCAGGGGCGTGCCGCGCTGGAGATGGTGGCGGCCGTAGGCGGTCCACGCCTCGGTGTTGGTCTCCTCTGACTTCATTGCGTCGTCCTCGTGGCTGACGTCGACCCGGCGAAGCCCGACTGTGGCTGCCCGGCGTCCAGCTCATGTCGTTCGGTCGTCATCACAGTTCCTTCGGGAAGGGGGAAATCCGAGATCGGTGCGAAGGCGGGTGCCGCCCCGCCCCATGACGGGGTGGCACCCGGGCGGTCATCGGTCCTGTGACAGGGCGAGCAGCCTCGCGAAGGTTCCGCCGCCGGCGGCGAGGTCCTCGTAAGTACCGTGCTCGGTGACCCGGCCCTCCTCCATCACAACGATCTTGTCGGCGATCTTGGTGTTCTCCAGCCGGTGCGTCACCACGATCGTGATGCGGTCCGACGCCATGGCTTTGAGCGTCTCGAACGCCCGGTGCTCGCCTTCCGGGTCGACCTGGGAGGTCGGCTCGTCCATGATCAGCAGCTCCGGGAGTCGGTGCAGACCCCGGGCGCACGCCACCCGCTGCCATTGTCCGCCGGACAGTTCCACTCCGCTGAAGATCTCCCGCGCCAACAGGGTGTCGAGTTGATCGGGCAGGTCCTCGACCGCCTCGCGCAGTCCGACGGCGTCGATCGCCTCCCACACCGGCACGTCGCCGCCGGGACGGGGCTGGCCGAGGTTGACGTTCTCCCGCAGCCGTAGCGGCCACTGTGCGAAGACTTGCGGGACCAGACCGGTCAGTGTCCACACGGTGTCCGGGTCCACTGCGGCAAGGTCGGTTCCGTTCCAGGTCACCGTGCCCTTGTCGGCCAGGAGGATCCCGGCGAGCAGGCGGGTCAGGGTGGTCTTGCCGGAGCCGTTGACTCCGACCAGCGCCAGGATCTGCCCGCGCCGCAGGGTCAGTGACACCCCGTCGACGGCCGGCTTGTCCTTGCCTGGATAGCGGTACACCACCCCCTGCACGCAGACCTCGTCGATGGGTGCCTCAACCGTCAACTCGCCGCGATGAGGGGCCTTTTCCTGGGCTTCGTCGAGGAAGGTGGTCATGTCGCCGAGGTAGAGGCTGGTGTGGAAGACCGCGGCGGCGCTGCGCACCAGTTGGGTCAGTGCGCCCAGGGTGGTCCGCACGGCGAAGACCGCGGTCGCGGCGATCGCCACCGCGATCTGGCCGGTGGCCGCCAGCCAGTACAGCGCCGCCCAGGTGGCCACCAGGAACAGCCCGCCGCACGCCGCCGCCCCCAGGTTGATCCGCAGGATCCGGGGAGCCGCGGCCAGCGAGCGCTCGTCCGCCTGCTGCGACAGGGTCCGGTACCAGTACAGCAGGTAGTCGGCCATTGAGTTGGCGCGGACCTCGTCCCCGTACTTCGGGCTCGTCGCCCACCAGCGCATCATCCCCCTGGCGTTGCGGTTGGCGATGTTCGCGTAGTGGATCTCGTAGTCCACGCGCGCGGTTAGTATCGAGCCGACGCCCGCCGGGAGCACGGCCAGCAGCAGGAACGGCAGCAGCCGCCAGTCCAGCACCGCCAGGACCCCGCACGCCGTGATCAGTTGGATCAGCGAGGACATCAGCTGCTGGGTGTCGGCGACCATCACGTGGGTGCGGATCACGCCCATCTCGGCGGCTTCCTGCCGGTCGTGGAAGCCGTCCTCGCTGTAGGCGGCGGCCTCCACCCGGCACACCGAGGAGACCAGCGTCGTGTCGGCCTCCGTGGTCAGCTTCGGGGTGATCCGCCGGTCACCGTAGGCCGAGACCGCACTCGCGGTACGCGACAAGGCGGCCATCACCGCGACGAAGATCAGCGCTGGCAGCGCCTGATGCAGCCGCTCCTGCACCGTGCCGTCCCCGAGGATCGAGCGCATGACGTCCGACGTGGCGGTCAGCTGTCCGGCCGCCGCCAGGCCGACCGTCACCTGGCAGACCAGCAGCAGGACGACCGCCACCCGGTCCACCGCCCACGACATGCCCGCGATCCTCTTCACCACCGACGGGATCCGGGCGCACAACGCCCTAAACGACACCCCGTCCATGGGGTTGACCGAATACTGCCCGGTGTACTTGATCTCCGCAGGCGTCGGCGGCGCAACCGTCGTTCCAGCGGCCTTGGTTGCGGGGCGGGAGCCCTGCGCGGGCACGGTCGGTTGCGTCATGACGTGCCCCCGCTCGCCGGCACAGTGAGGGTGATGTAAAGCCGCATGGGGGTGAATCCCTCCAGAGCCTCGCGTACCAGGAGAACGATGACGTTTACCGGGCTCATGTACAGCTCGCTCACGCGGTCGGCACCTCCAGCCGGGCCAGCGTCGCCCGTCCGCGCTCGACGATCTCGCGGTCTCCGTTGGGCACGCCCAAGGGGACGGTGCCCGGTTTTAGATTGGGGGCCACTTCACGCAGGGCGCGGGTCTCACGTCCGAAGGACGTCGGGTTCGGGGACAGCTTCGCGAAGGCCCGACCGGTGTCATAGGTCAGTTCCCACACACGGGAGTTGGGGCGGTTGTGGGAGACGTTGCGTTCGGACACGGGGCCGACGATGGCCTGGGCCCATTCCCGCAGTGCGGGTGGAATCGGGGTGGTGGCGCTCATACCCCCCACCTCGGTTCCGGGCGTGATGTATCCGCGATGCCGGCCGAGGCACTGTCGCACATCGTCACCAGGGATCGAGCAGCAGTCGCCCGGACGGCCCCGGGCTGTCCAGGGAGAGGATGGGTGGTCACGAGGGTGGGGTTCATGGAGTCTCCTGAGGTTGACCGGACGAGAGGACGTGCCGGCGGCGGCGCGGACAGCGGTTACCAGCACGCATCACCAACAGAGCGGCCCGCAGGCCGGATTGGGGATGACTGATGATGACCGGGACAACGAGCGGGCCACCGCTTTCGAACACGCGTGTTTGAGTCGCGTCCGTGCCGTGGAAATTCCGGGGCACGTAGGTCGCACACCCCGGCGTTGCGGGACCGGCGGGGCGTCGGCCGTGGCCGAATCGCCGCGACCCGATGCCCCCGTGGCTCACGAGACGCCGGGCGCGACGTCGGACTCCGGCGGCGTCGGCGGAGCGCGGTTCGTGCACGGGACGGCGGTACAGGCGCCCGTGCCCAGATCGTGCGGTGTTGCCGAGACTCTTCGCCGTGCCTCCTCCCGGTCATGCGGCGGTGCGCAGCATCTGCTGCACCGCGGGGTGGCTGAGGTGGGCGATGGCGAGAGCGTGGTCGGTCACCCGTCGTACGTCTTTGGTGGTGATGACCTCGACGCGCAGGAGCGCTCGATTCCAGTCGGGAGTACCGAGGAGCCAGTCGATGCGGTGTGGGGGCCAGGTCCGTGCGTCGCAGGCTGGCGGTGGCGGCCAGGGCGTCCTTCTGCCGCAGGACGGTGCCCGCGTGGTGGGCGAGGTCGGTGAAGACCGCTTTCGGGCCGCCAGTGAGGATTTCGCTTGGCTGGGTGCCGGAGACACGTTTGCCGCCCCGCTCAATGGTGCGCTGCTGGAAGTGAACTGGGTCTTCGACCTGGGCCCAGTCGAGGAGTTCGGTGGTCTCGTCCGCCGCGCGGTGAGGGTAGCTGTTGGTGTTCATGCCGATCAGGGCGGTGCGGCCGTGGTCGGCGATCTGTGGTCAGGTAGGGCGGGCTGTGATGCTGTGTGCGATCACTCATGTGGTTTGCGGTACTTCCTTCAGGGAACTGCCTGGTGCCGCCTTGTCGTCGTGCAGAAGCCGCTTCAGCTCGGCTTCGCCGAGGGCGACAGACTCCGACAGGGACCTCTGGTGATCCGCGGGCAGGGTGCCGGCACCGAGACCTGCGGCCCCGACCACCGAGCAGAGCGAAGATGCCCGCTTGGCGCTGAGGATGGCTCGGGCAGACGGGTCGTCCAGCACTTCACGCGCGGCGTAGGCATCGAGACGGGCCACTGCGACGAGAGCTTCGAGGAGCGCCCTGGACTGCGGCCCGTTGGCGTTGAGTTCCAAAGCGGCCAGGCCCGCCCGGGTCTGGAACACGGCGGTCGAGGGCTCGGGATCGGCCAGGAGCGAGGCGGCTGCGCGCTGGGCCCGGTTGAGGTCGGCCCTCGGCAGCCGTGCCTCGGCGGGGCGGCAGTGGACGCGCAGGAGCTGGCCGACGGCGGTCTCCCAGGGGTCCATGGGCTGGGTGGTGTCGATCAGGTCGCGGGCCTGTTCCTCCAGCCCCTGCTCCATGAGAGCCATGATCTTGATCTGGCGGCCGTCAAGGAGGCGGTTGCCGACGCCGCGGTGCTGGGCCATGGCGTCGGCCGCCTCAGTCCACCGGCCGATGCGGGCGAGGGCGCGGGCACCGTCCACGAGCAGGGTGACGTACAGCTCCTGGCACACCGTGCGGTGGTCCTCGTCCGTGCCGGTCAGAGCAGACAGGTCGATGGTGCGGCCGTCGATGTCGGTCTTGTTCCGGTGTCGGGCAGCGTCGTTGAGGCAGAGCAACAAGCTGTAGGCGAGTTCGCCGTGGCCGGCGCGGGTCTGCAGCCGGGAGAGGTTGACCAGCGGCATCAGCGACATGACGGCGACCCGGCCGCTGAGGCGTCCGGCGTCGGCGAAGACCTGGTGCTGGCGCCAGCACAGATCCTCGGCCAGGTCGGACAGGCCGACGTCGGAAGTGATGAGCGCGGCGTAGTTGAGGACCCCGCAGGCGCGGGCCACCAGGTCGTGGTGGCTCGCACCTGCGGGCGCGACGGTCAGCCCGGTGAGATGGTTGATGCGCTCCTCCAAGGGGAGCGCGGGCGCCTTGGTGCGGCGGACCAGGGGGATGCGGCTGGCTATCGCGGGGATCACCGGCTCAGCCCTTGCGCGCCCAGTCGACGACCAGTCGGCTGCAGGGCTTGTCGATGATGAAGCGCGGGTCGTCCGCCGTCAGCCGGTCGCGGGAGTCGGCGACGGCCATCCGGAAGCCCGGCTCGGGGGCGTCGTTGCCTCCGGTCGCGTCCCAGGCGCGGATCTCACTCACGACGCGCTCGGCGAGGTCGGCGCCGCCCTCGCCGTGGCCGATCACGCCGACCTCCCAGTACCGGCCCTTCTCATCCTCGCCCTCGCGGATGGTCAGGTACGCGAGCGAACCGCCGTCGAGAGCGGCCATGGAGCCCCAGCCGAAGTGGGGGGTGAACCCGGGGCGCTGGCCCGGCAGGCGGGAGAGGCCGTTGGGCAGGACGGCGGCCAAGTACAAGTAGAGCCACTCCCACGCCGAGCCCTGCCGGAACTTCACCGCGGTGTAGAGCTTGGTCTGCTGCTGGTCGAGGACGGAGCGCAGGGCGTCGCGGTCGACGTCCTGCTCGCTGAAGGTCTCCAGACGCACCGTGCCTTCCCCGGCCATGGGCAGGAGGGTGTACACGTCGTCGCAGACGCCCTTGCGCAGGGGGACGAAGGTGGCCATCTCGCAGGAGACGGTCTTCCACGTGTCGCCGTCGCGTTCGAAAGCGAAGGAGCGGGAGACGCTGCCGCGGATGCGCATCGGCAGCACGAGTCGTCCGTTGAGGGCGAGCTGGTCGAGGATTTTCACGGGGACGTCGCCGGCGCCGACGGTGAAGATGATCCGGTCGTAAGGGGCATGCTCGGGCAGCCCGGCTGCGCCATCGGCCATGACCGCGGTGGCATTGTCGACGCCGACCCCGTCGAGGTTCTTGTTCGCGCCAGCGACGAGGTCCTGGTCCACGTCGAGGGTCCACACCTGTCCGCCAGGGGAGACGATCTTGCCGAGGAGCGCGGCGTTGTAGCCGGTGGCGGCGCCGGCTTCCAGGACCTTGTGGCCGGGCTGGGCGCCGAGCTGTTCGAGCTGGGTGGCGACGATGGACGGCGCGGAGATACAGGAGATCATCTCTCCGTGCTCGTCGTGCTTGATCGGGACGGCGTCCTCCTTGTACGCGCTCTCCAGGTCGACGCCGGGCAGGAAGGCGTGTCGGTCGGTGGTGCGGAAGGCGTCGATGGCCGCCTGGCTACGCAGGTGGCCGCTGTCGACGAGCCGCTGGGCGAGGGTTTCGCGCAGCTGGTTCGGGTCGGTTACGGGTGTCATGGTGGTCTCCATTCGAGGGAGGCTAGGGTCCGCCGGGACGGACTTGCGGGTAGACACGTCCGCTCCTTCTCCGGTGGAGAAGGCGACGTGACGGCCGAGCCACGCGGTGGCGGCCTGCGCGTCTGCAGGCACCCCGGCGCGGTTGAACGCGAAGATCGCGTGATGGGCGATGACGCCCCGGATTCCGCGTATCAGCCGGCCGTCGGCGGCGAGCCGACGCAGGCGGCGGCCGGCGTCCTCGAATGCGGCGACGCGCTCGTCCCAGCCCGCCTCCGCGTCGGAGCGCCGGGCGGCGTCCGCGTTCATCAGCCGCCGCATCGCGGAGACGGCTTGCTCCAGGGCGGGCCCGTGGGGCGGGGTGACGGGGGGCCGGAGGGCGGCCCACCGGGCGTACACGTCTCCGGCTTCGAACGGGTCCAGTCCTGCCTCGCGGATCATGGCGGACAGCAGCATCACGCTGCGTTCGCGGGCGCCGGGGGTGCCGGTCTCGGCGAGCGCGGCCGGGCTGTCGGCGCAGAACATGTCGTGCGCCACCTCCATGCCTTCGGAGCCGCCGAAGGCGTGGGTCTCCGGCTCGTAGATCCCGTCCGTCCAGCCGGTGATCACGCGGTCGGCGACGAGCTGGTCCAGCAGGCCGGGGACGGGCTGTTCGGTGCGCAGGCGCACGCCGGCGTCCTTGCGCAGGAAGTGGAAGCGGTGCCCGGCCAGCGCGGTCGCCAGGGCCCGGGCGGCGTCCGCGTGCGGGTCGGGGAAAGCCACGGAGGCGTGCCACCAGGACGTGTCCGGGGGGATCGGAAGGTTCTCGGCGTCGAAGGTCATGGGCAGGAAACTCCTTGCGAGGCGGTGGGGGAGAGGGTCAGGTGAGCAGGAGGACACGGGTCCAGCCGGTGGTGTCGGCGGCGTTCAGGGCAAGTTGGGCGCCGGCGCGGCCTTCCATGAATCCGGGTTTCGGTAGGCGCTCCCAGTCGTCGGCCAGTCGTCGGCGCAGGTCCTGGATGATCGGGGTGAAGCGTGCGGGTGCGGGGCTGTCGGCGGCGACCGCGCGGGTGAGCATCAGCAGCCCAGCCCACCCGTGGCAGAGGGTCGAGTCGGTGATGCGGGCCAGCCGCAGCGGGTCGGTCAGGATGGTCTCCACGGTGTCCTCGGCCGCCCGGCGACGGGCGGAGTCGCCGAGGGCGAGCGCGGCGAGCTGCTGGGCGCGGGCGATGCCGGGCTGGCCGTAGCACCAAGACTGGCGGGCCGAATCCGCTGCGGGCGGCTGGTCGACCTCCAAGTGCGCTGCGGTGGACCAGTAGTGGGTGCCGTGCCGGTCGAGCCAGGTCGCGAACGTGCCGACGGCCTCCTCCTGGCCGGGGACGCTGACTCCAGCGCGCAGGGCGAGGGATAGCACGGACAGGGGCCCCGCGATGCCGTGGGCCATGCCGTTGTTGCCGTGCCCGCCGGCCATCTCCTTCCCGTCAGGGCCGACCGGCGACCACCACCCGGGCAGCATCCGACTGTCACAACGGACGGGGTGAGGGAGCGCGACGAGGCAGGCAAGAACGTCGGGCAGGCGGGGCGCGATCGGGCGGCGGGACAGCAGCAAGGCGGCGAGCCCGGTCAGACCGCGGATGAGGTCCCATTCGGCAAGGCGGGGCAGAACGTCGGCCGCCTGACGGCGGTGGGCGGCGGCGAGCCGGGCATCCACGACGCGGTCGACGGCCGCGCGGACGTCGTCGCCGTCCCCGTGGGCGCGGGCCAGGACGAACTCCAGGGCGGGGGCACCGTGGAAGAGGCTGGCGTTGCTGCCGGTGCTCACCCCCCGGACGGTGGCCTGGGCGAGGTGGCGGCGGGCGGTGGACAAGTCCCGGCGCTCGATGTCGAGCAGGGCCATCCCCAGGACACCCTCGGACAGGTCCTGCGTACGGGGCACGGTCGTCGTGGTCATGAGCGCCTGGCCAGGGGCACGACGATGCTGTGGGCCCGGCCGCCGATCCACCCGTCGGCGTCCGGCGGGGGTGCGTCGTACAGGCTGGCGATGCCGAAGGGGCTGGCGTCCAGGTGCGCCCGCAGGAGGTCCAGGTCGACGTCGCGAGTGAGGTCGAGGGGCAGCTGCTGATCGTCCTCGGCGAGCAGAACCCGCTCGGGAACCCGGAACCGGGCACGCCAGGCGTGGAGTTGGTCCGCCCACTGCTGGAGTGGGGCGGCGCGGGCGGGCAGGGAGCGGCTGCGGATCTTCCATCGGGCGGCGGTGAGGATGGTGCGCCGGTAGGTGAGGGCTGGGGTGAAGGGCAGGGTCCAGGCGGCGCCCCAGTCGAACCAGGTCACCTGCGGCGAAGTGGCCCGGCTGATCTCGCCGAGGAAGCGGGCCATCGGCGGGGTGTAGTGGTTCCACAGGAAGTTGATCGCGGTGGGGGCCAGCAGCTCCAGTCGCTTGCCCGTCGCGGACTCCACTAGCCGGGGCCGACCGTTGGTGACGGTGACCGCGAGGTCGCGGGGGAGGAGGACGTGCGGGCTGGGGTGGCGGAATTCGCCGACGCTGACGATCCGGGGCAGGGCCTGGGGCGCGCGTGTGAGCAGGTCGGCCGGCACTCGCCCGGCGGGGAAGGAGAGTTGCGCGGTTTCCGCCTCCGGGTCGACGGTGGGCAGGTTCGTGTAGGCCGTCTCGGTGCCGGGGAACAGGTGCCAGAACCGGCCGGTCATCGACCCGGCCGAGCGGGAGACGGTCAGCACGCGCAGCCGGAAGTCGCCCCGGTCCAGGGCCGGAACAGAGGCGGCGTGGACCTGTGCGGCCAGTTCGAGGTGGGGAGCCAGGTCTCGGGGCTTGTCGCCCGCTGCTGCTTCCAGTTCCTCGATCATCGCCCCGGTCACCGTAACGATGCGGCTGCCCTCGGTGGCGGCGGTGCCGGCCAGCTCCAGCAGCAGGCGGTCACGCCGGGACATCGGCCGGGGCGGTTCGCTCGCCGTAACAAACCCTGCAGGGAAGCCCACGCCCCGGTCAGGGTCCGTCACCGCTTCCACCGGCATTGCGGTGTTCTCGCCGTAGCGTTCGCAGAAATGTTCGATCCACCGCCGCCAGGGCGGTGTCCCGGTCGGATGGGTGACCAGGCGGGCCAGGACGGTCGCGGCGGTCTCCACTTCGGTCAGCACCTGCTCGGGCAGCCGCACGTCGGCGTCCAGCCGCAGGTCGCACGCTGTCCGCAGGCCGGCGGCCTGAGCGCGCACCGCGGGCGGCAAGACGTCGGTGGGGTCGGCGACGGTGGCGGGCGCGCGCAGCGAGGAGCGCAGCAGCCGCACCCGCAGCAGTTCACCCAGCAGCCGGTTGCGCGCGGTGCCGCTCACGGCGGGGAACTCCGCGGCCAGCTTTCCCGACAACTGGCGGTACCCGATCGGCGATCGGGCCAGGCCGAGGATGAGACGCAGTGCGGGGCTCAGAGCGAGGCGGAACTCGGCGTCGCCCTCGGAGGGCACGTGGATGTGATGGTCGCGCTGATAGATCAGGGTGTTGACGCAGACCTCGGCGTCGGCCATGCGCGCAGCGTCGCTCTCCCAGGCGCTGAGCATCTCATCGAGCCCGACCGGCTCGGGGCGGGTCACGGCCTGGTGCTCGTCGCCGATGCGAACGGACGTGGTCTGGGCGAAGCCGAGCGGGGCGACGCCGGCGAACAGGCCATAAGGGGTGGAGCGGCGGGCGTAGCGGATCGCGTAGCGGGCGGTGGACAGCGCCGCCCGCCGCATCCGGCGCACCTTCGGTGTGCGGCCGTCGATCATGGCCTGTACCTGGTGCGCAAGGTGAAGGCTCGCCTGCGACACGGTATGGCGGAAGTCAGTGTCGGACCACACCGTGCTCAGCCACGCGCGCCACTCATCCACGGGCGCCGTGGTCGCCGGCCAGGGCAGCATGGCGGGCTCGGTCGTGTGGACCGCGGCGCGCAGCATGGCCTGCCCCGCCGCTTCGTACAGGCTGGGCCGGTGCCGTGTCATCAGGGCTCTCCTCATCTTCCGCGTGGCGGGCGGGCCGGGCGGGGAGAGCCCCGTCCGGCCCGCATTGCCGAGTGATCCGGCTTACGAGGTGGTGCAGGCGCTGGGGCAGGAGCTGCCGCAGTTGTCGCCCGTGCTGCACATCAGGACCGTCTCGGTCGCCGGCGTGCCCTCGATGAAGGTGATGTCGAGTCCGAACGGGTCGTCGTCGGTCTTCACGAGGTCCGCCTGCGCGCGGGCGGTCGGCCTCTCGGCCTGGATGGCGGTCATGCATGCCTCCTAGGAGTGATGGATGGTGCGGGATGCCGAGGCCCGGTCGGGCCCCGGGGTCTGCTGCCAGACGGCGATGGGCGGCGAAGTCGCCTGAGGTTCGCGCGTCCGGAAGGGGGGTGTCGTGCCGTCAGGCTGCTGCGGGCTGCGCTTCTTCACGTGGCCCCCGCGAGGACGACGGTCGGGGTTTGATCGGCAGAGCCGTCAGGTGTGTACCGGCGGTGCACCGCCTTCAGTGCGACGGCGATCGGCGGTAGACCCACGGCGGCTCTGCGTGTGTCGACGGACTCCGGCGCACGCAGCGGGCACAACTCGATGCCATCGGCGCGCAGCACGAGCTGGGTGCCGTACTCCTGGTCGCGCCCGCTGGTGATGAGGGCGCGGTCGTGCAGGTGCGCCCAGTGCTGGACCAGCGCGTCGCCAGCCTGGACTGCGCGCCCGAGGAGGGTGGTGGCGGCGCGCTGGAAGTCGGGTTCGTCGTCGCTGTGCAGGGCGATGCTCCATGCGGCACGGGCTGCGTCGGGGCCGACGAGGCGGTGGCCGGGCCAGTCGTGGTCGGCCAGGATGCGGCGCAGCACTTTGGTGTTGGCGTGGTCGGTGTGCCGGCCCTGTCCGAGTTGGACGGCGTCGAGTTGGTCGCGCACGCGCTTGGCCCGGTGCGCGGCCGATTCCGTGGCGCGGGTGATCAGCTCGCGGGCGAGGTCGGGCCGCTGCGGTTCGTCGGTTGTCATGCGGTGCTCCGATCGTCCGGGGCTGGCTGCGGCGCGTGGACCTGGCAGCTGATCAGTGCGCGGAGCCCGGGGCGGTGCTCGGCGGGGAGTTCGAGACGGGCGACTCGATCGCCGTCGCGTCCGGTGCCGGATCCGCGCACGTCCCAGCCGGTGTCGGTGAGTCGATGCAGGAGGGCGGCGAGGGGTTCGGCTTCGAGGGCGTGGCGGGCCAGGGTTTCGGCCCGTACGACGTGGAGGTCGAATCGGGCGGCGAAGTCGGACGCCCACAGGGTGATCAGGCGAGTGATGTCGTCGGACTGGCCGGGCAGGGTGTGGACGCAGCTCAGGAAGAGGCATGGGCCCTGGCCCCATCCGAGGTCGGGGTCGTGCTCGGGGATCATGCAGGCCAGCAGCCTCCCGTCCTCGAACAGCCCGGCGGACACGGTCTGCGCCTCGCGGAAGAGTGCCGGTATGTCAGCGCGGGCGGGTACGGGCAGGCCGTGAAGGGTGAGCCAGCGCTGGCGGTCCTGGACGAGGGCGGCGGCTTCCTCGCGCTCGGCCGCCGTGCGCAGCATGCGCATCTCGTAGATGGCGGCCGGCGGTTTGGGCGTGAACGGGACGGGGGCGGAGCGGTCTTCGCTGGCCGTGGAGGTCGTGGGCCGGATCACTGGCTTGCCCCGCTTCGCGTCGCGTGGGCGGCTTCCTCGGCCGGCAGCAGCTTCCAGCTGTGCCCCAGCACCACCAGTTCGGTGGTGTCCTGTGCCCTTGTGGCGGCGAGGAGTTGGGCGAGGGCGTCGCGCAGGTCGGCCGGGGCGAGGCCGGCGGCTAGGGCGATGTCGCGGGGCAGGGTGTGTTCGGCGGCGGCCTTGAGCAGGCTGATCTGTTCGGGGCTGAGATCCGGAGCGGGCCGCTGCGGTGTCGGGGCGGTGAGCTGGCCGGAGTCGAGGAGGCGGTGGGCGACGACGGCGAGGGAGCAGCGCTCGGGGCAGGCCAGCTTCCAGCGCACGGTGCGCAGTGTGGAGTGGACGGTGTTCGGCTTGAGCTCGGTGGCGGCTGCGATCGCGCGGGCGTCCAGGCCCTTGATCACGTGCTGGGCGATGCGCTGTTCGGACGGGGTGAGGGGCTGTGTTGGGGCGGGGGCGGTCATGGCAAGGGTTCCTCGTTGAGGGCCGGTCAGTCGGTCGTCGTGGGGCGCAGCAGGACGGGGACGCTGGTGTGTCCGTTGCTGATGAGGCTCGGCAGGCGCTGCAGGTCCTCGCGCCGGGTGACGAGCTGGGCGTCGGGGAAGCGCTCGAAGAACAGGCGCAGGGCGGTGGCGACTTCGAGGCGGGCCAGCGGAGCACCGAGACAGAAGTGGACGCCGTGCCCGAAGGCGAGGTGCTCCTTGCTGACCCTGGTGGCGTCGAACTGGTCGGCGTCCTGGTGCAGGCTGGGGTGCCGGTTGGCGGCGGCGTAGGAGGCGAGGATGGCGTCGCCGGAGTGGATGGTCTGTCCGTCGGGGAGCGGGATGTCGGTGAGGGCGTAGCGCAGGGGAAGGTGCTTGACCGCGGGTTCGTGCCGCAGGGTCTCCTCGACGATGTCCTGCCAGGTGGACCGGCCGTCCCGTACGTGGGCGAGCTGTTGCGGATCGGACAGCAGGGTGGTGAGGGCCTGGTCGATGACGTTGACGGTGGTCTCGTACCCGGCGCTGATCATCAGCAGGAGCGTGTCGCGCAGTTCGGCGTCGCTGAGGGTGGAACCGTCGCCTTCCTCGTCGCGGGTGGCGATCAGCAGCGAGGTCATGTCCTCGCCGGGCGTGGTCCGCTTGGTGGTGATGAGGGCGTCCAGCAGGCGGTAGAGGGCGTCGGCGTTGGCTGCCTGTTCCTCGGCGGTGAGGTGGGTGGCGAACACGTTGTCGACCACGGCGCGGAACTCGGCGCGGTGGCTGGCGGGGACGCCCATGAGCTGTCCGATGACGGCGATCGGCAGCGGGTAGGCGAGGTGCTCGCGCAGGTCGACGCTGTCCCCGGCCGGGAGGGCGTCGAGGTCGTCGAGCAGGCCGGTGACCAGGGTCTCGATGCTCGTCTGGAGGGCGGCGGTGCGGCGGGCGGAGAGGGCGGGGGCGACCATGCGGCGCAGGCGGCTGTGGTTCGCGCCGTAGGCGGTGAACATGTTCTCCACCGCGACCCACAGGGCCAGCGGCCAGGTGGGGACGGTCTCGGCGAAGGCCGGCCAGTGGGCGCGGCCATCCTTGGAGACGTCCTTGCTGGTGAGCAGCTGCTTGAGGAGGGCCGGGTCGGAGACGGACCAGGCGCGCACGCCGAGGATGTCCACGAGGGCGGCGGGGCCGCGCTCGCGCAGCGCCTGGTGTTCGGCGTCCGGGTCACTGCCGATGGGGTCGAGGACGAGGATCTGCTGTTCGGGCACGTCGGGGTCTCTTTCAGCTGGTGGGGAAGGTGACCGGCAGGGTCACCAGGGAGCGGTGGAAGGGGCCGGGGCGCCAGGTGAGGTCCTCGCGGCGAGTGGCGAGGTCCATCTCGGGCAGGGCATCGAGGACATGGAGGATGGCGGCCTCGGCGATGAGGTAGGCGTGTGAGCTGGCCGGGCAGCTGTGCGGGCCGGCACCCCACGCGAGGTGGGCGCGGTTGCCCAGCGGCGTGCGCCCGCCGAGGTCGGGGTCGTTGTTGCAGGCGGCGTAGCTGATGACCACCGGCTCGTCGGCTGGGAGCAGGTAGCCGCCGATGTCTGCGGGCCGGGGCGGGTAGCTCATGGAGAAGTTCGCGAGCGGCGGGTCGCGGTACAGGACCGTGTCCAGGGCTTCGCGGACGGAGGCATCGCCGGCGTGCAGGTCCCCGGAGAAGTCGGGGTTGGTGAGCATCTCCAGGAGCGTGTTGGCGATCAGGTTGGTCAGCGGTTCGATGCCCGCGCCGTAGAGGGTGATGAGCTGCTGGCCCATCTCGGTGTCGTTCAGCCGCGCGACGTGGACGAGGAGCCTGCTGGTCACGTCGTCGCCGGGCTGCGCCCGGCGCAGGGCGACGAGGTCAGCGACGGCCTGGGCGAGGATCTGGTTGCCGATGGAGGCGTTGACCCCGTCGAAGATCTTCGACATGCCGTCCGCGATCCGCCGCCCGACCGCGGCGGGGCAGCCGAGCAGGTGGCTGAGCGTCTCGAAGGAGAGCGGCCAGGCGTACTGGGCCAGCAGGTCCGCCTTCCCCTCGGCAGCGAAGGCGCCGATGGTCTGGGCGGCGACCTGCTCGACGTGATCGCGCAGCGCGTGCTGGTCGACGGCCTGCAGCGCGGCGGTGTTCGCGGCCCGGTAGCGGGCGTGCTCGGCGCCGGCGGAGCGCAGGGCGTTGGGCCGGTACTCCATCATCGGCCGGATCGGGCAGGTGTCCGGGACGGTGACCTGCCACCTGCGCGGGTCGGCGGGGAAGCGCTGAGGGTCGCCGAGGATTCGGCGGGCCGCCTCGTAGCCGACGACCAGCGTGGCGGGCACGCCGGGCGCCATGTCCACTGGGACCAGGGGACCGAACTGCTCGCGCATCCGCTTGTAGAAGGCGTGCGGGTCTTGGGCGAAGTCCGGTTCGTACAGGGAGATGCGAGGGGGCGCGGTGCTCACGGTCGGGGCTCCAGACGTGCGAGGTATTCGGTGAGCTGGATCAGGGCCTGCATGCACGACGCCCGCTCGCGGGCGTCGCACACGGTCAGCGGGGTGTGTCCGTCCAGGGCGAGCGCCTCGTGGATCTCGGCGAGCGGGTAGCGGGGTGCGCCGTCGAACTGGTTGACCGCGACCGCGTACGCCACTTCGGCTTCTTCGAGGAGGGTGAGGATCTCGTGGGAGGCGTCGAGGTCGCGGGGGTCGACCAGGACCAGGGCGCCGAGGGCGCCGACGATCAGCTCCTCCCACAGGAACCGGAACCGGGCCTGGCCCGGGGTGCCGAACAGGTACAGCACCAAGTCGTCGCCGAGGTGCTTGCGCCCGAAGTCGACGCCGATGGTGGTGGTGGATTTCTCCGGCGTGCGATCCAGTTCGTCGACCAGAGCGCTGGCCTGGGTGATGGTCTCTTCCATGTGGACGGGCGGCACTTCGGAGACGCTGCCGACGAAGGTCGTCTTGCCCACGCCGAAGGCTCCGGCGACCACGATCTTCGCGGTCGCCGTCACCGTCGGCGCGACGAACCGGTCAGGCGTGACGGCGGAGGCCATGAAGGACCCTTTCGATCAGTGAGGCGGGAGGGCGTTCGTCGTCGTGGCCCTGGGCGAGGGTCATCAGCCCGAGTCCGATGAGATCGGCGACGAGGATGCGGGTGGTCGAGGGCGGCAGGGCGAGTTCGGAGGCGATCTCCGCGACGGCCAGACCACCGCCGCGGGCGCCGGCGAACAAGGCCAGCAGGCGGCGTCCGTCGGCATGGAGTCCGGGGTGGGTGCCGGTCGCGGCGAAGACCACGCTCTCCAGGCGCACGTCCGTGCCGGGGCGGGTACGTCCGCCCGTGCGGACGTAGGGCCTGACCAGGTCGGGATCCTGCCGCGGCCTGCTCATGCTGGCGGTGCTTCCACGCCGCTGGTCACCCGGGTCTTGACACCCAACTGGTCGCCCACGCTGCCCGCCAGCCGCAGGGCGGCCTCGCTGATCACGCCGATGTCGACGTGGGGGCTGCTGGTACGGACGGCGAGCATCGTGTTCTTGCCGGCCGGGATGAGCAGGGAGATGTGGTCGACCGACTCCATGACGAACTGGCGCACGCCCCCGCCGCCCGTCTCACGGTCGAAGGCCCGCGACGCCGCCCACAGCGTCGAGGTGATCGCGGCGATCTTCTCCGCCGGCTCCTTCCGGAGGCGGGGCGTGTAGTCCGGGCTCATGCCGTCGGCCGCGACCAGCACGGCGTACTCCACGCCGTCGGTCTCCTCCAGGCGCTCCAGAAGCCAGCCGATGTTCTTCTCGCTCATGCCTCGTGTCCTTGCTCGTCAGGGGTCAGGGAGGGGGCGGCGTCAAGTTCGGCGCGTGCCGCCTGGGTGCCGCGGGCCCAGGAGGCGATCACGCTCGCGCGTCCCGGCTCCGCGTTGACCGGGCGGCGGGCGGGAGCAGGTGCCGGGGTGCCGCGCCGGTTGCGCCGTGTCAGCCCGCTGGCTGTAGTGCCGGCCGCGGCTGGATCATCGAGGCGCTCCTCTGCCGGCGGGTGTGCAGGGTTGGGGACGGGCTGCGGTTCTCGCACGGGCGGGGCCAGTGCCAGGCGGCTCTCCGGGATGGGTGCGAGCGCGCCCTGCGGGACGCTGTGCGCCGCGGGCGCGGGTGCGGCCTCGGCCACGGTGGTGAGGAGGTCCTGGGGCAGGGTGAGGAGCGCGCGGGTGCCCAGCAGCGCGTTGGGGGCCTGGACGTCGACCCGGAAGCCGTAGTCGCGCGCGAGAGCAGCGGCCACCCGAAAGCCGGTCTTGGGAAGGGCGCCGAGCTGTGTGATGTCGTCGGTGCGCTGGCCGGTGAGGACGTCCCGTGCCTCGTCGAGCTGTTCCGGCGTCATCTGCAGGCCGCTGTCGTCCACGATGACGGTGACCCCGTGGTGGCCCTGCTCGAAGGAGACGTGGACGCGGGACTGCGGCGGGGAAAACCGCAGCGCGTTGTCCAGCAGGAGGGCGAGGGTGTGCACCACGGGCCCGACGACACGGGTCTTCACCGCGAGGGGCAGCTCCTGCGGTGCCACGCGCTGGTAGTCCTCGACGTAGCCCATCGCGGCCCGCACCACATCGGTCAGGGTCGTGGTGGTCCAGTGTCGGGTCAGCTTGCCGCCGGCCAGGACGGTCCAGCCCTGTGCGACCAGCAGCGTCTGCTGGACGGTGCGGTCGATCCCGGTCAGCGTCTCGAAGGTGGCGTCGTCCTGGTGCGCCCGGACCCCCTCGCTGACCCTGCGGCTGGTGCGGGCGGCCATGCCCACCAGCGCCGATGACACGCTGCGCACCGCGGCCTCGGTCGACCGCACGGCGTTCGCCTGCACGCGTGCGATCTCTTGCTGTGCATCGGTGTGCGAACGGCGCAGCTCCTCCGCCCCATGTGCCTTGACCTGTTCGATCTCCTGGTGCGCGGCGTAACGGATGTCACGGACGATGGCCTGGGCGAGGCCGGCAGTGGCCTTGGCCACGAGCTCCAGCCGCTCGCCGACCGCGGTGCCGGTCAGCTCCGGCGGCAGAACAGGCGGAGCAACCCGGCCGCCGGCCTTGTGGATCTGCGGCAGCACCTCGTGGACCAGCCGGTCCAGGGCCTGCTCGGTGGCCTGCTGTTCTCGGGTCAGCAGATGTGCTTGCTGTCGTGCCGCGAGCCAGCGGCGACGGGTGACCCAGGCCATTGCCGAGGCGATGACGGCCGCGAGGGCGAGCAGGACGAGCGTGGTGATGGCGGGCGTCTTCATCGAGCACTCGCCGCCACGAGGATGTCCGTGTTGGCAGTAGGCGCATTCGCGCCAAGCTGCTGCAGCAGGAGCGCGGATCCGATGACCCCGATGTGGCTGTACGCCTGTGGGGAGTTGCCCAGCTGCCGCCCGCTGGTGGGGTCGTACTCCTCGGCGAGCAGGCCGAGATCGGTGCGCAGGGCCAGCAGTCGCTCGAACAGGGCGTGGGCTTCGTCCAGGCGGCCGGTCAGGGCGAGCGCGTCGACCATCATGAACGAGCAGAGGAGGAAGGTCCCCTCGTTACCGGTCAGGCCGTCGATCCCGGTGCGCTTCCCGGTGGTCCGGTACCGGTGCACGAAGCCCTCGGGGGTGGACAGTTCCCGGCGGACCGCTTCCACCGTTCCGACCACGCGCGGGTCGTCCTGTGGCAGGAAGCCCACCCGGGGGATCAGCAGCAGGGCGGCATCAACCTCCTGCGATCCGTAGGACTGGGTGAAGGTGTTGCGCTCGGCATCGAAGCCTCGCGTACACACGTCGCGGTGGATGGCCTCGCGCAGCTCGATCAGTGCGAACAGGTCGGCTTCCATGGCGCCGGCCTCGATCAAGCGGATGGTGCGGTCGACGGCCACCCAGGTCATGATCTTGGAGTGGACGAAGTGCCGCCGCTTTCCGCGGACTTCCCAGATCCCCTCGTCGGGCATCTGCCACCGCTCGGCGAGGTGCTCAACGAGTCGCTGGTGGAGGACCGCAGTGTCGCCGCAGTGGGCGACATCGCTCTCGTGCGCGAGGTAGAGGGTCTCGATCACGTAGCCGTAGACATCGAGCTGCACTTGGTCGGCCGCGCGGTTGCCGATCCGGACCGGTGCGGAGTTCTCGTATCCGGGCAGCCAACCCAGCTCCCGCTCCGTCAGGTCCCGCTGGCCGGTGATGCCGTACATGATCTGCAGGTTCTCCGGATCGCCGGCCACCGCCCGCAGGAGCCACAGGCGGAAGGAGCCGGCCTCCTGGCGAAAGCCCGACCCGAGCAGTGCGCCCAGGGTGGTGGAGGCATCGCGCAGCCAGGTGTAGCGGTAGTCCCAGTTCCGTTTGCCGCCGAGTTCCTCGGGCCGCGATGTGGTCGGCGCGGCGACGATGCCCCCGCTGGGCGCGTACGTCATCGCCTTCAGGGTGATGAGCGAGCGGAGGACGGCGTCGCGGTAGGGCCCGGTGTAGGTGCACTGGCTCGTCCAGTCCTTCCAGAACGCCAGGGTCGCCTCCAGAGCGGCTTCGGGCTCTGGGATCTCGGGCGGGCTGCCGTGGGAAGGGCTCCAGCTCAGCACGAAGGCCACGCTGTCGCCGGCGGTGACCGTGAAGGAGCCGACGATGGCCCCGTTCTTCTCCCGCTGCTCGGTGGCCGTGTCCAGCCACAGTGCGTCCTCGCCGCCCTCGGCCACCATGCGCCCGCCCACCTCGTGGACCCACGGACTGATGCGGCCGTAGCCCGGGCGGGCGCGCAGCGCGGACACCATGAACACCTGACCGGTCGTGCCTTCCACGATCCGGATCACCTGCGGCGCTCCGTTGCGCGGCGGCATGAAGTCGGTGACCGTCACGCTGCCGGAGGAGGTCGTCCACACCGTCTCCAGCACGAGGGACTCGCCGACATAGCGCCGCTCGGCGCTTGCTGCGGAGCCCTCCTGGAAGGCGGCGGCGGGGGCTATGCGCCATGCCCCGTGCTTCTCCGAACCGAGCAGGGCCGGGAACGGGGCCGGCGAGTCGAAGCGGGGCAGGCACAGCCAGTCGATCGAACCGTCATCGCAGACGTGGGCGCTGGTCTGCATGTCGCCGATCAGGCCGTACTGTTCGATGCGCGGAAGCCGTTTCATCGTGTGGATCTCCGTGAGCCCCGTGCGTCCGGGGTGGTATCGGGGCCGCCGCAGCGGCCTGGAACGGTGGGCAGAAGGCAGGTCGGTGGTCACGGGGGTGAGGGGGAGCGTTGCCGGGCGGCGGCAATTCCTCGGCGGTTCGTGCAGGGCCGGCCGCCCGCTCGCCGTGAAGCACCAGCCGGGCCGTCGGCCCGAGGACCAGAGCGATGACGACGGCACCGGTCAGCGTCATGTCCGCGGCACCGAAGCGGCGAAGACCGCGTACCGGAACTCACACCACGTCTCCTTGCCGTTGCTCTCCCACGCGTCTGAGATCGCATCGACAAGCCGGATCCCGCGACCCGATTCACCGTCGAGTCCGGCTTCCTTGAGTACAGCTGGGACCGGATTGTGATCGGTGACCGAGACGCGCACC
The DNA here is from genome assembly GCF_040296885.1 of Streptomyces sp. NPDC001980. Classification (NCBI taxonomy): domain Bacteria; kingdom Bacillati; phylum Actinomycetota; class Actinomycetes; order Kitasatosporales; family Streptomycetaceae; genus Streptomyces; species Streptomyces sp. NPDC001980. The sequence continues at coordinate 19,586 of NZ_JBEOYD010000047.1, read as the reverse complement.
ATGTCGACGGCCGCCGTGATCCGGAGCACGACTTCTCCCTCACCGTGAACCACGGCGTTGGTGACCAGCTCCGAGACGGCCAGTACGACGACCCTCGCCACCGGCTCCGAAACACGGCACCGCCGTAGGAATGCCCCGGCTGTCTGCCGCATCTCCCCAACTCTCGCGAGATCCGGGAGAAAGGCCGACTGACAGCCATGGGATGCCGCCGGTATGCCTTGCCTCGCCGATGCGGTGTGCCGGTCTTCGTGAACCGACCTCGCGCTGGACACGCCTGCCACGTCGGCAAAGCTACGGATGCCCCCGCCGGGCGGGGTCTCCTCTTGGAGCCTGGTCATGGGGGCTATCGCACCGCGTGGGGACACCGTCGACCAGGGGAATCCAGAGGGGGGAAAATCTGTCAAGGGGGAAAGTTGGAGGGGAATTAAGGCCATGATTGGATTCCGCCCACCAACAGAGGTCACACTCATGGCAGATCCGTTCGCCGACCTGCTCCTGCGGCTTCGGCAGGATGCGGGCCGGACGCAGGAGGAGCAGGCAGAGGCAATCAACGCTGTCTCCGGCCGGGACACCATGACCCGCCGTGAGATCAGCCGCTATGAGAACTTCGAGAACATCCCTACCAATCACACAATCGGCCACATCGCGGCGGCCTGCGGTGTCCCCTTCGAGGAACTACAGCGGGAGGCCAAGGCTGCCCGCGCTCGGAAGAGGAAGGGGCATGCCCATGCGGGGGAGGACCAGGACGCCGTGAAGCGTCGCACGCTGCTGGGTGGCGCCGCTGCCGGCGTGAGCGCGGCTGCCGAGCCCTGGGGGCGCCTCGCCATCGCCCTCAGCAGGGGGGCCAAGATCGATTCGTCCTCCGTCGGCGTGCTCATCGACCGTGCTGCTGAACTGCATGTCCAGGAACTCAACCTCAGCGCCCGGCGGCTACAAAGCACGGTCGAGTCGCATCTTGACGCGATCACTGCGGCTCTGCCACGTGCCGGCGAGCACGAGCGGGCTCTCACTATCGCCGCCGGAGAAACCGCCGCCCTTGCCGGTTGGGTGGCCTGGGATCTGGGTGAGCACGATAAAGCCGACGCCTACTACAAGGTCACGTCCCAGTGCGCGACGACCGCCGGGCACCCTCCGCTCCGAGCCCTGGCCCTGACCTACAGCAGCTACGGCGCCTCGACGCCGAAGGCGAAGTTGGAGTTCCTTTCTCAAGCGGCCAGCGATGTGCGAGGCCACGGCAACGCTACTGCTGCCGCCTGGGTTCTCGGGAGGCACGCGGAGGAGGCCGCGGCGGTCGGCGACGAGATGGGGGCGCTCCGGGCGTTGGAGCGAGCGCGTTTCGCCTACGACTTCGCCGATCACACCAGCGAGCAGGCGTGGGTCCGCTTCGTGACCCCGTACCGCATGGACTCGCTGGCCCTCTCTGTATACGGGCAGCTGGGGCGTCCCGAACTCATCGCTACAGCAGACACCGCAGTCGACCGCCTCGGAGACGAGCTCCCGGACGGAGGCGTCGTGGTCCTCGGCGATCTCGCTTCGGCCCTGCTGCGCGGAGGTGACGTCGACCAAGGCGTCTACGTGTCGCGCCAGTTCACGGCGGCGGCACAAGCCAAGCCCAACACGATGGGCAAGGAGCGTGCAGCGACCATCGCAGCGTCGCTTCCGGACAGCGAGCAGGAACTCAGCCGCCATCTGCGGCAGTTCGCATCCTGAGTCCCTATGCGGACTCGGACAAGCCCAGGACGCGAACGCAGTCGTACGGCCGGTCCGTCTTTCCGCAGACCTATGCCGTCTCCTCGACAACCCAGGACAGGTACGCCTCCGACCCGCCGGTCACCGGCAGCGTGATCCACTGGGGGACATCGTACGGGTGCTTTTCGTGCAGCCACGCCTCCAGTGCCGGGAGACGGTCCGTCGTAGTCATGTACGAGATCCGCCACTCCTGCGCCGTCTCGACCTCCCCCTTCCACCAGTAGAAGGCGGTGATTGGCGCATCGATGTGAACGCCCGCTGCCAGCTTGCTTTCGACCGCGCCACGGGCCAGCGCCTTCGCCTGATCCTCGTTGTCGCTGGTCGTCTGCGCGATCACAATCTCGTTGGCCATGCCATTACCTCTCCAACTCGGGTACCGCAACTCTACCGAGCGGTCAAAGGCACACGTCACGCTGCTGAAACAGCTCCATCCCAGCCCGTGCTGGACTTTCCGCTAAACAGACCCGACCCGATCATGTGGGTCGCCGAGCCATCAAGGCGGCGACGCCCCTGTCCGAGGACGATTGGGGGCAGTTACGGCATCCCAAGCGGAACCATGCGATTGGTGGGAGCACAAGCCCGCGGGCACACCCGAGTGAACCGTTCCGGGTTCGGTGAAGAGCTGGGATGTCACGTGCTGACGGGTTCGTTGGCGTGCGTGTGTTGGTGATGGTAGGCGGTTTCGTATTCGGCTGGTGATACGTGGCCGAGAGCTCCATGGAGTCGGCGGTGGTTGTACCAATCGACCCACTCGGCGGTAGCGAACTCGATGTCCGTGAAGTCTTCCACGGTCCGCGGCGGTTGATGAGCTCGGCCTTGAACAGGCCGATGGTGGCCTCGGCGAGGGCGTTGTCGTATGCATCGACGACACTGCCGATCGAAGGGGCGATGCCGGCCTGGGCCAGGCGCTCGGTGAAGGCGATCGAGGTGTACTGCCCGCGTCCGAGTGATGCACCAGCCCGGTGACCTGGTCGTTCGGCCGGTAGCCGCGTTGCCACAGGGCTTGTTCGACCACGTCCAGGACCAGGCTCGTGTGCCTGCTCGTCGATGCCTTCCAGCCCAGGATCCGCCGGGAGAACGCATCGAGGCAGAACGCGACGTAGACGGTGCCGACCCAGCAGGGCACGTAGGTGAAGTCCGCCACCCACAGTCGGTCCTGGCCGGCCGCACGGAAGTCGCGATTGACCCGGTCGCCCGCGCGCCGGCCGTCCTTGCCGGCCAAGGTGGTGCGGACCTTGCGGCCCCGCACCGCTCCGGCCAGGCCCTCGGCCCGCATCAGGCGCTCGACCGTGGAGCGGGCCACCGGTATACCCTCGCGCCGCAGCTGGTGCCAGACCTTGCGCGCCCCGTAGACACCGTAGTTGGCCTGGTGGACCCGCCGGATCGCGGCGGTCAGCTCAGCATCGCGCAATGACCGGGCCGCAGGCGGACGGCGCTTGGCCGCGTAGTACGTCGAGGCGGCGATGGCCAGGGTGCGGCAGATCGGCTCGACGCCGAACCGGTCACGGTGAGCGTCGATGAAACGGATCAGCGCGGCGGTCGAGGGTCGAGCTCCGCTGCGAAAAAAGCAGCCGCGGCCTGGAGGATCTCGTTCGCCGGCCGCAGCTCGGCGTCCTCCTTTTCCAGCTGGCGGATCGGCGCGGACTCGTCACGGGCGGCAGCAGCCTGCGGGGCAGCGTGGGCATCGTGCTTCTTCACCCAGTGCCGCATGGCTTCGGAATGAATGCCGAGGTTCCTGGGGCGGGGCCCCGGTCGCGTCGAGGCTGTACGCCGCGCCGTCTTCGACACGCTGCCCCCTGACCCAGTGAGTCAACGCACGGACATCGGCGACATGATCGGCGCGGCTCTGCGCCGAGCGGACGCCAGGGAAGATGACCCTGAAGTGCTGCCCCGGTGCCGCCGGCGGTGCAACACACGAGATCTTCGGGAGACCGGGGCTGGGGTCCGGGGGGGGTGCCCCTATCCCTTTGGTCAAGGGAAACGAGGGTGCGTTGGGCCGGAGAGCCGGGCAGCATGGCGGGGTGGCTCATCTGCTGTGGGATGACGTGAGTTCCTTCTTCGACCCGGACTTGGTGGGGTCGTTGCCGGACGTCCGTGTCCCGAATACCTCGGTGGAGGACTGGCAGGCGGTCCTCGACCTTGTCGCGGTGAAGGGCTGGAAGTGCCAGTACTCCGAGGGAGAGACGGTGCTTCCGGTGCCCCGGGCGGAGGCTGTGCTGTCTCGTCCGGCGGATGCCGAGTGTCCGGACCTGCGGGTCTGGCCGGCTGCCGGTGTGTTGGCGATCTTCCGTTTTCATGCCGACGATGAAGTCGACTTCGACGTCGACCTGCGGGAGTTGCAGGGGCAGGACCGACTTGATGTGTTCTGTGGCTTCCTTCGGGAGATCGGGCGGCGGTTGGGCAAGCCGGTGCTGATGGATCCGGAAGGCGACTATGGCCGTCCGGTGCTCGGCTTCGATGTCGAGGCTGATCGAGTCGTTCTCCTCGCAGACCCGCAGGTCAGGTGACGGGGGCCGACGACTGCGGTTCGTAGAAGGTTCCGTCACGGAGCATGGCGAACAGGACGTCGGCCCGGCGTCGGGCGAGGCAGAGCAGGGCCTGGGTGTGGTGTTTGCCCTGGGCGATCTTCTTGTCGTAGTAGGCCCAGGACGCGGGATCGCCCAGAGCGGCGAACGCGGAGAGGAAGAAGGCCCGTTTGAGCTGCTTGTTTCCTCTCCTGGATGGTTGTTCGCCGCGGATCGATGAGCCCGAGCTCCGGGTCGCCGGGGCGAGTCCGGCGTAGGCGGCGAGGTGGCCGGCGGTGGGGAAGGTGCTGCCGTCGCCGACCTCGATCAGGATGCGGGCTCCGGTCCTGATGCCGACTCCTGGCATCGACGTCAGGACTTTGGAAAGAGGGTGGTCCTCCAGGAGTTCCTCGATCCGCCCGGCTAAGAGTTTCCGCTGGTCAAGCACGACCGTCAGCGAGCCGGCCAGGCTCGGGACGATCAACGCGGCCACCTCGGTGCCCGGGACCGTCACGGTCTGCTCGTCCAACGCGGCGAATATCTCCTCGACCAGTTGCTCGGCCATCCTCGGCGCCTTCGGTCGCAGCAGGGTGATCAGCCGCCGTCGGCCGGCCTTGCGTATCTGGGCCGGGGACCCGAACCGTTCCAGCAGCGTGAGGACGGCAGGGTGCTGCAACCGTGGTCCCAGGACCCGTTCCAGCGATGGATAGATCTGGGTCAGCAGGCCGTGCAGCCGGTTCGCGACCCGGGTCGCCTCGCTGGCCAGGTCGTCGTCGAACCCGACGATCATCTCCAGCTCGGCGATCGTCTCGTCCTCGCCATCGATCGCGCGCAGTGTGTGCGGCATCGCGCGGGCGGCGTCGGCGATGATGAACGCGTCCTTCGCGTCCGTCTTCGCCTCACCCGGGTAGAGGTCGGCGGTCCGCCGCATCGTCAGGCCCGGCAGGTAGGCGACCGGGCAGCCGCTGTCCCGGGCGACTGCCAGCGGCAGGGCCCCGATGGAGGCCGGCTGGTCGACCACGACCAGCACCGTTCCGTGCTTGGCCTGGAGTTTCGCGAACAGCTCGCGGAGCTTGGGGTCGGTGTTGGGCAGGCGCTTGTCGAAGGCTTTCTTCCCGGCCGGGGTGACGGCAGTGGCGTGGTGTTCGCCCTTGCCGACGTCCAGGCCGAGGAAGACGTCGATGTCGCCGGTGTCGATCACGTGCAGGCCCCTCCATCACGCTTTCGTCCGGCCTTGCCAGGGCACCGAGCTACCACATCCACGTTACGGAGAGCTCTTCCGGCTCGGGTGAAGCCGGTGCTCAAGCCCCTCATCAGCGGCCCGTCGATGCCTCCGGGCCCGGTGACACCACCCCCCGGATCATGAACAACAAGGGGGGAAGTCATGCCGGAACCGAAGGCCGGAGGCCCCATTGCGGAGCCACGAAGACGGTAACGGGGGGCGGCCACCGGACCGGCGTCCCGGTGGCCGGTCATGTCGCTCACGCGCCGATCATGTTGAAGCCGCCGTCGGCGTTGAGGTACACGCCGGTCATGTGGGAGGCGTCGTCGGTGGCGAGGAAGAGGGCGGTGCCGGCGAGTTCGGCCGGGCCCGGGATACGGCTCATCGGCGTCTTGGCGATCATGTCCTCCCGTCGTCCGGACTTCCAGTCCGCGCGGTTCAGGAGGGTGTCGGTCTCGATGAACCCGGGCGCAAACGTGTTGACCCGTACGAAGGGTGCGAACGCCTGGGCGTAGGACTTGGTGATGCCGAGGATGCCGTACTTCGCGGCGGCATACTGCGGGGCCCGCGCGCTGCCGCGTACGATCACGGTGGAGCCGATGTTGACGATCGCGCCGTGCCCCTGCTCCAGCATCCGGGACCCGAACTCGTGCACGCACAGCATGGTTCCCTTGACGTCCACGGCGAGCACATGGTCGATGGACTCCTCGGTGAGGTCTCGCCAGGACATCTGGTCGCCCGCCACGTCGCCGACGTTGTTCACCAGCACGTCCAAGCCGCCGTAATGGCCGAACACTTCCTCGGCCATGCGGATGACGTCCTGGTGGACGGCGATGTCGGCCTGCACGGTGAACGCCTGGCCGCCGATGTCCTTGATGCGGGTGACGGTCTGCTCGGCGCCGGCGGCGGAGCTGCGGTAGTGGACGGCGACCTGGGCGCCTTCCCGCGCGGCACGGACGGCGATCTCGGCGCCGTAACCGGTGCCGGCGCCGGTGACCAGCACGGTGCGGCCCTCGAAGCGACGGGGGATGGGCATGGGTGGCGGCGTGTGCTCGGACATGGGGGTCCTTGTCTGCGACGGTCGGGTGCGGGGTGTACTGGGGCGCTCAGAGGGCGTGCGGAGGCCGCGCCGGACCGGTGAAGCGCTGGCGGATCTCGCCGATGCCCTCGATACCGCTGACGAGTTCGTCGTCCATGGTGAGGTACCGGGGTGGGTTCATGCGGTTGCCGACCCCGGCCGGGGTGCCGGTGAAGATCAGGTCGCCCGGGAACAGCGGCAGTACGGCGGAGAGGCGCGCGATCAGGTCCGGCACCGGGAAGACCATGGACTTGGTGCGGTCGTGCTGGACGGCCGCACCGTTGAGCAGTCCGGTGATCTCTAGGTCGTCCGGGTCCTCGAACTCGTCCGGAGTGACGAGGACGGGTCCGGTCGGGCCGAAGCCGGGGAAGGACTTGCCCAGGCTGAACTGAGCTGGCTTTCCCTGGAGTTGGGTGACGCGTTCGGAGAGGTCCTGGCCCACCGTCAGGCCGGCCACGGCGTCCCAGGCGCGGTTTTCGCTCACCTTGTACGTCTCGCGTCCGATCACGGCGACGAGTTCGACCTCCCAGTCCACCCTGCCGTCGGGGAGGGCGACGGTGGTGTGTGGGCCGGTGATGCAGGACGGGAACTTGGTGAAGACGAGCGGCTCGTCGGGCGGGGTGAAGCCGGCTTCCGCCGCGTGCGGCGGGTAGTTGAGGGCCACGGCGAAGATCTGGCGGGGGCGCGGCACCGGCGCGTCGAGTGCGGTGGGGTCGACGGGGGTGTCGTACGCCTCGTCGGGCAGTCCGGCCGCCCAGTCCCGCACGCGGGGCCAGTCCTCCAGCAGGGCCATCGGGTCGTCCGGCAGTCGTCCTTGCGAAGCCCAGCGGACGCCCGCGGCCCCGTCGCCGCGGACCACCACCGCGCGGCCGTCGAGGACTGCCAGCCTCACCAGTCCACCTTCTTTGGTACGGGGGTGCCGTGGCCCTCTTCCCAGCTGACGATGGGGGTGCGCAGCACGCCGAGGCGCTCGACCTCGGCCTCGACGACGTCGCCCGGCTTGAGGTACATGTCGGGGTCGCCGCTGAAGCCGGCGACGCCCTGGACGGTGCCGGTGGTGATCAGGTCGCCGGCGCTGTAGCCCTGCGGGGAGTGGTACGCGACCAGGTGCGGGATGGAGACGGACATGCGGTTGGTGTTGGACTTCTGCCGGACCACGCCGTTGACGCGCAGTTCCATGTCGAGGTTCTGGGGGTCGGGGATCTCGTCGGCGGTGACGATGTAGGGGCCGACGGGGCAGAAGGTGTCGATGGCCTTGCAGAAGGAGAAGACGCCGGACTCCATCTCGCGGCGCTGGATGTCGCGGGCGGTGACGTCGTTGAAGACGACGTAACCGGCGATGTGGTCGGGCGCGTCGTCCACGCCGAAGAACTTGCCTGGCTTGCCGATGACGACGGCGATCTCCAGCTCGTAGTCCAGCTCGCTGGTCAGGTGCTCGGGGTAGATGACCGGCTCGTCGGGGCCGACGATCGCGTCGACGTTCTGGAAGAAGACGATGCCCTTGTGCATGGGGTGCGACCAGTCGACGTTCTTCGACTCGTCCTCGTGCTCCCGGAAGTTCCCGGAGGTGTGGAAGAACTTCTTCGGCACGATCGGCGCGCGCAGCCGTACGTCGTCCAGCGACAGCCGATCACCGGTCTCGCGGACCTGGCCGTCACGCTCGAAGTACTCCCGGGTGCTCCTCACCTCCAGCGGCAGCACCAGCCGCTCTTCCAGTTCCAGCCTGCCGACACGTCTGTCGTCGAAGGTGATCAGCTTCACGGGGCCTGCCTACTTTCGATGGATGAAAGTGGAATTCGCTGGGTGAATACGGCATGAGTATTGATGGGTCGGCTACGGCCTGTCAAGGCCCCTCACCTGCGAAAACTCGAAGCTGAAGGGCCAGGGTGGCGTAGTAGCCGACGAGCGTCGTCAGTTCGAACAGGCCCCGTTCTCCCACCGCGGTCACGGCGTCGGCGTACTCCTCGTCGCTCAGCGTCCCGTGGTGCAGCATCGCGAAGGTTGCCCGCAGGGCGGCCCGCTCGCCGGGGTCGCCGAACTCTGGGACCGTGCCGGTACGCAGTGCGGCCATCTCCGGCTCGGTCAGTCCGGCGGCCCGGCCCACGGCCTCGTGGGCCTCGCGTTCGAAGGTGCTGTTCCAGTGTGCGGCCACGGCGAGGATCGCGAGTTCCCGTGCCCGGTCGCCCAGGACGGATCCGTATCGCACTGCCGCGCCGAGGGCCTGCACCGCAAGGCCCACCGGCGGACTGAGCAGCATGGCGTTGAACGGGCCGCGCAGCCGTCCTTCCGGATCGGTCAGTGCGAACGCCTGCGACCCGGCCGCGCGCGGGCCGCCGGTGATGGCCCGGTAGACCTCCGCCTGTTCCTCGTCCAGTTCTCCGGGCAGCAGCCCGGTCAGTCGCTCTGCCATGAGTTCCTCGAGTCCTCCTCGTCACGCAAGAGCTCTCTTGCGTGATATCGACTTCCGTACAATGAAAGTTCCTTGTCAGGTGCGCCCATACAGAAAGCGAGCCCCGAGTGCCGCCGCGTGACGAACCGACCTCCCCGTCCTCCGAGGGCTCCGCGTCGAAGCGGAGCTACCACGTCGAGGCGCTGGCCAAGGGGTTGCGGCTGCTCGGGCTGTTCTCCGAACAGCGACCGTCGATGAAGCTCACCGACATGGCCGCCGAGACCGGGGTTCCGCTGCCGACCGCCTTCCGGATGGCCGCCACCCTGGTGACCGAGGGCTTTCTGGAACAGCTGCCGGACGGCGCCTACCGGCCCGCTCCGAAGGTCCTCACGCTCGGTTTCTCGGCCTTGCGCGGTATGGATCTGGTGGAACTGGCCGACGGGCCACTGCGTCGGCTCGCCGCGGCGACCGGTCAGACGGTGAACCTCGGCACTCTGTCCGACGACCGCGTGCTGTACCTGATCCGGCTGCGCAACAACGATCTGGTGACCGCCAACATCCAGGTCGGCTCCCGCCTTCCCGCGGTCGGCACCTCCATCGGCAAGGTGCTGCTGGCCGGTCTGGACGACACGGAGCTTGAACAGCGCCTGACGGAAGCGTCCTTCGCCGGGACCACCGGCCCCAACGCGATGCGGTCGCTCGCCGAGCTGCGACCCGCCCTGGCCGAGATCCGCAAGGAGGGCTGGGCGGTGCAGGACGAGGAGCTCGCCTACGGACTGCGCTCGGTGGCCGCCCCCGTCTTCGACGCGTCGGGTTCGGTGGTCGCCGCAGTCAACGTGGCCGTTCCGGCCATGGAGTTCCCCGTCACCCGCCTGCTCGACGAACTGCGCCCGCCGCTGCTGGGCGCCTGCCGGGAGATCACGCGGCTGCTCGGTGGCAGCTGACGGCCTTGGCGGCCTTCCGGTCCGGCGCGGTCATACGAGGGTGCGGCCGCCATCCACGTACAGGACCTGTCCGGTGACGAACGACGCCCGCTGCGAGGCGAGGAACAGCACCGCTCCCACCACGTCCTCCGGCGTGCCCAGGCGCCCGGCCGGCACCAGCCCGACCATCTCCTCGCGCATCCCCGGCCTGGCCAGGTACTCGCTGGTCAGCTCGGTCTCCGTGTAGCCGGGGGCGACCGCGTTGACGGTCACGCCGTCGGCCGCCCACTCCCGGGCCATCACCTTCATCAGCTGGTCAAGGCCACCCTTGCTCGCCGCATATGGAGCGTGGTGCTTGTGCGCGAGGCGGGAGGAGACCGACGAGAAGAACACCATGCTGCCCCGGCCGGCGTCGCGCATCAGGCGCCCCGCCGCCCTCCCGGCCCAGAAGGCGGTCGACAGGTTCAGTGTGACGATCCGCTCCCACGCCTCGTCCGGGGTGTCCAGCACCGGACGGCGGTCGTTCGTGCCCACGGCGTGCACCAGCACGTCCAGCCCGCCCAGTTCGGCGGCCGCCACCCCGATGACCTCCTCGCACGCCTCCGAGGTCGTCACGTCGGCCGGAAGCACGCGCACGTCGGTGTCCGCGAGGGCGGGATCGTCCCGCAGCGACTTGAGTCTCGCCTCGTCCACGTCCACCACGGCCAGGCGCGCCCCGGCGTCCGCCAGGCCCCGGGCGCAGGCGGCACCCAGCCCTCCAGCCCCCATGACGAGCGCTCGGCGGCCTTCCAGCTCCAACCATCCCATGACGACCCCTCTGCTTTCGTTCAATAAAAGCTGCTTTCAAAAATTGCTGGGACGATAACTCCGACAAGGTGGCGGTGTCCATCACCTCCGGCCTCTTGACCACCGCCTGGCGCCGGTGCTTTGGTTCCTTCCGGATGGAACAAGCCACTTTTATTCAGTGAAAGTGGCTGGATCTCGCGCAGGGCCGCATCCCCCCTGCAAGCTCGACGAGGAGCTGCCGCCATGGCCGTGACAGATGCGCAGAGCACCCAACAAGCCCTGCAAGCCGACCAGTTGATCAGCCGGATGGACCGCGTCCCGGTCTCCCGCTTCCACGCCCGCGTCGTAGGAACCCTCGGGGCGGGAACCTTCTTCGACGCCTTCGACATCGTCTCCATCGCCACCGTCCTCAGCGCCGTATCCGCCACCTACGGCCTCAGCTCCAGCCAGGCCGGCCTGCTGGTCAGCGCCGGTTTCCTCGGGCAGGCGGCGGGGGCGATCGGATTCGGCCTGGTCAGCGAGCGACTGGGGCGCCGACGCGTCTTCCTGGCCGCCCTCGTCGTGATGGGCGTGTTCGCTCTGATCTCGGCCGTGTCCTGGAGCAGCACCAGCCTGGGCGCCCTCCGGATGATCCAGGGCTTCGGCCTCGGCGCCGAAGTACCCGTGGCGTCGGCCCTGCTGGGCGAGTTCGTCTCCGCCCGGCAACGGGGCAGGGTCACCGTTCTCTACAAGCTGGCCTCGCCGCTCGGCAACCTGGCCACCTCGCTGACCGCGGCCGCGCTGCTCGCGTCCACCAGCCCCGAGACCGCGTGGCGCCTGCTGTTCGCCATCGGCGGCGCCCCGCTGCTGGTCGCCCTGGCCGCTTGGCGCCTGCTGCCAGAGTCGCCGCGCGTCCTGATCCGCCGGGGGCAGCTCGCCGCGGCGGAGCGGATCGTCACCGCCATGGAGACCGCAGCCGGTACGGCCACCTCCGCGCCGGTCCCCGACACCCCGGCCGGGAGCGCACCGGGCGCCGACCTGGCCGCGACGCGCCACACGGAGCTGCTGTCGCCGCAGTACCGCAGACGGACGGTCACGGCCTGGGTGCTGTGGTTCACCGTGTTCTTCGCCCTGCTCGGAGGCACCGCCTGGATGCCCAGCCTCTACGTCAAGAGGGTCGGTGTCTCCCCGGCGACCGCCAGCCTCCTGAGCGGTGCGGTCACCCTCGCCTCCATCGCGCTGATCATCGTCGTCGGAGCCACCGTCGACCGAGTGGGCCGACGCCGCTGGTTTCTCACCGGTTACACGATCTCGCTCGTCGGGGCCCTGCTCGCGGTCGCCCTCGGTGTCACCGGCCTTCTCCACACCTGGCCCGCGCTGCTGGTCAGCGGCGGCCTGATGCTGCTCGGCGTGAGCGCCATCGACCCGCTGGTGTACGCCTACACCGCCGAGATCTACCCGACCCGCATGCGCTCCTGGGGCACCCTGAGCGCCAGTTCGTGGCGCGGATTCGCCGCAGTCCTCGCCCCCAGTGTCATCGGCGCCCTCGTCGACAACGGCATCGCCTTCGTCTTCGGCCTCTTCGCGGCCGTCCTGGTCGTCGGCTTGGCCGTCACCGCCCGCTTCGGCATGGAGACCAAGCAGGCGCCACTGGAGGAACTCGGCCAGTAGCCCCCACAGCACCCGGGCAACCGCCGCCTCCCGTGAGGCGGCGGTTGCCCGGGTGCAGGTCGGGCATGTGGCGCACGGTCCTCGGGCCAGGTGTCAGTCGGACAGGGAGGCGGCGTCGATGCCGGCGGCGCTGTCAGGGGCCAGCCGGGCGAGCGCGAGTCGCAGGAACGCCTGTGCTGCGGGCGAGGTCGGAGCGGGGTCCCGGTGTGCGAGCGCCAGGGGCAGAAGAGCCTGCGGGTCGTCGAGCCGCAGCACGCAGTCGGCGTACTCGGCCGGAACGATCGCCGCAGCCACCGGGCGGGGCACCACGCTCACCCCGATCCCCTCCAAGGCCAGCGAGGCGAGATCGCCCGCGTTGCGCAACGCGCACGCACTGCGGCGCCGCGCCCGCACGCGGCCGAACGCCGCGTCCACCTGCGTGCGCAGACCCGTCTCGGGTGTGCAGTCCAGGAATCGGTCGTCGGCCAGCGCTCCGAGGCTCGTGACGCCGGAGCCGCGCAGGCGATGCCGGCGGCCGACGACGGCTACGAGCGGGTGCAGGCGGATCAGGTGGTGAGCGATCCCGGCCGGCAGCTGCTCCTCGTGGAGCGCGAGGACGGCCACCTCCAGCTCACCGGTCAGCAGCTGTGCGGTCGCCGTCGCGCTGGCGGCATCGGACACGATGACCTCGACTGCGGGATGTGACTCCTGGAACTCCCGCAGCAGGCCCAGGATGTCGATGTCCCCGGCCGTGAGCGTCATTGCTCCCAGCAGTAGCTGTCCCTGCACGTCTCCGTCGATGGAGGCGATCGCCGCACTCATCTCCTGCACGGTTCTCAGCACGCTTCGGGCGCCCGCGACGAACGTCTGACCGGCGGGAGTCAGCCGGACGCTGCGGCTCGTACGGTCGAACAGCCGGGTCCCGACCTCTCGTTCCAGCTCGGCGATCTGATGGCTCAGGCCGGACTGCCCGATGTGGCAGCGTGTGGCAGCCCGCGTGAAGTTGAGCTCGTCGGCGATCGCCACCGCGTACTCCATCTGCCGAAGATCCATCGGACTCTCCGATCGTTTCCTGCGCATTCCGCTGTTGGACGCCCCAGGAGCTCCGGCACCATCATCGCTGTTACGGGCAGATGAACGCCAGATCTCGGGCCGCGCGCACGGGTGTCATTTCTCACCGCCGCCCTCTGCCGGAAGGCATCAACGGCAGACATCAATCCGATTCTTCGCTTGATCAGCCATGCCCTGAGGAGGACGCCATGGCCGTTCCGACGCAGCCGGACACGACGCGCCAGCAAGTGGGGACCCAGCCGCCCCCGCAGACCATGCAATGGCCGGACACCCCCAAGTTCCGCGGCTTCTTCGCCTCCTCCCGGATCGAGGCCGACGTCTACGACCTGGAGATCGAGGGCCGCATCCCGCCCGAGCTGAACGGCGCCTTCTACCGCGCCGCCGCGGACACCCAGTACCCCCCACGGTTCCCGAACGACGTGTACATCAACGGCGACGGCATGATCCACATGGTGCGGTTCGAGAACGGCCACGCCGATCTGAAGACCAGGTACGTCCGGACCAAGCGTTTCGAGCTGGAACGCCAGGCCCGCCAGGCCCTGTTCGGTGCCTACCGCAACCCCTACACCGACGACCCGTCCGTGTCCGGGATCGACGACGGCAACGCCAACACCTCGATCATCTGGCACGCCGGCAAGCTGCTCGCGCTCAAGGAGGCGGCCCTCCCGTACGAGCTGGACCCACTGACGTTGGAGACCCGGGGCGTCCACGACTTCTCCGGCCAGATCCCGGGGCGTACCTTCACCGCCCATCCCAAGCACGACCCGCGCACCGGCGAGCTGATTGCCTTCGCGTACAACGCCAGCGGTCTGCCCGACAAGCAGATCCACATCTACGAGATCTCGGCCTCCGGCAAGGTCACGCGCTCCCAGACCTTCGAGGTGCCGTACTCGTCGATGGTGCACGACTGGCTGGTCACCCGGGACCACTTCGTCTTCACCATCTCGCCCATGGTCGCCGATCTGGAACAGCTGAAGCGGGAGGCACAGTACTTCGTCTGGGACCCGAACCAGGAGACGTATGTGGCGATCATCCCGCGCGAGGAGGGCGTGAGCGGCATCCGCTGGTTCCGCAGCGAACAGCTCATGGAGACGCATTCGTTGAACGCCTGGACGGACGGCGACAGCGTGGTCGCCGACCATTTCACGACCAAGTCCGGCTGGTTCTCCCAGTTCCCGATCACGACCGTGGGTCCGCTGCCCGAGCAGCCTCCGTTCCTGCACCGCTGGATGTTCGACCTCAAGGGCGGCGCACCGCACTGGGAGGACGCCACCGACACCTACCGCAGCGAGCAGCTGATCGCTTCTCCCGGTGACATGCCCCGGGTCGACCCGCGCGTGCTGATGGAGCGCAACCGGCATGCGTGGATCGGCGGCATGCACCCCGATGTGCCCAAGTGCGAGGTCGGTCCGATGGGCCCGCCGTTCAACTCGCTCATCCACCGCGACGACCACACCGGCGAGACAACCTTCTGGGCCCCCGGCGAGCACGCCGCACCCGAGGAGCCGGTGTTCGTGCCGAAGTCGGAGGGCTCCGCCGAGGGCGATGGCTACCTGCTCGCGCTGATCGGCCGACGCGACCAGAACCGGCACGACCTGGTCGTCCTCGACGCTCTCGACATCGCCGCCGGCCCCATCGCCACCGTGAAGATCCCCTTCCGGCTCCGGTACGGCTTCCACGGGACGTGGGTCCCGGCCGAGGAGCTCCAGCGGTGAGCTCGCTTCAGCCGGATCTGCGGCTCACCAAATGGGGTCACGCCTGCGTCCGCCTCGAACGACCCGGTGCCGTCATCGTCATCGACCCGGGCGAGTACACCGAGCCCCATGCCCTCGACGACGCGGACGCCGTGCTCGTCACCCACGAACACGCCGACCACTTCGCCGAAGACTGGCTGCGGGCAGCCGCCGAGGCCAATCCCGCCCTGCGGATCTGGACCAACCGGTCCGTGGCGGCCAGGCTCGACGGAATCGGTGACCGGGTCACCGTCGTCGGGGACGGAGACACCTTCGACGTCGACGGCATCGAGGTCGAGGTGCACGGCGAACTTCACGAACTCGTCCATCCCGATCTTCCGCGCGTCCCCAACGTCGGCTTCCTCGTGGCCGGAACGGTCTTCCACCCGGGTGACGCCTTCACCGTGCCGCCGAGCCCGGTGGACACGCTCCTTGTGCCGGTCCAGGGTCCCTGGTCCCGAACCGGCGAAGTCATCGACTACGTTCGGGAGATCAAGCCCCGGCTGGCTGTGGCCGTCCACGACGGCGGCCTGAGCACGATGGGCCACGCCGTGGTGGACGGGATCGTCGGAGCCACGGTGGGCAAGGACGCCGCCACCCGTTTCGTCCGGCTGGTGGCCGGGATGCCGGCGCACCTCTCCCGGCTCCCGTCCTGACACCGCCCCTGCCGCACCCGGTCTCCCAGGCCGTGCGACGCCCCCAACCCGACCGTGCGGCACCCCGTCTCCCCGGCCGTGCGATCGGTGTCCGCCTCAGGGCTTCCGGCGCGCGTTCCGGCGTGCCGGAAGCCCCGAGGCGGACGCCGGAGCACAGCCCCTCACCTCAGCGGAGTCTCCATGACCCTCACCCGTGATTTGCTGATCGGCGGCAAGGAAGTGCCCGCACGGTCGGGCCGCACCACCCAGGACCTCGCCCCGCACACCGGCGAGGTGTACGCCGTGGTGGCAGCCGCCGGCACTGAGGACGTCACGCTCGCCGTGGCCGCCGCGCAGGGCGCGTTCGACGCCTGGGCCGCGGTGAGCCCCTACACCCGCCGCGCGATCCTCCTCAAGGCCGCCGACCTGGTCGAGGAACGTCGTGAGCAGGCCGCCGACCTGATGGCCGGCGAGGTGGCCGGTACCCGGGGGTGGGCGTACTTCAACGTGGGCCTGGCCGCGCACACGTTCCGTGAGGCCGCCGCCGCGGTGACCGCCCCGCGCGGTGAGGTACTGGCCGCGCAGGAGGAGGGCGCCCTGGGGTTCGCAGTGCGCGAGCCGGTCGGCGTCGTCGCCGCCTTCTCGCCGTGGAACGCTCCGGTCATCCTCGGCGTCCGCGCGGTCGCCGCGCCGCTGGCGGCTGGCAACACGGTGGTGCTCAAGCCCAGCGAGGACGCCCCGCTTTCCTGCGGCCTGTTCATCGCCGACGTGCTGCGCGACGCCGGGCTGCCCCCGGGCGTCCTCAACGTGATCACCAACGACCCGGCCGACGCCCCTGAGATCGCCGAGACGCTCATCGCCGATCCTCGGGTACGGGCCGTGAACTTCACCGGGTCGACCGGCGTCGGCCGGATCATCGGCGCCGTCGCCGCGCAGTTCCTCAAGCCCGCGGTGCTTGAACTCGGTGGCAAGAACGCGGTCGTCGTGCTCGACGACGCAGACGTCGACTACGCGGTCGACGCCGCCGCCTTCGGCGCCTTCATGAACTCCGGACAGATCTGTATGTCCGCCGACCGCATCCTGGTGCACGCCTCGCTGGCCGAGGAGTTCACCGCCAAGCTCGCGGCGAAGGCGGCGGCGCTGCCCTCCGGCGAACCGACCGATCCCGCCGCCGTGATCGGCCCGCTGGTCACCCCTAAGGCGGCGAAGCGGGTCGCCGACCTGGTCCGGGACGCCGTCGCCAAGGGCGCCACCGTGCTGACCGGCGGTGGCGCAGCGGACGGCGCGCTCTACCCGGCCACCGTGCTCACCCACGTCGCCGAGGACGCCCTGCTGCACCACACCGAAGCCTTCGGCCCCGTGTGCGTGATCGACACCTTCACCACCGACGACGAGGCCGTCACCAAGGCCAACGACACCGACAACGGCCTGACCTGCGGCATCATCACCGAGAACGGCACCCACGGCCTGGCGGTCGCCCGCCGTATCCGCACCGGCATCGCGCACATCAACGACCAGTCCGTCGCCGACGAACCCCATGCTCCCTTCGGCGGCCTCAAGTCCTCGGGTTATGGCCGTTTCGGCGGCCGCTGGGGCATCGAGTCCTTCACCAGCACCCGCTGGGTCACCCTCGCCAGCCGGCACGCCCACTATCCCTTCTGAGCATCGCCGCCGAGGACACGGCCGTAGCTCTCCGCGGCCGTGCTCTCCCCGCCCGAGCCGTCGAACAGCGGCCCGTCCACGCATCCCCGCAAAAGTCCCCGCCGTCTCGGAACCGGCTGTCCGGCGGGCGGAATCGCAGCCGTTACGGTGACCCTGCGAGCGGCGGCTGCAACCGCCTTGGTCGGGTGGCCCGAGGGGATCGCCCCCGGACTGCCCGGCCAAAGGAGAACCGTTCCCGTCGTGCCGCTCCTACGAGCCGAGTCTGTCCAGGCCGAAGCGTTTACTCAGGATCGCGTCGATCCGCCGGGACGGCAGGAACGGCTTGAACACGGTGTAGGGCCACACTTCGCGGCCGAGCCTCAGCCTGACGGGGGGCTTGTCGGACAGCACGGCGTCCGCGGCCTTCCGGGCGAACTCATCGGCCGGCATGGCATTGCTGGTCTGCGATCCCTGGGCGCGGGAGGTCATCGCGTCACGCAGCCTGAGGTACCGCGAATCCGCCGAGATGCGAGCGGTCAGGCCGGTGGTCGCGGTGTCGCCGAAGCGGGTGCGGATCTGGTTCGGTTCGATGCGTACGACGGCGATCCCGAAGGGCGCGAGCTCCATACGCATGGCATCGGTGAGCGCATGGACCGCCGACTTGGTGGAGCAGTACACACCGGCGAAGGGCGAGGTCAGCACCCCTGAGGTCGATCCGATGTTCACGATGGTGCCGTGACCGGCCTCGATCATGCCCTGCGCCAACCGCTGGGTGGTCGTCAGCAGCCCGAAGACGTTCACCTCGTACTGTCGGCGCACATCGGCGATCGGCATCTCGATCACCGGGCCCATGGCGCCGTAGCCTGCGTTGTTGACCAGCAGGTCCACCACCTCACCGTCCGCGGTGAGGCGTTCGACCAATGCGTTCACGCCGGCGGGGTCGGTGACGTCGAGGGCGGCGACGCGCAGTCCGGCGGCGGCCAGGTCGTCCATGGCCTCCGTCTTCAGCCCGGTCGCGTACACGGTGCGGCCGCGGCGGTGCAACTCCCTGGCCAGCTCCTTGCCGATGCCGGAGTCGCAGCCGGTCACCACGGCCACGCCCCGCATGCCCTCCGCGGCACGGCGCGGACGCGCGCCGAGGGTGTTGGTGACCGTGGCCGGCTCACCGGCCCCCAACTCGAGCTCGAGGCGAACCTCGTCGCCCGGACGGGGGAAGCGGCGCATCTCCAGCCCGCAGCAACCCGGCAGAGTGCCGCTGGACAGTACCTCGCCGGGGCCGAGGGACTCGCCGCGCGCGGCGTAGGCGACGGCTGCTCCCAGGTCGTGCAGGGGGGATGCGGTGCCGCCCTGCGCCCATACCTCCCCGTTGACCAGGACCCGGCCGGTCAGCGCGCGCCACCGGGGTAGTACCTCGTCGGCCGTCACGACGACCGCGGACATGGCACCGGCGAACGTCTTGGCCTTCACCACACCGCCGAACGTGCCGCGGCGGGTGTCGTCCCACTGGGTGTCGCGTGCGCTCCAGTCGTTCATGACCACAAAACCGCCGATGGCCGCCACTGCCTCGGCCGGCGTGCAGTCCCTGACCTCGCGGGCGATGACAACGCCCAACTCCAGCTCGAAGTCGAGGACCTGGGCGAACGACGGCCACGCCACCTCCGCTCCGTCCGGCAGCACCGAGCGGTGATTGCCCATGTAGAACTGCGGCTCGCGGTAGTAGTTGGCCTTGGGACGCAACGGGGGCAGAGCGCGGCCGGTCACCGACTCGAATCCCCGCGCCAGCCGACGGACGCCCGGGGAGCCGAACGCGGCGACCATGCCCCTCGCCCCGTTGACCATGTGGGACTCCCACAGGGCGAACGCGCGCAGCGAAGCCGGCGCGAAGGGCAGCCCGCCCGGCGGCCGGCCCGGAACCCGCTCCGGATCGGTGAACGTGCGCTCGGCCTCACGCACCGCCTCTTCCCCGTCGGCCAGGAAGGCCAGCAGGTCGTGGTTCCACCGCGAGCCGACAACGACCCACTCCTTGCCGTCGGGGTCCCAGGCGACCAGCGACCCGTGGTCCATCCCCAGTTTCATGCGACACTCCCGGTGCAAGCAGGTTACGAGACGTAACTTACGGCTCGTAAGTTACGATTCGTAAGTTGTATTGTCAATGCGCCCGCCGGGCAGAGAAGCATTCGGAGGACATGTGGCCGCCACCGCACGCCGGCGCCTTACCGGGAAGCA